>NZ_JBHIRJ010000001.1:0-360208 GCF_042197045.1 Bartonella sp. AA74HLJMH
TGAAATCAAAGAATTAATTAAAAAAACACAATCTGAAGAAAGTAGGCTTCTCTCTTTCATAGGAGTAAAAAATCTAACAGATATGTCTTATAAACAAGCACAAACCGCTTTGTTTTCTTTGAAAAAAAAGCAACGAAAGCAAATGAATAAAGCACAACAATCCTTACCACCACAAGAGCAACAAACGGCGGTGTGAAATGGAGCAAAGAACAGCAGAATGGTTTCAAGCGCGCTTAGGTAAAGTCACTGCTTCAAACGTTTACAACGTACTCAGTAAGACAGCAAAAGGTTTGCCTACAAGCAAATATGAAGATTACAAAACGAAACTCATGACAGAACGCTTAATAGGGGAAATAAGCCAATCTTATACAACACCTGCTATGCAATGGGGCATTGAACATGAAGAGAATGCCTTAAGAGAATATGAATTCATTTATGACGCAGAAGTCACAAGATGCGGGTTTATCCCCCACCCAAAAATGAAAATGGCTGGTGCAAGTCCTGATGGGTTCATTGGAGAGGACGGTTTAATCGAAGTCAAATGTCCACAATCAACCACGCATTTGCGCTTCTTTATGTATGACGAAATCAAACCAGAATATCATGCACAAATGCAATTCCAAATGGCATGCACTGGACGCAAATGGTGTGATTTCATGAGCTATAATCCAAACTTTGTAGGCAAATCTACTGGTTTGAGAATGAAAATCAAACGCATCCTCCGCGATGAGGAACACATTGAAGAGATTAATAAAGCGGTCGAAATCTTTTTAGGGGAAATAGAACAAGAGATGCAAAAGATTTTGACAAAAGCTGCTTAAACCTATGGGGGTGCTCTCTCCTCCCAGCACTCCCACCCATTTAATTAATATAAAAAAGAGAAAGGTAATGAGATGATATTTGATGATGGAGATAGATATGTAACGACACGTGAGTGTGCACAGCTTTTTAGTGTATCTACAACAACGATTCGCAATTGGGTGCTTCAAGGAGAGTTTCCCCAACCTTATAAGCTGGGAAGAGCAGTGAGATGGAGAAAAAAAGAGATCTTAGACTTCACTCCAAAGAAAAATAAGGAGCAAATAAGAACAAATTAGGTAAAATTATATAAACTGTAGAAGGTGGTCTAAAAGGTGGTCTGAAAATAGCTATTTAAAGAAAAAAACTATATATTTCAATATTTTAAACACAAAAAGTGGTGCCCAGACGCGGATTCGAACCACGGACACGCGGATTTTCAGTCCGCTGCTCTACCAACTGAGCTATCTGGGCATGCTTCAAAAAAACATAAAGCGTTTGCGGTTATAACATTAAAATTTTCTCTGTCCAGTCATCAAAAGAAAAATAATTGATTTTTTAATAAGTTTACCTCCCTATTCTAGAGCGTTATCAATGAATCTTTATCATAAAATAAATTTGATAGGTATATTGGACACTTTAGTGTATTGTTATTAGAATGCTGTCTTATCGTGGTGGTGATACGAAAAAAATTAAAAGAATCGATCGAGAAGAATGATTAAGAAAGATTTTTTTATAAAGTTTCCCTAAATTCTAAGCATACGAAATAAGAGACAACATTTTTGACTTTTTTCTAAAAAGATTATTGATTAGTCTTTATAATAATTTGTTTTTCTTTATAAAGAAAGAAAAACATCTAAAAGGGGAGAAATAATGATAATGTTACAAAAACCAAGTAATCGTCCCAATAATACTAATTTTTCTTCAGGTCCTTGTAGCAAACGGCCTGGTTGGACTCTTGATGTTCTTAAAAATGCATTAGTTGGGCGTTCACATAGATCTAGAGAAGCAGAATTAAAACTTGCTGAAGTTGTTAATTTAACCCGTGAGATTCTTGAGGTTCCTTCTGATCATCGTATAGGAATTATGCCAGGATCAGATACCGGTGCTGTTGAGGCTGCTCTATGGTCTCTATTAGGTGAGCGTGGCATTGATATGGCAGCGTGGGAAAGTTTTGGGTTTGGGTGGAATAAAGATGTTGTCGAGCAATTAAAGCTTTCTGATGTGCGTCGTTTTGAAGCTCCTTATGGTGAAATACCAGATTTAACACAACTTGACTTTGATCGGGATGTTGTTTTTACATGGAATGGGACAACTTCTGGTGTGCGTATTCCTAATGCGGATTTCATTCCGCATAAGCGGGCTGGATTGACCATTTGTGATGCAACATCGGCAGCTTTTGCGCAATATCTTGATTTTTCAAAATTAGATGTTGTTACTTTTTCATGGCAGAAAGTTTTGGGAGGTGAGGCTGCACATGGTATGGTGATTTTAAGTCCTCGTGCTGTTGAGAGGCTTGAGAATCATGTTCCAGCTTGGCCTATGCCCCAACTTTTCTATATGACAAAAAATGGAAAATTGAACGAAGATATTTTTAAAGGAAAGATCATCAATACACCTTCTATGCTTTGTGTTGAGGATTTCCTTGATGGGTTGAAGTGGGCAAAATCTCTAGGAGGTGCAGCGGCATTAAGAGCACGGGTTGAGAAAAATTTTTCTGTACTTGATGCTTTTGTTCGCAAAACGCCATGGTTAGAATATTTGGCAAAAGATCCTGAAGTGCGTTCTAACACCGCTATTTGTTTAGATATTGTGGATCCAGTGATTACTGCTTTGGATACGGAAAGGCGAGTATCTTTTATAAAAGCGGTTGTGAAGCGTCTTGATGAGGAAGGGGTTGCTTATGATATCGGTTCGTATCGCGATGCTCCTCCTGGGCTTCGAATTTGGGCGGGTATAACAATTGAGGCTTCCGATCTTGAAATTTTAACACAATGGCTTGAGTGGGCGTTCCAAGTTGAAAAAGCACAGCTTTAAATAATTACTGGTGATTTTCACAACGTGTTTTTAAACAAAAAAGGATACGAGAGATTATGATGATCTTTCGTATTCTTGTATCAGACAAACAGCCTCTAAATATTACATGAATTGTAAAAGATTAAGACGGGGAATGAATGCTTTGTCAGGTGTTGGATACGCACAAATTAAAATCTCTAATGTTTTTACTTTTTGTAGCGAAAATGACAGATTGAGAATATTTGGGTACTTGCTTATCTTTATTATCATAAATTTGAAAATTTAATCACTTGAAGATTGAGAAAAATCTGAAATGAGGAGTCGCACTTGCTCTAAGGTTTCGTTATAAAGAAGAGTTTGTTTTTGAATGCTGGTTTTTTTGACCAAACACGACGGAGAAAGTTATGGCCAATGTAGTTGTTGTCGGTACACAATGGGGTGATGAAGGCAAAGGTAAAATTGTAGATTGGTTGTCTGAGCGAGCAGATATCGTGGTGAGATATCAGGGGGGGCATAATGCTGGCCATACATTGGTTGTTGATGGAGTCAGTTATAAATTATCACTTTTACCGTCTGGTTTAGTGCGTGGCAAGTTATCAATTATTGGTAATGGTGTTGTTGTTGACCCTCATCATTTTGTTGCAGAAGTAAAAAAACTATGTAATCAGGGTGTAAAAATCACACCAGAAATTTTGCGTATTGCTGAAAATGCTCCTTTGATTCTTTCTTTGCATCGTGATCTTGATGCAATTCGAGAAAGCGGTTTATCTGGTTTAAAGATTGGTACAACAAAGCGCGGTATTGGACCGGCTTATGAAGATAAGGTGGGACGTCGTGCTATCCGAGTGATGGATTTAGCAGAAAAAGATACACTTATGGCTAAGATTGAGCGGCTTTTGAGGCATCATAATGCTTTGCGTCGTGGGATGGGTGTTTCAGAGATTGATTCTCGAGCACTTTATGATGAATTGATGCAAGTTGCGGATAAAATTTTGCCCTTTATGGATTGTACGTGGCGTCTTTTAGATGAAGGTTATCGAGGAGGGAAACACATTCTTTTTGAAGGTGCGCAAGGTGCTTTATTAGATAATGATTTTGGAACTTATCCTTATGTAACGTCATCTAATACAGTTGCTGGGCAAGCATGTACAGGTTCGGGGATGGGACCTGATGCAATTCATTATGTTTTGGGTATTGCAAAAGCTTATACTACACGCGTTGGAGAAGGGCCGTTCCCGACAGAGCAGATAAATGATATTGGTGAATTTCTAGGAGTGCGTGGACATGAATTTGGTGTTGTAACGGGTCGAAAGCGTCGATGTGGTTGGTTTGATGCTGTCTTAGTACGTCAGATGGTAACAATTTGCGGTGTTCAAGGTATAGCATTGACAAAACTTGATGTTTTAGATGGTTTGGATGAAATAAAAATTTGTATTGGTTATGAGCTTGATGGTAAAAGGATTGATTATTTACCTTCTTCCATGGGAGCTCAGGATCGGGTGAAGCCTATTTATGCAACATTAGAAGGTTGGAAGGAAGAAACAGCACATGCATTGAGGTGGGAAGATTTACCAGTGCAGGCTATTAAATATATACGCTATATTGAAGAACTGATTAATACAAAAGTGGCTTTATTATCCACAAGTCCAGAGCGTGAAGATACTATTCTTATTACGGATCCCTTTGTTAATTGATTATTGTTTTTAGATTTCTATATATGCTCTCTGTTCGTTTTTGTATCTTTTTACAAAAAAAGTTTTTAAGAGCACGTAAAAGAAAGGTGCAAAATAGCATTGTTTATTTTTCATATTCATTTTACATTATTGCAATAGTTGTACCAATATTAAATGGCAACCAATTTAGAAGGCTAAAATAAAGTTTTTTGGCTTTACTATTGATTTTTCTCAGTTTAAGAGAGATTATAGAGGAAATGGTAGATTTCGTTGGAATCTTAAAAAAGACAATTAATGCACAAAATAATATTACACCACAAGTGCGTAAGCGGATTTATAAGCGGGCTACCGAAACACTAGAACATCAATTTGTAACAGCAAAAATACCACAAGCAATAGCGGATGAACAAAGAAAGATTCTTCAAAGTTCTATTGCAACTGTTGAAGGAGAATATTTAGCAGTTGAAAAGAAACGGCTTTCTTCAGTTATTGGGTGGAATCCCACAAATATAAATGAAGATAAGAAAGTTACAAAAAAAACTATATTACCAAAAAATAATGAATTGTCAGAGGTAAACATAAAAAGAAAGCAAGATTTTGTTACACGTTCAAAGGATAACAAGGTATTTGTTGAGCTTTGTGTATCAGATATACCAGATGCAGAGCCTGTTAATATGGAGGCTGATGTGCCTTCTCAGCATGTTAATAGCAGTGTGTTAAAGATTTCTCCTTCGCAGGAAGATAATCCGCATATTGTTTCGCACATTTTTTCTCAGGCTTTACGTCGTGCTAATAAATCGTTAGTGCAAAGGCGTATTGTGATAAGTGCTGTTTCTGTTGTTAGTTTTGTTGTTTTACTTGTTGGTATTTTTTTTGTTGGTGAGCGTGTATTTGTATCAAATGATCATCAGTTTTTAGAAGAAAATCTTCAAGCTTCTCACAGAGTACCAAAGGCTTTTCCAATTAAGAGAAAGTTAACACAACGCTTATTAGAGGATGGAAGTGAAATTGATGTTGGTTTAAAACAAGCGATAGATTCTTCGGATGAAGAAGTACTCTCAACAGTTGTTGATAGCAATTTGCAATCGCTTGAAAAATCAGGTGAAGCTGTTTTCTATCAAGCACGTACAAATTATGATGCAGAAAAGATAGCAACGGGAAGTGCTCGCTGGACGCTTATAAAAGAATCTCAAGTGAAGGGGGCTCCAGAAGAAACAACTATACAAGGTGATATAACAATTCCTGATGAAGGGGTATCATTACGGTTAATTTTACGTCGTAATACCGATCAGTCATTTCCTGCTGCATATATTATGGACCTTGTTTTTATTCTTTCTGATAAATTTTCAGGTAAAGCTATAAGCAATGTTCAAGCATTAACCTTTAAAGCAAGTGAACAATCCATTGGACAGGCTTTAACAAGAACCATTGCTGCAAAGATTAACGATGACTTTTTTCTTGTCGCATTGAGTGGAAATCATCCATTTCTTGATCGAAATTTACAATTGATGCGAGAATTAGATTGGATGCGTTTGGTGTTAACGGATAAAAACGGGCGTATAAGTGAATTAACCTTTGCAAAAGGACCAACAGGTAAGTCTATTTTTAATGAAGTTATTGGACAATGGCTTGCACAACAAGATAAGTTAACAGTTCTTGGTCAAAAAAATAAAACATAGATGCAAAAGAATAAACGGCTGTGAAGAATTTTCTACGACCGTCTTTATCAATTATATACCAAATATATTCAATAAAGCTTTACATATCAATAACTTAAAGAATTCGATAGGCTAATTTACAAGTATAAAGCCAAGGCATGCTTTTTTTCATTTTCACATTTAAAGAATGTGCAAACCATTGGCTTTATACTTAACTCTAGGTTTTATACTTGACTTTGAGATAAAGTAGAATCTTTGATAGAGTTTTGCACTTTTTCAAATGCACGCATTTCAATTTGTCTTACTCGTTCTCGACTAATATTAAATTCACCAGAGAGTTCTTCTAGGGTTAGTGGTACATCGTTTAAACGACGCGCTTTAAATATACGCTTTTCGCGTTCATTGAGATTGTCCATGGCATTTATGAGCATGGAACGGCGATTTTCTAATTCACTTTTTTCAATCAAAATTTGTTCTTGATCGTTAGATTCATCCACCAACCAATCTTGCAACTCACTGTTTTCCCCTTCTTTTGTTCGAATTGGTGCGTTGAGTGAAGTGTCACCACCAAGCCTACGATTCATTGATACAACTTCATCTTCTGTGACATTCAACTGGGTTGCAATTTCTTTCACTTGTTCTGCATTGAGATCACCACTATCAAGTGCTTGAAGTTTACTTTTTAACTTACGAAGGTTGAAAAACAAGCGCTTTTGATTAGCTGTTGTCCCCATTTTCACCAAACTCCAAGAGCGCAATACATATTCTTGGATTGACGCTTTAATCCACCATATTGCATAGGTTGCAAGACGAAAACCCCGCTCTGGTTCGAAACGTTTAACAGCTTGCATGAGTCCAACATTGCCTTCTGAAATGACTTCCCCAATGGGAAGTCCGTAGCCCCGATATCCCATCGCGATTTTAGCTACGAGACGCAAATGGCTGGTTACTAGCCTATGCGCAGCTTTTAGATCATTATGCTCACGGTAACGCTGAGCTAACATATACTCTTCTTTTGGCTCAAGCATTGGAAAACGACGCACTTCTTCCAAGTAACGGTTTAAACCACCATCACCTGTCATTACTGATAATAAATTCATATGGGCCATATAGCACCCTCCTTTTGTCTGAATTCCCTGATAAGGCAAATTCTATGTTTTAGATAGCTAACTATCCTCATAACCTCACTTTAGCATATTTTTCAATTTTGTTCAAAAAAAGATATTTTATTGTGAAATCTTGAGAAGGGGAAAAGTTTCAATTCATTTTTTTAAAAAGCTCAATAAGTTTAGCCATATCTTGAGGCAGTGGTGCGGAAAACGACATAACTTTACCGGTAGAAGGATGTTCAAAAGTAAGACTTGCAGCATGGAGTGCATGTCGGTTGAATTGATCGATTGCATTTCTAATAGTGGGGTTGAATATGTTTGATTTTGTTTTAAAAGCGTTTCCATAAACTGTATCGCCTATGAGTGGATGCCCTATATGAGTCATATGAACACGGATTTGATGGGTGCGTCCAGTTTCCAAGCGACATTCCAGAAGGCTAGCAAAAGATGTTGAGTCTGCATGAGAGCCATATTTTTCAAGCAGAGAAACATGTGTAACAGCATGACGAGCATAAGGGTTTTGGTTATGGATGACAGCTTGCTTTGTCCGGTTATAGGGCGAACGGCCAAGTGATGCATCAATTGTCCAGACATTGCGCTGAGGTGTTCCCCAAATCAAGGCATGGTAGCGTCGATCTAATGCGCAGGTACGTCCATGATCAGAAAATTGAGCACTGAGACTTTTATGAGCTAGATCATTTTTTGCAACAACCATAACACCGCTTGTATTTTTATCAAGACGATGGACAATACCAGGGCGTTTAACACCACCTATACCAGATAAACTATTCCCACAGTGGTAAATAAGGGCATTAACCAATGTACCGGTCCAATTTCCATTCCCAGGATGAACAACAAGACCAGCTGGTTTGTTAATAACAATGATATGATCATCTTCAAAAAGAATGTCCAATGCAATGGCTTCAGCGCTAGGTTCTGCATCACGAAGGTCCGGCATTTCCAATTCAATTATTTGGTTAGGTTTTAATTTTGTTTTTGGTTCCTTTATGAATTGACCATCAATTTTAAGACAGCCTTCACGGATGAGGGTTTGCAAACGCGAACGTGAGAGCACATCATGATATTGTTTTGCGAGCCACTGATCAAGACGTTGCCCAAGAGCACCTTCATCCGTTATTTTCTGTATTACCATACGATTCCTATTAAGTTTTTAATAAGATTTTACCAGTACGAAATTGCTTTACTATCGAGAAATTCTTTAATTCCCCAATGTCCTCCTTCACGAGCGCGCCCAGAAAATTTTACACCTCCAAAGTAGCTTCCACTGGGTAATCCATGTCCATTAACTTCTACCATACCAGAGCGTACTTGTGCCGCAATACGACGATATTTGTTGCGATCTTGTGATTGAATATAGTTTGTAAGACCATACTCAGTCTCATTCGCTAAAGCGACGGCTTCTTCTTCTGTACTAAAAGAAAGAATCGAGAGAACTGGACCAAAGATTTCTTCTTTAAAAATACGCATATGAGGTTTTACATCAGCAAAGACTGTTGGACGGACATAATAACCGCGTTCCATTCCTTTTGGTAAACCAGTCCCGCCTGCAACAAGAGTTGCACCTTCATCAATTCCCGATTGGATAAGGTCTTGAATTTTATCATATTGTTTTTTTGAAACAACGGGCCCAATATGATTTCCTTCTTGGCAGTTTGGTCCTACTTTTGTTGTTTCTGCAATATCCTTGGCTATTTTCACGGCTTTGTCATAGATGCTCTGTTCCACAAGCATACGAGTCGGTGCATTACAACTTTGTCCACTATTATAAAAGCAATGTCGTGCACCACGTTGAATAGCATCTGAGTCGGCATCAGCAAAGATAATATTCGCTCCTTTTCCGCCAAGTTCCAGACAGACTCTTTTTAAAGTAGCGCTGGCATTTTTAGAAATATCTTTTCCTGCTCTAGTTGAACCAGTAAAGCTGATCATTTCTAAATCTGGATGTGCAGAGAGGTAAGAGCCGACAGTCGCACCATCACCATTGATTAAATTAAAAACACCGGCTGGAAGTGCGGCTTCATCTAAAAATTCAGCAAAAAGCATAGCAGAAAGAGGCGCAATTTCAGAGGGCTTTAACACCATGGTACAGCCAGCCAAGAGAGCAGGAATAACTTTAAGAGTTACTTGATTCATGGGCCAATTCCATGGCGTAATTAATCCTACGACGCCGATAGGATCGTAGTGAAGGATTGCTTGCTCATTTCCCTTTATTAAAGTTTCTTGGAACGAAAACTCTTTATAAGCTTCGATAAAATTGCGAATATGGGAACTTCCGGTTGCAGTTTGCGCATTAAGCGCCATATCAATTGGTGCTCCCATTTCCATTGAAATGGTTTTTGCCATGTCTTTGGAACGTTTTTCGTAGATCTCTAGAATTTTTTCAACAAATCCAAGACGCTCATTTGGTGACGTTGTTTTCCATTTTTGAAACGCTTCTTTAGCCGCATTAATTGCTTTATCGGCATCTTTTGTACTTCCAAGGCTAATGACAGCACAAGCCTCCTCTGTTGATGGATTAATGACGTCAAAATCGTGAGGAATGCTTGGCTCATCCCATAGACCATTGATATAAAATTTCCGTTTATTAAACATAATTCACTCCCTTTTTTCTATTTGTATTTATGTAATTATGATTGTCTTAGTCTAAGCCTTTTTAAACGAGGATAACAAGGGTAATCTTATAAAAACGCGAGAAATTAGATTATATCGTGATAATTGAGCATGGAGAATTCAATAGAGCAATGCTCATTGTATTATTGAGACTAGTTTCTCTTATGCAAAGGGAGAGAAAGAGAGGCATAGACAATTTTCTTGAAGCTTTTTTATCATGAAGTTTTCTTCAAAACAAATGAAATACGAGCTCTATGACACCATAAACTGAGCAATTTATATCGTAAATATGCAAAAGGCAGATTATGAATATGCATTATGGCATTATTTTTTTCATTAAAAAGTAACCATCAGCAAAAGGTTATTAACCTTCGTATGATAGTTTCTACGAATTCTTTTTGAAAAGGTTATTTTTCTCATTGCTATAAATTTGTTGGGTGCCATGCATAATTCGAAAACAAAATCTATTTCTACGTCTTCTTTTTCTGATGATGGTACAAAAGGTGCATCAAGAGAAGATTTATCTGTTAAGATTACTGAGATATTTCCTTATCCGGAAGTGTGGAAAAAGGCATTTGCCCTCGGAAAAAACGTCCGTTTCACGAGAACCCCAGAAGTTGAGATTTTGCGTCGTCGTATAGAAACAGATCCAGTTTTTGCAAAACAGTTTAAAATTTTTACGAAGCAAGATCAAAAAAAAATTACAGATACAGATATTGTACGTTGTAACAAGAAAACAACAAATATTCTTTCGACAAAAAAAGTCATTAATCCTCAATCAATAGAGAATAAAACATCAGTTTGTCATTCAACGGTTTTGAAGCAGTTGTCACGTCAAACTACTCGTATGCCGTCAGCAAATATTCCACTTGAGGAGGATAAACAAGAACGTAAATTACAAGTGGAAAATGTGCTACAAAAAATAAAACCTGCTTTGCATCTTTCCGATGATGCATTTTTTGAGTGTGAATCTTTGATATTTGAACATGTGGAGACTCAAACTTCAAAAGAGGATAGAACATCACTTGACACGACAAATGAACTCACACCGGATATTCCCACAGCCTTTGATGAGTCAATAACTGCTCTTTACCGTGTTCTTGAATACCGCTTTCCACAACTCTATGATTCAATTACATCAGAATCTCCAGCGGAAAGGATGCGAGGTGTTGAGAAAATTTCTGATTTAATGCATACAAATAATGATACTACTAAAGAGTGTCATTCTAAGCTTTCTGTTGAAGATTCTGCTCATACGTTAAGTAATACAGGGGCGTTAAGTGATGCAGGAGCTAGTATAGAGACTGAAAATACCAATAATATTGTCGCCAATAATACTGTTGATTGTATAAATAAAGCCGTCAAAAAGAATTCAAAAGATTTTTCTGTGATGCAAGCAAACAGTAAAACTAAAACATTGCAATCTACTCGTATGCCATTAGGTAATTATGATTCTGCTTTTATGCAAAATATTCAATCTATTGACTGTGATGTTTATGAATTTCCTCCGATCAACTTATTACAGGAACCTGTTTTTCATGAAGGTACGATGATTCCTCAAGAAACATTAGAACGTGGTGCTGGACTTTTGGAAAGTGTTTTGGAAGATTTTGGCATTAAGGGTGAAGTTATCCATGTTCATCCAGGGCCTGTGGTAACAATGTATGAATTTGAACCCGCCGCGGGCGTAAAGTCATCGCGCGTTATTAATCTTTCTGATGATATTGCGCGTTCTATGTCTGCTATTTCTACACGCGTTGCTGTAATTCCTGGACGTAATGTTATCGGGATTGAGTTACCCAATGCGGTTCGTGAAACCGTTTATTTACGGGAATTAATCCAAACACGTTCTTTTCGTGAAAGTGAATTTAAACTTGCTCTTGCTTTGGGGAAGGGGATTAATGGTGAACCGGTCATTGCAGAATTAGCAAAAATGCCTCATTTATTGGTTGCAGGAACAACAGGATCAGGCAAGTCTGTTGCAATTAATACAATGATTTTGTCGATTCTTTATCGTATGACACCAAAGCAATGTCGTTTGATTATGGTTGATCCTAAAATGTTAGAGCTCTCTGTTTATGATGGCATACCACATCTTTTAACACCTGTTGTAACAGATCCCAAAAAAGCGGTAACAGCTTTAAAATGGGCTGTTCGTGAAATGGAAGAACGTTATCGCAAAATGGCTAAGTTGGGTGTGCGTAATATTGATGGTTTTAATGCACGCGTTGCACTTGCGGCTCAAAAAGGCGAAACGATCATGTGTACTGTTCAGTCGGGTTTTGATAAGGAAACAGGGGAAATGCTTTATCATGAAGAAGCCATGGATCTCACGCAGCTTCCTTATATTGTTGTGATTGTTGATGAGATGGCTGATCTTATGATGGTGGCAGGGAAAGAGATAGAGAATGCTATTCAGCGCTTAGCGCAAATGGCGCGTGCGGCAGGTATTCATCTTATTATGGCAACGCAACGTCCTTCTGTTGATGTTATCACAGGTACAATTAAAGCGAACTTTCCTACCCGCATTTCTTTTCAAGTAACATCAAAAATTGATAGTCGTACGATCTTGGGTGAACAAGGTGCTGAAACACTTTTAGGTCAGGGGGATATGCTTCATATGGCAGGTGGTGGACGCATTGTGCGCGTTCATGGCCCTTTTGTTTCTGATGAAGAAGTTGAATCCATCGTTGCACATCTAAAAATGCAAGGTAAACCTGATTATTTAGCAACGGTAACAGATAATGAAGACGATAACAAAGAGGATACTTCTGCTGATTCAGCTGCTGAAATTTCTGAGGAAGAAAATTTTGATGAAGAGGGTGAGGAACTTTATAACCAAGCTGTAAAAATTGTTATGCGTGATAAAAAATGTTCAACATCTTATATTCAGCGCCGACTTTCAATCGGCTATAATAAAGCAGCTTCTCTCGTCGAGCGAATGGAAGAAAAAGGCATTGTTGGAGCCGCTAATCATGTTGGAAAACGTGAAATTTTACTCAATGAAGGAAAATAAACAAACGCATTTAAAAATATGCAATTTTTTAAATATCTGACAGTTATTATTTAAATGTGCTTGTTTTATTTTTTTATATAATATTAAAAATTTAAATGGAGAGTAATAAAGCAAAAGCGATCTTTTGTATTAAGACTTCTGATGAGGTAAACAAGCTGATATCAAAGGAGATTATGAGATGTTTTTAACATTTCTAAATGATCTGGAATATAAAGAAATTAAACAAATCTTTATATGAAAACAGATAATTTGTGTTCTCTTTTTTACAGAGAAATTTTTTAATAAAATAGTGCGGTGGCGTATTTTTTGTTTTTTCTTTTGTAGCGATTCTAATGAAAGAAAGATCTTTGGGAGATTATTGAGAGCATCATAAGAAAAATGCCCAATATGCAAGTTCTGTTGCATAGGATACTTTAAAGCGTCACGCTGAATTTATTATCATTTGATATTATTGGCTCAAGAAAGATGTTCTTACGAGAAGCTTTATTTGAAAAAGAGATTTTGATAATGCAGTATATTGATTTATAGTAATTTATCATTATTCACAGTGAATAAAAGTCTCAAACATTGTAAGATTTTCTCATTTCAAATCTGTTTCTGTTGAAACAATTAAAACCATTTTCTTGCGTATCATAATAATGTAGGAGTAAAAAAGTTAAAAAATAAAAAGGCTGCTTATGAACGCCTTCAAATGCCGAGAACTATTGGTAACATTAGGGGCTGAAATTAGTATAATGATGGTGCTAACCAGCTCTTTTATAAGTATAAAAATGGTAATGCACAATGCCTTGATATCCTCTATAGGGACTTTTACATTACACCATTTACAGATGACGTCGTAAAATAAGCTTGGGGATCTTGGGAGATATCTTTTCAAAAAAGGCGCATGAATGTGTAAAATAAGTGTATTCTTTTTGAGTACTATTTATGCGAGGGAGATGTTACCATTATTGTAACAAGATTTATTACATAATGGGTGAATAAGCAACAAGAGCTGGAAGCTTCTTTTTATTCTTGTTTTGTTGATGAAACAGTCAAAATTTTGCTACAGACAATTGATATGAGATATCAAGTTATTTTAACCAGAATAGATAATTGTAAACAAATTAGCATTATTCATTTGAGAGTAAATTCAACACTTTTTAGTTTTAGTTATGCCATTAAAAGCAGATGAGTTAAAGTTAAATACAAATGAATTAAAATGTCAGCAAGAAGCTTTTCGTTTTACACCAGAGCTTTTGCCACGGCCTTTTACGTGGGAAATCGATCACAATGGTTTGTTTTGTGAAGTCTCAAAAGAGCTAGCTGAAGTTGTTGGTCCTCTCTCTTCTTCTATTTTAGGGTGTAGTTTTCATGAGCTTGCTCATCAATTTAATGATGATCGATATCTGGTTCTCAGTCGTTTTATTGAAGCGGCTATGCCTTGGAGTAAAGAGATTGTTCAATGGCCTGTTGATGGTTGCTTACAATGGCTTGATGTTGAATTGTCGGCTTTGCCAATTTTTGATGTTAAAAAGCAGCTTAAGGGGTTTCGTGGCTTTGGTGTTTTAAAAATACAAAAAAAAGTCCAAGAAAAAAGAAATGAAAAGCTAGAAACAGAAATGCCATGTCTTACGGAGATAGAACGCTCAGCTTTTCGTGAAATTGCAGAGCAATTGCGTGATGAATTGAATTCATCGGTAAAAGAAGAAAATTTAGTTGAAGAAACAGCTATTCAGTTACCATATGCACAAACATTGCCGGTAAATGCTATAGAACAAGCTCTCGTAAAAGAGCCCGCTGCAGTTTTATCATTGTTGGATACAGCAACAGATGGTGTTTTATGGTTGGATGAAGAGGGCTTTGTTCAATCAGCGAGTAGGGCAGCCTTAGCATTAATGGGTTATGAAATAAATGAACTACGAGGACAACCATTCTCTTCATTATTTACTTTGCAAAGCCGACTTTTGGTTGAAAAGTATTTTAAATCAATCCGTATGGAGGAAAAAAATCAGGTTTTAAATCGCAGTGAAACCGCTGATTTAATGACAAAAAATCATAAAAATATAACCGTTTTGATAACGATTGTATTTTTGGCAAAGCAAGGCAATTATGCTGTTATGTTGCGTGATAGGACACAAACAGTTCCATCAGGAGAAAAAAAAGCAGAAGAGGATAAAATCGTTGGAGTTGTTCATGAAATACGAACACCTTTGAATGCTCTTATTGGTTTTGCAGAAATTATGAGAGAAGGCCGTTTTGGTTCGATAGAAAATGAGCGCTATCATGGATATTTACGCGATATTATTTCCTCTGGAAAACATATATTATTGCTGATTAATCAATTACTAGAGTGCTCGAAGATAAATTATTCTGGTTCCGATAACCAGATTGATTCTTCCCTTATTTCTGAAACATTTGATGTAATATCTTGTTTACGTGCGACGATAGCTTTTCTTGAAACTCAAGCCAATCAGAACGGCATTATCATGCGTATTGTTGCTCCACCTCACGTTCCATTTATTCCTGTATCACAACAAGTGTTTCGCCAGATTATATGGAATCTTCTTTCCAATGCTATTCGTTTTACACCTTTGGGTGGACAGATTATTGTTCACGTTTCTTATAGAAAAGAACGTGTAAAAATTTCAGTGAGTGATAATGGTATAGGGATGAACGAAGAAGAGATTATACAGGCACTGCAACTTTATGGTCAAGTAGAGCGCAAAGATGGACGATCTGGTGATAGCGCTTTTATGGGAACAGGTTTAGGCCTCCCAATGTGTAAAGCAATGGTGGAAGAAAGAGGGGGACAATTTTTACTGTTCTCAAAACCCAATCATGGAACAACTGTGGAAATGTTTTTTCCTCGTGTTCCATGATGTAAATCTGGCATAAAATTATTTTTTTTTAGCCAAAAGATCTCTAATTTCTGTTAAAAGTTGTTCTTCTAAAGACGTTTTTTGGGGGCTTTCTTCTTCTTTTCTACGAATTTTATTCATAGCCTTAACGAATAAAAAAAGAACCCAAGCAATAATGAGAAAATTGATAAGTAAAGTAATAAAGTGTCCATAGCTAATGGTTGCTCCAGCTGCTTTGGCGGCACTCAATGTTGCTTGTTTTTCGCCAGCAAGTTGAATAAACATATTAGAAAAATCAATCCCACCTGTAATCAGCCCAATGATTGGCATAAAAATATCATTGACAATTGAGTTGACCAAGCTACCAAAAGCACCCCCTATAATCACACCGATAGCAAGATCAATCATATTACCTTTTAGGGCAAATTCTTTGAATTCTTTAAGCATTGCATTTTCCCCTTTATATAAGCGATATACGGTAATTTACTTACCGCTTTTGATGAAAAAGGAAAGGGCAGATTTTATTTTTAGGATTATATTACGATATTAATATTATTTTCAAAGAACTTTATAAGGTTTAATAAAGGGCTTTAGGGCTCTATTTGAATGTACATAGAATACTTCCTAGAAAAAAGCTTTTTTGATAAAAACTATAGCTGCTTTTTCAACAGAAAGTAGAAAACTGTAGCTTAATTTATATAATTGCCTCAAGATCTTTATGATAACATTAAAAAGAGAGATTTTTACACAATACTACAAAATGAGTAGTGTTGAAAGTTGAGCTATCAGAAAGCTTTTCAAATGAAGTGCATATATTAGCATAACATTTTGTCATAAAAAGAGAATTTAGGAATAAAAAATATATTTCAGCACTGATAGAAGAAATAGATAGATGAGACAGGAGTAAAACTTATAATTTAATTCCTCTTAATTTAGTAAGCGATAATAGCAATTAGGAGGGCATTATGGCTTATCTAAAAGCTATTTGTATTGGGTTACATGAGCTAAAATGGCGATAATTCGGATGGAAGAAACACATTTCATCTGCTGGAAGATTGTATCAGTTTATAAATAGCAGAGCTCTAGGGTTTGCAAGATCATTTTGGTTTGGCAGTCGTTGGTATGATGTTTGAGTTCAATAATCAACTGTCATTACTTAAAATATATGTTAGGCAGAGCACTTAATAGATGCAAAATTGTATTTAATACATCAGAAATGGCAAAGAAAACAACGCAGATTATCAATAGAGTACAAATTGATTGAACATTCTGTTGCTCTAAATAGTGCAACAATAGTATGAATTTAGATGATTTTATGAACCATGTATCCTGTAAATGCTAGGAAAAAATAGCTTTATAGAACAAGCTTTGTTTCTATTGAAAACAATATTACACAAAGGAACTTTGGGAATAGAGATAATTTGCCTGCATTTTTAAGAAAATTATGAGCGTGCCTGCATAAGACGTCATAAAACCATGACTATGGTAAGAGCCATTGATGTTCCAATTCATGCTGAATTTTATAAGATTAGGATTCATATTTTAATCTTTAAAAAATGTCGAAAAAGAGAAACATTTTTTAAGAATAAAAAGTTCTTTACATAGTATAACCAATATAAACATGTATGGCTATTATGTGATGAGTTTTCTTCTAGAAGGGGAATATTATTGGGATAATATGCTTGCTTTGATTGGAAATCTTTTGTGTTAAAAGGTAGAGGTGAGGTGCGATGGATCATTTTTATGTTGTGGAGAAGAATTGATGAGTTTTTTTCGTTGTATTGGCCGTTCTGCCTTATTTATGTTGGATCCAGAGCAAGCACACGGTTTAGCGATTCTTGGGCTGAAAAGTGGATTAAATGGTTGTCAAAAGGTTATCGACAAACGTTTGTGTGTAACTGTTGCTGGTCTTGAGTTTGAAAATTTTATTGGTCTTGCAGCGGGGTTTGATAAAAATGCAGAGGTTGTAGATGGTATTTTTCGGTTAGGATTTGGTTTTACTGAAATTGGGACAGTGACACCAAAGCCTCAGATTGGAAATCCTAAACCACGGCTTTTTCGTTTAAAAGAAGATGAAGCGATTATTAATAGAATGGGCTTTAATAATGACGGACATCAAGTTGTTTACAATAGATTGCATGCGTGTAAAAAAACTGGTGTTATAGGAGTCAACATTGGAGCCAATAAGGATACGGTCGATAAGATTGATGATTATACTGTTGGTATTGCTCATTTTTATGATGTTGCTGATTATTTTACGGTTAATATTTCTTCTCCTAATACACCAGGTTTACGTGATTTACAGGCCCGTGACAGTTTGCATCTTTTGTTGAGTGCAATTTCGCAAGCGCGAAATGAGCAAGAGAACAAGCATGGATTCTCCATTCCCATTTTTTTAAAAATTGCCCCCGATTTATCAGAGAAAGAATTAGATGATGTTGCTGAAGAAATAAAACTTTCTGATTTTAATGGGCTGATTGTTTCTAACACAACTCTTTCACGCCAAGGTCTTAACAATAGTCACTTCCGTAATGAAGAGGGTGGGCTTTCTGGACGTCCACTCTTTGAGCGTTCTACTATTATGCTTGCAAAAATGCGTCAAAAATTAGGGAAGGAGATTGCAATTATCGGTGTTGGCGGTATAAAGGATGCACAGACTGCTTTGGAAAAAGTAAAAGCTGGTGCAGATTTGATTCAATTATATAGTGGGATGGTTTATGAAGGTCCAAATCTTGTCATAACTATTCTGCAAGAGGTTTTGCAGATGATGCAACAAGATGGAGTTGATAACATAAAAGGCTATCGTGATCATAGTCTTGAGCATTGGGCAAAATTTCCTTTGTAAAAAACGCTTTTTTCTTCACAAAAAATTGCGAGATTTTTTTAAAGGGGCTTGCAAACTTTGTTGATCTTCCTTATGTCACATAAGCAAAGAATAAATGTTTACGAAATCGTGAATAGTTATGATACATTTGATTTTATGCGGTTGTAGCTCAGTTGGTTAGAGCGCTGGTTTGTGGCACCAGAGGTCGTAGGTTCAAATCCCACCAACCGTACCATTGATTTCCTTACAACTTTTCTCATTCTCCTTTCCAGTGTTTTGTAAAGCGGTTAAAAGACGCAGTTTTCGGCGTTTTTTGCCTTTGACTGATAACAGAGCCGAGGCCTTGCGCGGGTGTATTTTCCTCTTTTTCGCCCAAAATGGCCAAAACGTCTCATTGAGCGGAGACTTTTTTAAAAGGTCTCCGCTCAATTTATATTTATTTTTCAATATGTTATAAAATTGCTCATTTTATGGTCGGTATGCATCTTGTGGGTGGCGCGCGTGATACGAACCTAAGGCCTCTGTTTAAGTAGAATCGCTATAATTCCCCTATAAGGTTTTGTTTTTTTACAGTAAGCTTGCAATATGCATGAAAATAAATATTCTATTCTTCTATACTGAGCATAAGGGGAAATGCAGTGATGAGTATAATAGCGGGTGAAGATAAAATTGATTAGCCTTTTACTAAAGAAACCCTTTACTATTTTTTATGCCAGTGCTGGTGTCTGTGAGGAAAAACGTAGACATATTATGTTGTATCTCATCAATAAATATATTACATGGATTTGGGTTATCATATTTTTTGCTAATGGGCTGCCCAATGTTTTTTTGAAGGGACTCCCCAGCTTTGGTGGATCAATATGGGTTTAGTTTGTGTTGGTATCTTTTTTTCTAAATATTTTCCTAACATGATGCGATATTTTTATCGCATCAAACATCATGGAGCATAATATGTCATTGTTTAACATTCTGACTGGAACTCCTTTATGGGCCTGGATTTTGCTTATTTTTCTCATTGCGAGGGGAATAATCGCATTGAAAGATAGGGAAATGAAGGTTAACCGCCTTTTTCTATTGCCGTTAGTCTTTCTTTTTTTGGGCGCAAGCGATGTGATTAAAGAGCTGGCGTTCCTGCGCTGGGGAGCAGTCTCAATGTTGGCAGGGCTGATGATCGGCGTTGGCGTTGGCTGGTTGCTCTGGCGTGCTACTGCGCGTTTAAAAATCAAAGAAGGAACGGATTTCATTATTCTGCCTGGTACGCCGTTGACGCTGACATTTATTCTTATCGCTTTTGTCATCAAATTCACATTGATTGTTTTTCTCAAGGTTGTACCTGATTTGAAATATGCATTTGATTTTAACCTTCTTTTTGGTCTTTTAAGTGGGTTCACTGGTGGTGTGTTTTGGGGCGGCACATTAAATTTATATATAACATTTCGAAAAAATATAAATTAGTTCCTATATCCTTAGCTGTTGATGCTTCTGTCAAGTATTATGATACAGAAGCGTCCGCTGTTTTACGTTGAAACTGCGGC
Source organism: Bartonella sp. AA74HLJMH (assembly GCF_042197045.1). Lineage (NCBI taxonomy): Bacteria > Pseudomonadati > Pseudomonadota > Alphaproteobacteria > Hyphomicrobiales > Bartonellaceae > Bartonella > Bartonella sp. AA74HLJMH. The sequence continues at coordinate 20,101 of NZ_JBHIRJ010000001.1, forward strand.
TGCTATACGACTAAGTGGCCTTACGTCTGAGTATGCAAGAGCGGCAGAGTTTATACAGTCTACGCCATAATATGTGGAGCACTCTTGCGGGAATGAGTGCATTATTATTGCGATATACATGTAACCCTCTAGCTAATATTATATTAGTAAGGCTGTTTTTTGAAGCCGCTTGTAATTACGGTGTGTTTTTAAAGAGAACGTTCGAACCGATGTATCGCTTGCAGTACCATTTCTCTTTATAAAACTATTCTCATTTCTTTTAGAAATCTGCACTTCTCAGCTTTTTTTGCGTATGATCGATAACGTAGTTAAGATCCTTGAGATAGTGAATTTTTATCTCTTTTTGCTAAAAATGCTCAAACCATCTTATTTAGTCGAGACTTTGTTTAAGAAGGGATCTTCTAAATTTATTTTTTCAATAGGATATAAATTTCTCGTTTTGGGTGCGCGGTAAACTTATAGCAGCAATAAGCTTAGGTTTATTGGTTCTAAGCGTGGAGGGAGTTGAGCTATCCAATGAAAAAGAATAAATTGCATTTTTGTCTAACTTTGTGAACACACACTATTTTCTGGACTAATCGAGGAAATAGAACATTCCTGTGTTGAGAGGATTAGACAATGAGTTGTAAACAATTAGAGCAAGAAATAGCCACTGTAAAGTATACGTTAATGTAGGAGCCCAAAGCCTTATGGCACACTTATTTCAGTGACGATTATTTAGGACAAACGCATCATGTGCTTGTGGTGTCAAAAGGCTATCAATGAGGGCAAGATTTACAAAAGCTTGAAAGCTATTGCTAAGCATATTACCGGCATCAATTGGAATGGCCATTTGTTTTTTGGCCTTGTAAGGCGGGGATGAGAGGATGACTGGGGACAAGAAAGGTGCTTAAACAAGCGATAAAACCAATACGCGGCGCTATATATAGACGTAAAACCGAAGAAGGTTTAAAGCAAGAGTTTAACTGACGGGACGACAAAAAGAAGCAGGGGAAAGCTTTGTTAAAACTTATTGTCATGAAGGTTGGCAATTAATACCAGCGTTGCTGATAATGTAAAAATTATGCCGCAATATATTTAAGGAGCGAGTGCAAGAGATTAATACATTCCTATGGCAGATTATAAAAGCATGGTTTGTACATGAGCCTAATTATATGATTGATAAGGCAATACAAATCACTCAGGGACAAAATGATAAGAGCTATATTTTATTATGAATCTGACACACAGTATAAAACCTATAAAGGCAAAGCGTTTTATGGCATGGGAAGGATTTTCAGTCTGCTGGTGGGCGTTTGAGGGTGTTTTTCACTCCGTAAAAGGTATTTTAGCAAATCTTGCTTGTGCCGACAAGGGAGAACTAGAAGTGGGTGCTGACATAATCCCTTGTGAAATGGTTTTTATTGCGTCGAAATAAATGATGAAGAAATTTATGTTTTCGTTGGCAGGATAGTACTTGTATGTGCTTGACCAAGCCACATGTGACGCAATTTTAAAATGACCCATGGTGGCATGTCGTCAAATTGACGATACAGTTCTTCGATTTGTAAGAAATATGACAAGGCTAAAAGATAGACATATTTTGGATGTGCTTGTGCCAATTGATAAGCTTATTGATAATATTTGTAAGTGCCATAATAGCACACAAGAAAAAATATAAAATCGCTGTCTTTAATTATGCCAAACAGCGGCTAATTTAGGGCGCGAAATTATTGCTTTTTCAGAGTAAATCAAAGAAAAGCAAAATGATCAAAATGTGGTAATGCGAATTGATCTAGCCGATTTGCGTAAGCAAAAAGACATAAAACAAGCACAAGAAACTTTAAAAAATAAAGAGAACAGCTTATACGACACTTTTCATGAAAGTAAATTTGCAGAGGATATAGAAATAAATAGGATAAAAGGAATTGCGACGTACAAAAGAAATATTCATAGACATATTTTATACTAAGCGTAACGGAGAAGCGCAAAGATGAGTATAATAGCGGGTGAAGATAAAATAGAGGGCATGAGTCAAAGCCCTATTAATCCAGACATAGAAAAGTTAAAAGCAGCCTTTCCGCAGTGTTTTGCTGAGGGAAAGCTGGATATAGATCAGCTTCTTAATCTATGCGGCGAATATATTGATAATGATTTTGAGAAGTTCAAATTTGAATGGAAGGGCAAAGGAGCAAGTTTAAAGCTTGCGCAAAAGCCTTCACTTGCGACATTGCGCCCGAAGCGCGAGGAGAGCGTAAACTTTGATAATACACATAATCTTTATATTAAGGGCGATAATCTTGAAGTGTTAAAACTTATCCAGCGGGCTTATTTTGGCCAAGTGAAGATGATCTATATCGACCCGCCCTATAATACGGGGAATGATTTTATCTATGATGATGATTTTAAAGACCCATTGGCGCGATATAAGGAAGTGACCAAGCAGACAACGAAGTCAAACCCTGAAACAATGGGGCGGTTTCATACGGCGTGGCTCAATATGATTTATCCGCGCTTGCGTTTGGCTCAGACCTTATTGCGTGACGATGGGGTGATATTTATCTCAATAGATGATCACGAGGCGCATAATTTGCGCAAAGTGTGCGACGAGGTTTTTGGCGAAGAGAATTTTGTTGCTCAATTAGTGTGGGAGAAGGTTCACACGCGCAAGAATTCAGCGAAATATTTTTCTGTCAGCCATGAATATATTATATGCTACGCAAAGTATAAGGAAAATTTTAAGAGGAATTTACTACCACGACAGGATAGCTCAGCGTATAAGAATCCAGATAATCACCCCAAGGGTCCTTGGAAAGCAGACCCTATTACTGCGCATAAGCCTTATGCTGCAGATTATACAGTTACCAAGCCGAATGGGGTGGTTCTGAAAAGGCCACAAGGCCGTTACTGGGCTTTTAGCGAAAAAGTTTTGAAAGAAAAAATTGCTAATGATGAGATCATATGGGGCGAAGGCGCATCCTATCCTATGATTAAAAGGTTTTTAAATGAGACTCAAGATGGGTTGGTTCCTACGACTTTTTTCGGCAAGGAGATCGATGCCAATTTTGATGAAGAATTTGCAGGAATTTTTAAACGAGAGTTTTCAGGTGATACCGCTTTTTCCAAACGTGAAATTGATCAATTAATGCATGTTCAAGGATTGTTTGAATATATTAAACCTACCAAACTCATAAAATTGCTCATGCAAATCGGCACGAACAAAGACGACATCATTCTCGATTTTTTTGCTGGCTCTAGTACAACAGCGCATGCAGTGATGGCTTTGAATGCCGAAGATGGTGGAAATCGCAAATTCATCATGGTGCAATTGCCTGAATTGTGTGATGAGAAAAGCGAAGCTTATAAGGCTGGTTATAAAACTATCTGCGATATAGGTAGTGAACGTATTCGCCGCGCTGGTGCACAAATCAAGCAAAAGCATGAAGCAGAATTCATAAGCGAGAAGCCTCTAGACACCGGATTTCGCGTGCTAGAGCTCGATAGTTCCAACTTTTCCATATGGGACGATAGCCCGATTGATCCGGATGCATTTGATGTTAAAGAACAATTGCAAATGCGTTTGGATCATATTTTGCGGGGGGTGAATCCCGAGCGCTCTCATCAAGATATTATCTTCGAGATCATACTTAAATATGGTTGGCCATTGGATTTAAAAATTTATCCTTTACCAATCAATGGCAAAAAATTCTATTATATAGGCGAGAACGAAGGCGATGTCTTAGTGATTATAGCCATAGATCCGCCCTTTGACCCCGAAGATGCGGAAGAGATGATAAAGTATTTGCCCGTAAAAATCGTAGCGCTTGATGCGGCCTTTAAAAGTGATGAGGCGCTTATTAATTGCGACTTTATCTTTAAAGACAATGAAGTAAGTTTTGATAAAATTTAAACTATAGAGAGACGATTGGGGCGGCGATATGAAACTTAAATTTAAACAACAAGAATTTCAAAATGATGCGGTTAAAAGCGTCATTGATTTATTTAAAGGCCAACCACGACGAGATTCTTCTATTTTCTTGTGTTCAGAACAAGGACAATTAGCGTTAAATGAATTTGGTTATGGTAATCAATTATTGATTAGTGATGAAAGCATATTAGCAAATTTACAAGAGGTGCAACAGAACAATAAACTCGTGGCGAGTGAGACGCTAGAGCAAAAGCAGTTTTCTATTGAGATGGAAACGGGAACAGGCAAAACTTATGTCTATAGCAAGACGATTTTTGAGTTAAATCAACGCTATGGCTTTACCAAATTTATTATCGTCGTACCAAGTGTTGCTATTCGCGAAGGGGTGTATAAATCACTTCAGGTAACAAGGGAGCATTTTCAAGCAGAGTTTGATAATCTGCCCTATCGTTATTTTATTTATAATTCAAAAGATCTTTCGCAAATTCGCCAATTTGCAAGCTCTACCAATATTGAAATTATGATTATCAATATTGATGCATTTAAAAAAGCAGAAAATATTATCAACCTTCCGCAAGATAGACTGAATGGCGAAAGTGCTATGCGCTATATCCAAGATACAAATCCGATTGTGATCATAGATGAACCGCAATCGGTGGATAATACAGCAAAAGCGAAGGAGGCTATTGCGAGCCTTAATCCACTTTGTGTTTTCCGCTATAGTGCCACGCATAAAGATGAGATTAATCTTTTATATCGTTTAACACCTGTTGATGCTTATAAAAAAGGACTGGTAAAGCAAATTTGTGTCTCTTCTAATCAGATAGAGCAAAATTTTAACCGTCCCTATATTGCCTTGAAATCCGTATCACACAAACATGGCTTTAAGGCGCGCTTAGAGTTGGATATTGCGGGAAAGAATGGCATTGTGAGCCGCAAAACAGTTACAGTGAGACAAGGCGATGATCTGTATCGCGTTACGGGCGGGCGTGAGCTTTATAGGGGGTATATTGTTTCGGGTATCAATTGCATGGCGGGGGATGAAGCCGTTGAGTTTTCTGATACTGAAATTGTCAAATTTGGCCACGCCCTTGGTGATGTGAGTACAATAGAGCTTAAACGCGCGCAAATTTATCGCACTATAGAAACACATTTAGATAAAGAATTGCGGCTTGCGCCTTTAGGGATTAAAGTTTTATCACTTTTTTTTATTGATGAGGTGGCTAAATATCGTAGCTCTGATGAAGAGCCAGCACTTTATGAGCGTATGTTTGAAGAATGTTACGAAGAGCTGTTGGCGAAAAAGAAATATGCCTCCTTGCGAACTAAGTTTGCGCAAAATGTTCGAAACGTGCACGGCGGTTATTTCTCGCAAGACAAAAAAGGCGTCTATAAGGATACAAAGGGCGACAGCCAAGCTGATGATGACACTTATAACACGATTATGCGTGATAAGGAGTGGTTATTATCTTTTGCATGCCCCTTGCGTTTTATCTTTTCGCATTCGGCCTTGAGAGAAGGCTGGGATAATCCGAATGTGTTTCAAGTGTGTATGTTGATTGAGCAAAAATCGAATTTTACCGCACGGCAAAAGATTGGTCGCGGTTTGCGCTTGTGCGTAAACCAGCACGGTGAACAGGTAGAAGATAAAGATATAAATGTGCTGCATGTTATGGTGAATGAAAGCTTTGCTGAGTTTGTGAGTACATTGCAAAAAGAATTAGAGGCGGATATTGGTTATAAACTTGGTACATTGCAGATGGAGCATTTGGTTGGCCGTATTTATGAAGATGTAAAATATGTGGCCGCTAAAGTGGAAGTATCGCAAGCACAAAAAATTGTTAAAATACTTGTTGCAAAAGATTTTATTGATGAGGCGGGTGTCGTTAAAGTAGATCAAGATTTAGTGGCGAGCGAATTTGAGGCTATAGGGGCGGAGGAAATGCCACGCGAATTGCGTCAAGAAATTGTGAAAAAAACTGATGCGGGCGCGCTTATTAATGTTGAGACGCTGCAAGATCTGATTTATATGACAGCTGTGACGGAAACAAAAATTCTGTCTTCGCAAGAGGCTGCTGATATATTGGTTGAGTTGCGTGAAAAAGCCTTGCTTACATCAGCAGGAAAAATTACAGATACATTAAAAGCGCAATGGGCGACTGGGACGTTAGATTTAAGTGAACGTTTTAGTAAAGGGCAGAAGCAGGCTGTGCTGCAGGCGCTAGAAGCGAGCCAAGCCATGCCGATTATTCGTAATGCTACGCGCGAGGTGCGGGTTAAGCTTAAAAAGCAAACAGTGGCTTCACCAGAGTTTTTGACCTTGTGGGAGAAGATCAATAAAAAGACCACTTATCGTGCAAAGCTTGATCGCACAGAGTTTGTTGCCAAAGCAGTGGATGCAGTGGAAAAAATGGCGCCAGTTGCGCCTGCGCATTTGGTTTATCAGACAGCAGAGATAGAACTGGATAGTGCTGGTGTGACCTATGAAGAGCAGTTATTAAAGCAGAGTGCGCTTGATTATAGTTTTTGTGCACTGCCGAACATTGTACATTATTTGACCTTAAAGCTGAAATTAACCACAAAGACAATTATTGGTATTTTGACCAAGAGTGGACGTGAGCATGAGTTTGTAAAAAATCCACAAGCTTTTTTAGAGCGCATAGAAGAAATACTCAATAAAACCCATGTTAATCTTACAATTGATGGCATTAAATATTTAAAGCTGGTCGGGCAAGAATATAGTGTGCAAGAGCTTTTTACCAGTGAAGAGCTTGTGGCAAATTTAGAGCGTACAGCTGTTGTGAGTGAGAAGAGTGTGTATGATCATGTGGTTTATGAAAGCAGTGTGGAGAAAGAGTTTGCACAAAGTCTTGAAAATGATCCTGAAGTCAGATTGTTTTTTAAACTACCAAGAAGTTTTAAAATAGCCACTCCCATTGGTTCTTATACGCCTGATTGGGCAGTTTTTTTAGAGCGAGATGGCGAACAAAAGCTTTACTTTGTGCTGGAGACAAAAGGGGCAAACAGCGAGTTTGATTTGCGACTTAAAGAAATACTGAAGATTAAATGCGGCAAAGCGCATTTTGCTGCACTGCAAACGAGCGTTGCGTTTAACGACCAGCCGGTGATAAATTGGCGTGAATATAAGCGTACTTTGCCCGAAGGGGCGCATGAGTTTCCAAGTGCTGCGGTGGTTGTTACAGAATGATTGGAGCATGAAATACTTAAGGGGGAGGGGAGAAAAGCTTTTTATATCAAAATAATAAATTGATAAAAGGTAGTTATAATGTACACTTCATGTTGAATTTAATTGTTTTCATTTAATACAGGAGGTAAAGTTATGAAAACTAAAGATATGTATAAACCACTGAAAAAAAATTAAACAGGTTGATGTTGCTGCGCTCAAAGCCCGAGCAAGTGAGCAGAAAATGGCTGCTTGAGGCGCTTCTATGAATTGAAGTTTTAAAATATACAAAGCTGGCGGCAAAAAAAGCTGCCAGCTTTATAGCTTTTGGATATATTAATGACGATAGATTATGAAGTTAAAAAGTTGCTCTATGGCTGTGGGGCAATGAGCGGGGTTCGGCTGATTACAGGTTCCTTCCATGCTTTTTTTTCTTGTCTATGGGCGTTAGTATAGCACAGTATCCTTATTACAAATTGTATTTAGCGCGGCTATTTGTATTTTTGAAGTGCCTTGTGGGATTTTAGGAGATAAAATTGGCGTTAAAAAAAATGTTATCTTATCATGTTTCTTTTTTTCGCTCTTCTTCTTTTTATGTATTTACGCGCCTAATCTTTCTGTCTTAATTCCGGCAGAAATTATATATGCTTTAGGCTTTGCTTTATGCTTTGGCGCTGATAGTACATGGATTAAAGGCTTAATCGACGGCGGTGGATACAAGGGTAGTTTGATCTACCACCAAGTAAACGTCTATAAGCGGGAACTGATGGCATTCATGAATATGGTTGCTGGTGCGCTAGGTGTTCTTATTGTTTTGTGTATGGATAATTATCAGTCGGCATATTATTTTTGTTCTTTCGGGTTTCTCGTGCTTGTATTCTTGTTTAGTCGGGTGACGGGGATAGGTATTGCATCCGCTTCGGATAGTCAGTAAATAGACTCGGGTTCTTTGTTGCATGCAACAGAAGCTTTTACTTATTTAGTTACCTCAAAAATCGGGTTATATTACATATTGATATGTGGTTTTATTGTTGCTGCATTGCAGCCAATATTTCATTTTTGGCAACCTTTTATTTTGGGACAGACAGGAGTATTAGACAATGCAACAGGAAAGACTAAAATTCTTATTCTTGGCCTGTGCTTTGTGTCTTATACTCTCGTAAAATACTTATTTAATCGCTTTGTAATTAAATATCTTATGCAAAAATATGCTCCTATGGCGATAACTTTGTGCTCACTCGTCCTAAGTGCTGTTGTTATGCTTGCTCTGCTTCTCGTTGCAAACAGTTGGGCTCCTATTATTTTATTCACCGTATTTCATAGTTTTTTTTCTGTTCCTATGACGCAGTTTGAAGCAGAGCTTTTTAAACATATTCAACAAAAGAATGCAAATACGGTTTTATCCATTGTTAGTTTTCTTGCGCGTATTTTTGGTATTTTAGCGCTTGTGCTGATTGGTTGGTTGGCAAATAATGTTTGTATAGAAGCAGCTTTTTGTTTTGCCTTGGTTTGTATATGTTCAATTACCCGCTTAATTTGGCCTGGCTTTATACTGATAAAAAGTTAATAAAAAACGAAGAGGTCTGAGAGTGAAGATACAGTTGAATAGGGACTTGCCTATGACTTACATAAAGACACAGGAAAAAATAGTGTGTGGGTCATCTTATATGGATTGAGTCGAAATTAATAGCTGTCCATCGTTTTTAGTAGAGATGCTTACCGATTTGAATGCGCCAAATGATTGTGCGGCTATTAGCCAGAAATATCGCGAACGAGCATATCAAGAGGATATGATATTGATGTGTTGTTAAATGAATACTTCAGATTGGATTCGGAGGTGGACAAAATTATTATTTTTGGAGAGGGCAATTATTCATATGAAGTCTCTATAGTTTTGTGATGTGGACATGGTGCGTATAGTTATAGAATGCTCTCCTAGTGAGTGCTAGATGGTGCTTTTGCGTCCGTAAAATATTGTGCGTTGGTTGTTGAACTAAAGTTTCATAATTTTAGATCGTAGAGCGGTGGGGCATCGAGGTGTCTTATGTATCATAAACGCTCTTTTTTAATTGGTGTATAGGCACAATGGATTGTAAAAATGCTAATGCCTGTGTTTTTTGACAACTTGGTCGGCTTTGTTTTTTTACGTATGTAAGTAGCGAGTAAGCAAAGGTTAGCACAGGTATATTACTTGCAGTACCAAAAAGTTTGATTAAAAATACTAAAAATGGATATATAAGACGAACAAACGGCTCGCTGAGGATCTTTTATCAATGACTGTAGTTGCTTGGGGGCATAATATTGTACAAAAAACCAATAAAGGGGCATTGCGCTTCTTTTTTAAGAACTGGGCATCTCCTCTTATCTTAATGCGTTCTCATTATGCATCCTTTACACAAGACTTGTGATGGAAAGACTTTACGGAAAAAATCAATGTGTTTTGTTTAAAAGATCCGAGCTTAATATGCCCTTCAATATGGAAGGGTATTTCACAATGTTTGTTGTGATGAAGCAATTGCTCTCTCTTGGCATGCCACTGGCTGTTGGGTTTATCTCTCAGATGATGATTTCCTTCACAGATGCAGCGCTTGTAGCGCATTTAGGCGTGCAAGCCTTGAGTGGTACAATGTTAGCTCTGAGTATATTTAGTTTTGTTATGTTGTTTGGGCTAGGTATTATTACCGCGGTTGCACCAAAACTTGCGGAAAGTTTTCGTAGACAAGATAGATATGCATTAAAGGCATGGTTTGATCAAGGAATATGGCTTTCCCTTGTGATTGGAATGATGAGTGCGATCATTTTACTCAACACGAGAAATATTTTGTGTTTTCTCGGCCAAGATGGGACAATTGCCAATATAGCGCAGGAATATAATAGTGGTGCTGCTATAGGGGTGGTGTTTTTTTATCTTTATGTGAATAGCCGGGGATTACTGTCAGCAATTGGTAATCCAAAGCCGTTAACCTGGGTTATGCTTGCGGCTATCCTTGTGAATTTTCTTATCTCTTGGCCGCTTATTTTTGGTATAGCTTCTGTAAGCGGATTAGGTGTCTTTGGTGCAGGAATTGCGAGCAGTTTGATCCGTATTTTAATTGTTATTGCAGCAGCAATAATTTTGTCCCGCAATTCTGCTTTTCATTCTTTTCGCTTTAATTATTTGAGACCAAAGTTAGAGATTTCACGAATAATAAAATTGCTGCGAGTAGGGCTACCCATTGGTGTACGTATTCTTATTGCGGAGGGCTTTCCTTCGTTCATTGCATTCATGATTACGGTTTATGGGGTCGAATCTTTGGCCGCGCATACGATAGGGATGCGTCTCGATATGCTTATTTCTGTGGTGGCTTTGGGGATTTCCAGCGCAGCCGCGACAATAGCAGCGTGGTATAGAGCAGATAGGAATAATATGGCTCTAAAACAATTGCGTATGAGTGTCACAGTTTTTGCTGTAGCTTATGTCTTGTTTTTATCAGGGATTGTTTATCTCTCTTATGGATTCATCCTTACAACCATCTTTAATATTTCTTCAGAACGCGTTGTTGTTTTCTCTTGGAAGTTGCTTCCGTTCATTTTATTGTCTTTTGCTTTTGGCACTTTAGGAGCTATGCTCAATGGCATACTTGTGGGCTTGCTTGATACGTTTTGGTCAACAATTGTTGTAGCAATAAGTTATTGGGGGTTAGGCCTATTTGGGGGAGCGCTAATGGCGCATTTTTTTGAATATGACTTTATTGGCTATTGGCTTGGCATGATTGGTGCAAGCTTAATCGTTTCTCTCTTTAATTATATGCGCGTGGGTTATTTAATAAAATGCAATCCTATGTTTGGGGCAGAGTGAGTGTTATAAAAGCGCTTGTAAAGCACTAGCTGTGAAGGCTTAGCTACTCACCATCCATAGAGGCTGTTTTACTTCTATGGAGATAACAATATAGGTTACAAAACTTGCTTAATATTGAAAAGAAGTGTCTTTGATTGTAGCCTCAATATTATTTGTTGAGTTTTTAAAATAATATGGGTTTAGTAAAATCATTCGGCTACAATTTAAGAGTAAGTTCGGTAGATTGGAAGAGTTTAATACCTTAAAAAATGACGAGAAAAAACGTGCTTATATTCATACGCCGTTGAGGAGTCATTTAAAAAAGTTATTGTTTTTATAAGTTATTACCATTGCGATGCTAAAGTGTATACATTTGTCAAAACAATCGCAGACGCTGACGATGTTATTCTTGCAGGCCCTGTTTATCACAGGTCTTATTCAGAGACTTTGAAGAACGCTTTTGATAATTTAGATTGTGATGCTTTTTTGGATAAAGCTGTTGGTCTTCTCTCTCATGGCAGTACAGCAAAAAATGCGCTACTGTCATGTGAATATTTGGTACCAGTTGCGCATACGCTTTATGGACAAGCTCTGCAATATCAAGTTGCTTCGGCTAAAGATGATTTTGCGTTTGAGAATGAAAACCGTACACGGAGACTTAGCAGCGTAAATGTACGGGCTTGCTGCGCACATCTTGCTGATAAAATGTACAATAAGGGTGGAGGATATGATCAAAAATGATAAGAAATACCGTTAGTTAGTCGTTGGTGGTACAGGAATATTGGCGCCCTTTGCCGGTCATAAGGGCTGAACAACGTAATTATCGCAGCGCGTTTTCGTTCTCATCAATCCAAAATTGAGCTATTTCAGACAAGGGCTAAATGTATATTTTGGAGATTATTATAAGCCATAGGTACAATTTTTAAAAGGGGGACCCCTATGGACGGGCTTGAAATATTGCATATTATGGAGGGCATTCGCCTGCACATGCATTTTCGTGTAGGTTGAGATTGAGCGGTTGGCCTTCTTACCGAAGCCTCTGCGTATTGTTCATGTTTTTGGTTCTAATGCAGAGGATAAAATAATCTCTGGATGTGCGCATCACAATAAGATTGATTCTACATCTGTAAAATTAGGTCGGAAAAGGCGATCATAGGGCCGACGGTGGTCAATGAGAAAAGTGTTTATGATCATGAGATTTGTGAGAGCCGTATTGAGAAAGAGTTTGCGCAAAATCTCGATAATGACTCTGATGTAAGATTGTTTTTTAAACTGCCAAGAAGTTTTAAAATAGCCACTCCCATTGGTTCTTATACGCCTGATTGGGTAGTTTTTTTAGAGTGAGATGGCGCGCAAAAGCTTTATTTTGTACTGGAAACAAAAGGAACGAATAGCGAGTTTGATTTGCGCCTTAAAGAAATGCTGAAGATTAAATGCGGCAAGGCGCATTTTACCGCTCTTGAGACTGGTGTGGTGTTTAACGAGGCACCGGTGATGAGTTGGCGCGATTCTAAGCGGGGATGGTGGTAGAGAGAGTGGGGGCTGTGGTAAGAGTGGGCGGCACGAATGACGCTGTCTTTAGTTGCGTACCGCCAAGCTAATTTTGTGCTTTGCGAAATTCGCTAAGGCTTTTGGACGTACCGCGTTTACCGCGTAATCAAATCTTATGAATATCATGCAGAAGGCACGCAGAAATGGGTGATTGCGTGTCTAGCTTCCCAATGCCGTAATTAGGTACAGCTACATAATGAGATAGCTCTTCAATATCATCAGTTGCACTGATACTTTTTCTTTATTTTCAAACAATAATAGGTCAGATGGTAACGATTATGTCCTTTCTATCTAAGAAAAGAGTAGCACCGCTTGCGTATATGTACGAGTAAAAGTCAATCAACATTGGTCTGAGGTAACAACCGTCAATTATTTCTAATACACCTAAGGATTTCATAGCTTGCTCTAACGGTTTATATAAAGCCGCCCTTTTAAAAGGTGGATTGGGTGGAAAATTTATTGGGATATAGGCTTTATGAATCTCTCGAACTAAGCTTTCTACTATGCAGGCCCTAAGGCGTGATTGCATATATGGTCGCATCTGTTGCTGCGTTGTGTAGGCAAAGATCCTAAACTAGGAAAGGAGGGCTGCTCTTTTGATTACAAAGGAAGAATACGGCGCGTAAGTGCAACAAAATGTATTTTGAGGAGCGGTAAAGGGGTGAGGCATTTGATGTCCAGCGGGTGACGGATTAACTGGAGTATAAGTGGGCATTGCTAGCGCGGAGTTTTTAGTTAAGAATTGCGCTCTGTGCGCTATAAGCTCTCTGCATCCTTCATATAGGCGTTGAGATCATCGCCCAATGCAACGTAAAGGGGCTGTTTTGTCTTTAGCGCTTGTTTGGCTGCTTCTATAGTGCCGCTGGCTCTATCAGCCACTATGGTGATAATTTCCTCGTCCAAAGAACAGATCAATCGATTGCGTAATAGGGTATGTGTGCCTTTTTGACCGTGTCTTTTTTTTAAAGCAGCTGTTACCTCGTGGAAGGATTGGGTGTGTCTATATGATCAGCCTGCCAAAGAAAAGGAAGCGTTATTGCGATAGCCACCAATAGTAGTCCAGCGATAAAGGTGGCAGCAAACTGCAATGATATAAAAGAACCAAGGACGCCGACCAAAAAGCTTCCGACCGGCGTTCCAGCATAGCCTATCACTCGAAAAGCAGAATTAGCTCGCCCGAGAAGTTGCTTTGGTGTGAGGCGCTGCCTGAAGGCGGTAACACCAATAAACCATAAGCTTGCTCCAACGCCAGCGATAAAGGTGACGCCCCATACGACGACAGCACTTTTTGAAAAGGCTGGAATCAACAGCAAGACAACCGTTCCTAAACCGTCAGTGAGAACAGCTAGGCGCACCGGTGCATAGCGTATACGCGGCGCAAATAGGGCACCTGCCATTGTACCAAGCGCGTAGGCTGCAAACATCACGCCATATTGGCTGCTATGTAGGCCCAGATACCGACCGTCGGTAACGAAGAAGATGAACGAGGTTAGGAATGCTCCAAATACCACCGATAGAAAGAATGTGAGTAATGTAAGGGAGGTAAGATGCCGATTTGAAAAAATGAAACGAAAGCCGGCAATGATATAACGGAAAGTGATGTTTTCTTTATCAGGTGTTGGCGATGTCGGAACAGCACGGCGAGCGGTAAAAATCAATGTGATAAAAAGCACGATTAACAGGCCAAGAAATAGCAGTGTGCTATGCCCTAAAATGCTGCTTGTTATGACAGGGGCAAGAAAATAGGAGACCCCGAAATCTAAAAACAAGACAATTGAGTAGAAGGTCATCAATCGCTCTCCCTCCATGATAAGTGGTGGAATCGTCATTATATAAGCTTCGGCAGAAACGACGATGAATCCAGCAATGGTTGCATAGAAGAAAATTTGTTCGGCTGGAGCAATCTGTATCATGAGCAGTACGAACAGGACAATATGCAGTAGCATGAAGATGAGGAGAGCCGAGGTGGCAAGTTTTATTTTGTCGCAGCGATCAAGTAAAGCGCCTGCAAGGATGCCGAAAATTGGCCACGCTAATGAAAAGAGACCTTGCGCCCAACTTACTCCGATTATGCCATATCCAGATTGTCTTGCTAATAGCGGGATGGCAGTGCGCAAAGCACCGCTGAGTAAGGCGAGCAGACTAACGGTTAGGCAAAAATAGCGTATGTTCTTGTTGGCAAAAAGCGTGAACATTCTGTTCTCCTTAAGATGCCACACAGGTTTCCGCTGTTCCATCAAGTACGGCGGTTGTATTCAGCATGTTTGCGACATAGTCGTCCAAAATATTCCTGTCTTCCTGAGGTAGAAGAAAATACATAAGGTTGGAATACCATTGCCAACCACGCTGGGTTAGCTGGAGATTGTTATCACTTTCTGCGATGAGACCTGCACCTATGAGCTGTTGTAGGTTATTGCATACGAAAGAGGGAAGTGCAGTCCAGTCAATTCTTTCTTTTTGGGCATAGCCGTTATAAGGTAGCCGCATACACAAAGCTTTGGAGGCTTGTTGCTCCGCTGATACCCAATTGTAGTATACTTTGGATTTTCCTTTAAGTTGTATGTCGGTAATGTATCCGCTTCGACTGGGATTGGCTCGTGTGACGAGTGAGCTGGGAATCGACAGTGCTGACGCCCCAAAGCCAACGACATAATCGTCATGATAACCATGCAAATATTTGTGATAGCGGAAATAATTAGCTGAACTCGTTTTAGCGAGCGTTAGAGGAGTGTTATTGGCAATTTTGATATAGGAATGCCCATTACACGGCGCATAGCCGCAGCTGCGCATAACGATATCGCTAAATAATCGAAGCATCTGTCGATGCTGTAGGCTGGATGGCTTTAGCCCTTTTTGTGCGTAAGACTTATGCAGTTGCGACGTGATAGCCAGATTGTTAATTGCATAGAGGTTGATGGTTTCAGGATGAAGCTCGCTGACTTGCTTCAAATCGTATAATAGTTCTTCGGCTTGCTAGCTGTGCATGCCATATAGTAGGTCGAAACCGACATGTCCAATTATCTCTTGTGACAAAGCCACGGTATTGTTGATTTGTTCACGTGTTGAGGTGAGGTTAAACAATGATCGGAAACGCTCAATGAAACTCTGTACACCGAAGTTTATTCGGTTAACGCCGATCTCACGGGCAGCATAAAGTTTATCACGTGTGACGCTCTTCGGTTCGCTTTCCAGTGTAAATTCGGTTAAGGAAGAGAGCTCAAATTCGGCATGCAATACTTTTCCGATGTGTCGGATATTATCTGCCGACAAAAGCGATGGTGTGCTGCCCCCTATATAGATGCTGCGGATGGGCCCTCTAAGCGAGCGAATGAAATTTCCTTTGGTTCTGATCTCTGTGGTAAGCGCTGACATATAAGATTCGATTTGTTTAACGTGCTTGTAGTCCCCTTTCTGAAAGGGACAAAAGGAACAGATGATTTCACAAAAGGGAATATGCAAATAATAGAGAAATAGTATGCGCTTGTGGAATCTGCTTACTGTGCGCTAGTTTATTAAAGTCTAGGTAATCGTAAAATTCATTTGAAATAGTGCGAAATAACGGATATGTGAAGTTGTAAATCAGCTTGAGTTGATCGAATTTCACAAAAGGATGATCCACGAGTTGCATAGCTTATCTCCCCCAATTTCTTAACGCGCACTATATTATTGACGGGCGACTGGTGATCCAATTATCCGAGTGTATTACCAAAGATTTTCACGGAACATAATGAATCCTCCTTTTGTAGAAGTTATATGTATTATACATATAACTCATTATATGAACAGATGAGCTTGTTTAAGAGGCAATGGAAAGATAAAAAAATGTCTATTTATAAAAAAACTTTCTCTTGCAGTCTTATGGTATGATATTGTAATTGGTATCCTGTTTTACGTGGTCGGGCTATGGATGCCTAGGGCGAGAAAAAGCAGGGTATTTTAATGGACGTGCGGGGCATCATTGTTATGTTGCTGGGACTTGGAATTTGCGTCTGGTTATGAGATATCATTAGCGCAAAAAGATGGTTTTAAAGGTAGAGATACATTTTTTAATATCCCTGTAAAACTTCGAGAAGAGATAGAGTTATCCTATTAGAAAACATATAAATATCCAGTGTGATAATATTATCGAATTACATGACATCATCACTCTTGCACGCCATTTTGATATACTACCTAAAATCTCATTGAGATTGTGCCATGTACTGGCAAACAGGGATAGATCGTGTTTTGGTATGACTGCGGCGAAGTTACGTGCCGCATTATCTTTGCTAGAATCCAATAGGATTAGGCTTAATGGGGTGCCTTTGCATGTGGGCTCTAATTTGAATTCGACTGAGTTAATAGTATCCACCTTAACTAAGGCTGGAAAGGATATTTACGCATTGAAGGATCAAAAAAGTTTTATCAGTCTAGGCGGGGGATATTCGACTTCCACAGCGTTCTGCGATGCCGTGACGATCAATGACGAATACCCTCGTAAAATTTATGAGGCATTGTCACAATTGGGTTGTGATTTACATAAGCTTACGGTAATTATTGAATCTAGGCGTATTATATCTGAAGATTATGGTTATTTATTTTCAAATATTAGCTCTATAAAAGAGCAGAATGGTACGAACTTAATTATAATCTGGGCTCTGGGGATGTGTACTCAATCTGCACAGTATCACGAGATCATAAGTCAAAGTATGTGAAAGAAACTGATACAAAATAGATTTTACGATGGTGGAAGACCGACGATAAAGGACGTTAGTTCAAAGGAAATTGATATTATTGTGTTCTCATATCCTGATTTTTTGGCTTTTTAGATATAAATAACACATCTCCTAGTGGGCTGGAGACTATCAGATGTTGGATCCCGCATGGCGCAATTAGCAAAAATTCCTATCTATTAGATTTGGTATGCTCTACTGGATTCTCAGCTCTAAATATTGTGTGCGAAGTGCAATGTCAAGCGGTGGGAATTGATATAAGTGCAGAGTCTGTACCATCCGCTCAGAACAAGGTTGATAGCTCTGTTATGCAGACGATGGTTAAGTTTCATGTCGGAAATGCTGAGCGTATGACTTATCCTGAAAATACATTTACGCATATTACGGCGGGGTGAGTATTTGTAAGCACAGCTGTAAAGGCTACTCACCATCCTAGGGTGTTTACTTCTATGTGGATAACAATAGAGTTACAAAACTTGCTTCATATTAAAAGAAAAGTTTCTTTTCTTTTAATATGAAGCATTGCTACAACCAAAAGGAAATTAAATATCTCGCCTTTATTATTCTCGTCAATGTTTGCTTATATATGATTATTTGAATCGGAATTAGGTTACGTACAATATGGTATTTCTCGCTGTTTTATATAAGGAGAAGGTTCGCACCGATGTATCGCGTGAAATATCAATTTTTTCACTATGGTGATAGGATAACTTGTTGAGCGTAAAGTTCTTTTACCTTGATGGATCTTATAGTATTATTCAAAATATCAGTTGATAAATTTTTTTCGTGTCGTTTATGCATGGGCTGATACAATAAGAATAGGACTTGATTGTTTTTAAAGTTGGTATGTTATGGATGTAAAAAATGGTAAACAAACGAAAAGTAAGAATTTTAAACCTGTTTCTCGTTTTCTCAAAAGTTTACGTGGTGTGCACAATTGGGAACAAGTGTCACAATGGCTTGCTTTCCGTAAGGTAGAGGATATTGAATGTATTACGCCTGATCAAGCAGGGGTCCCACGGGGCAAGATGATGCTTTCTAAAAAATTTACATCGGAAACATCATTGGCATTGCCTTCAGCAGTTTTTATGGCAACAATTTCAGGGGATTATCCGGAAGATGGTCATGGTTTTGAATATCCTAAAGCAGATGGTGATTTACGCCTTGAGCCTGATCTTTCTACGTTAAGCATTGTTCCATGGGAAGATGCTCCTACGGCACAGGTGATTTGTGATCTTGTGTATCAAAATGGTCAGGTTGTGGATTACACACCACGCAATGTTTTACGAACAGTGGTTCATTTTTACACAAAAATGGGTTTAAGCCCTGTTGTTGCACCAGAAATTGAGTTTTATTTGGTACAAAAAAATCCCGATCCTGATTATCCGTTAGTTCCACCGGTTGGTCGTTCTGGGCGTTCAATTGGTGGTGGACAGGGGTACTCCATTGCTGGTGTTAATGAATTTGATGATTTGATTGATGATATTTATCAATTTTCAGAGGCACAAGGACTGGAAATTGATACCCTCATTCATGAAGAAGGAGCAGGTCAGTTTGAAATTAATTTACGTCATGGTGATCCTATTGAGTTAGCGGATCAAGTTTTTATGTTTAAACGAACAATTCGTGAAGCAGCACTAAAACATAATATGTATGCAACTTTTATGGCAAAACCCATTCAAGGGCAGCCGGGTTCTGCTATGCATATTCACCAATCGGTTGTTGATAAGAAAACCGGTATGAATATTTTTACACAGGAAAATGGTGAAGAAAGTATCTGTTTTCGCCATTTTATTGGTGGATTGCAAAAACATATGCCAGGGGTACTTGTGATGCTTGCACCTTATGTGAATTCTTATCGACGTCTTGTCCCTGATAATTCGGCTCCTGTTAATTTGCGATGGGGATATGATAATCGTACTACAGCTTT
This sequence comes from Bartonella sp. AA74HLJMH, assembly GCF_042197045.1. Lineage (NCBI taxonomy): Bacteria > Pseudomonadati > Pseudomonadota > Alphaproteobacteria > Hyphomicrobiales > Bartonellaceae > Bartonella > Bartonella sp. AA74HLJMH. Next base: position 39,202 of record NZ_JBHIRJ010000001.1, read on the forward strand.
TCGAGTTCCCCGTTCTGCTCCTCAAGCGCGGCGTGTTGAGAATAGACTTCCTTCATCAGATGCGAATCCTTATTTAGCCCTTGCAGCTTCTTTAGCGTGTGGTCTTATTGGTTTGCAACAAAAAATTGAGCCGGATGAGCCAGCGATAAATAATGTAAACGCTGATAATATTGAGTTACCGCGTGGGCTCATTGAGGCAGTCAATTTGTTTGAACAAGATACAGTGATACGTGCTATTTTAGGGGATGTGTTTGTCAGTACTTATGCTGCAATCAAACGACAAGAGTTTGAAACTTTTATGGAAGTAATCAGTCCGTGGGAGCGTGAATATCTCCTGCTGAATGTTTAAATTTTATGACGATGATTGATTATAATTCAATTTCTCCAGGAATTTCTTGGTATGAAGATGCTTTAAGAGAACGTCCATCGTATCCTTCTTTTTGTGAAAACAGACAGTGTGATGTGGTCATTATTGGAGGCGGATTTACGGGTCTTTCGGCTGCTTATCATTTAGCCAAAGCTGGAGTAGATGTTGTTTTATTTGAAGCATCACGTTTTGGTGATGGTGCTTCAGGGCGCAATGGTGGACAGCTGGGAACAGGGCAACGGCAATGGGTAGAAACATTAGAAAAAAAGTATGGTTTTGAGCGGAGTAAGGCTCTGTTTGATTTGGCAGAAGAAGCTAAAAGAGATATTTTAGCTTTATGCGCAATGCCTAATTGTCCGTGTGATTTGATAGGAGGACAGCTTTCTGTAACTCATAAAAGGCGTGAGCTTCTCTCTTATCAACGGCATATTGAGGCGATGCAGCGTTATGGCTATCACGCGCTTACTTTTATGGATAAGGCTGAAACATTTGAGCGACTTGGATCAACTTTTTATTGTGGTGGTATTTATGATGCGGATACCGGTCATATAAATCCCTTAAAATTGATTATTGGGTTGGCAAAAAGAGCACAAGATGCTGGTGCTAAGCTTTATGAGAAGTCACAAGTAACGACCGTAAGGCGCAAGGGAGCACATTGGAAAGTAATAACAGAAAAAGGTAGTGTAACAGCAGAGCATGTTTTACTTGCAACAAATGGGTATAAACTTGGTCTGGAGCGTTTTATTGAAAAAAATATTGTTTCTATTCGCTCTTATATTGGAGCAACGGACCCATTACCAAAGCATAGTTCAATTCTTATAGGGGGGGAATCGGTTGATGATTCCCGTTTTATGGTTCGCTATTTTCGCAAAAGCATTGATAATCGTCTCTTATTTGGTGGTGTAGAAAGTTATGATAATAAGCATCCTCTAAATTTAGATGAACGTATAAAACGGCAAATTGTTGAAATTTATCCTCAATTACATTCTATCAATTTAAGCCATCGGTGGGGAGCAACGGTTGCCATCACAGTTGAACGCATGCCCTATGTTCGCCAACTTTTCTCAAGGATAACTTATTGTGGTGGTTATTCAGGGCATGGCGTTATGCTGGCTCCTTTCGTGGGAAAATTATACGCAGAATGGTTAACTGGAAAATATGAACGTTTTTCCTATTTCCAAGACTTAAAGATTTCATCTTTTCCGGGAGGACGCGTTTTGCGTTATCCGCTTATATTTTTAGCAATGCGTTGGTTTTCTTTATTGGATCGCCTTTAATGTAAACATTGCTTGAAATGAAGAAAATTAATGGCTTATTTAGTATCTGTCTGCTTTAATGATGAAAGCTTTTATAAGTGATATGGGATTTCATAATCGAATAGAAAAATAAACAAGTTCATGGTGCGTAAAATTATTCCAGTTTCTTCCTTTGATTGTATTGTTTTTGGTGGCAATGGTGATTTGGCGTTGCGCAAGCTTTTGCCGGCTTTGTATCATTGTCAGTGTGCTGGGCAGTTCAGTGAGCCAACACGTATTATTGGGGTTTCGCGCACTTCCTTAAGTTGTGAAGAATATCAAAATTTTGTCCGCATTTCTTTAGAAAAACATATCCATCCAAAAGATCTAAATTCAACAGAATTCAATCGTTTTCTTGCACGTTTAACTTACGTTTCTGTTGATGTTACCTCAAATCGAGGGTGGGAGGATTTAGCCCTCCTTCTGTCACAAGATTCAGCGGATATTCGAGCTTTTTATTTGGCTGTTGGTTCGTCACTTTTTGCTGATATTGCGATGAAGTTGGAAAAAAATGATTTGGTGACACCACAAACACGGATTATCATTGAAAAACCAATTGGTTGCGATGTAAAAACAGCGGTTTCACTTAATGATGTATTTGCAAGCGCCTTTAATGAAGAGCAGATCTTTCGTATTGATCATTATCTTGGGAAGGAAACTGTTCAAAATTTAATGGCATTGCGGTTTGTTAATACACTTTATGAACCGCTATGGAACTCCAATTATATTGATCATGTTCAAATAACCGTTGCTGAATCTTTAGGGTTAGAGGGCCGTACAGAATATTATGAAAGCACTGGTGCTCTACGCGATATGGTTCAAAACCATATGCTACAATTACTTTGTTTGGTTGCGATGGAAATACCATTTACCAACAGTGCTAATGCTGTGCGCGATGAAAAACTTAAAGTTTTACATTCTTTAACACCGCTTGATGTCCATAATGTAGGGCAGCATACTGTACGTGGGCAGTATCTTTCTGGTCTATCAAATGGTATATCGGTAGAGTCTTATTTTGATGATCTGGGAAGAGTGAGTAAAAGTGAAACATTTGTAGCACTTAAGGTTAAGATTGATAACTGGCGTTGGGCTAATACGCCTTTTTATTTACGAACAGGTAAGCGCATGTTCACGCGAATGTCTGAAATTGTTGTGGTTTTTAAACCTATTCCTCATAATATTTTTAATGTGGGTTTAGATGAAATTTTTTCTAATCGGCTTGTAATTCGTCTCCAACCTGATGAAGGTGTAAAACAATGGTTGATGATTAAGGATCCAAGTTATGGCGGTATGCGGTTTTGTCACATTCCATTAGACATGAGTTTTGCTTCTGCATTTTCTGAACGTAATCCTGATGCTTATGAACGTTTATTAATGGATGTTATTCGTGGAGATCAAACACTGTTTATGCGTCGTGATGAAGTTGAGGCTGCTTGGCGTTGGATTGATCCAATCATTGAGGGATGGGAAGCAATACAACAGCCTGTTCACAGTTATAACGCTGGTTCGTGGGGGCCGTCTGCTTCGATGAGCCTCATGGAACGTGATAGGCGTATATGGAACAATTTAGTTTAGAGCAATAAGTATGTATAGAATGAATATTGACCGTTTAGATTTTGAAACCCCTCAGACTTTAGCCTTGGCATTAGCAGATCGAGTAGCCGCAGAGCTTAGTGTATCTGTTCTTGAGCGTAAGAGAGCAGTTTTAGCGGTGTCTGGTGGTAAAACACCAGAATTGTTTTTTCATTATTTGTCAAAAGCGGATATTGATTGGCAAAATATTATTATCACTTTGGTCGATGAACGTTTTGTCCCTACACACGATGAACGTTCAAATGAACATATGGTACGGTGTCATTTGTTACAAAATTTTGCCGAAAAAGCACGTTTTGTAGGGCTTTATCATAAAGCAATTACTGCTGAACTTGCTGCTTTTTCAGCGGCGAGTCGTGTTAATACTTTGCCTAAACCCTTTGATGTTGTTGTTTTAGGAATGGGGGAGGATGGACATACAGCTTCCTTTTTTCCTGATGCTGATCGTTTAAAGCAAGCGCTTGATCTTCGAACGCAAGCACTTGTTTTACCCCTTCATGCCAAGAGCGCTGTTGAGCCAAGACTCTCACTAACTTTGCCAGTTATTATGCAATCTCGTTGCGTTATTCTCCATTTCGAAGGTTTTCAGAAACGCGATTGTTTTGAAGAAGCTTGTCAAGACGGGTCTGAAATAGAAATGCCTATTCGGGCAATTTTGCGTAATTCCCCTCATCTCGTTCAGGTTTATTGGTCGCCTGCAGAAAATGAAATAAGTGAATCAAAATATGTGACACAAAGTGAATAAAACGTAATCTCTCTCAATGAATGAGGGGAAGAAACAATGAAAGGGGGAGAGAAATATGGCACTTTCCAAGACAATTGCTACAGTTACACGAAGAATTTATGAACGTTCTCGATCAACACGAGAAATTTACTTAGATCGTATTGCGAAAGCACAAGTTCATCGCCCCAAACGGAGTTTTTTAGGATGTGCCAATCAGGCTCATGGCTTTGCTGCTTGTGGTGCAATAGATAAAGAGCGTTTGAAGGGAAATATCGTTGGGAATATTGGCATTATCACGGCATATAACGATATACTTTCAGCACATCAACCTTTTGAAAAATTTCCTCACTTAATTAAAGAGTCGGCCCGTATGGTTGGTGGTGTTGCACAGGTTGCAGGTGGTGTTCCCGCGATGTGCGATGGTGTTACGCAGGGAAATGCGGGGATGGAGCTTTCCCTTTTTTCGCGTGAAGTAATTGCAATGGCAACAGCTATAAGCTTATCACACGATGTCTTTGATGCAGCATTGTATCTTGGGGTGTGTGATAAAATTGTGCCAGGTTTATTGATTGGTGCCCTAACATTTGGTCATTTACCAGGAATTTTTATAGCAGCTGGTCCCATGACAAGTGGTCAAGGTAATGATGAAAAAGCGAAGATACGTCAACTTTACGCGGAAAATAAAATAGATCGCCAAACACTTTTAGCATCAGAAGCACGTTCTTATCATGGACCAGGAACATGTACATTTTATGGAACAGCTAACTCTAATCAGGTGATACTGGAGATGATGGGGCTTCATATGCCTGGAGCTTCTTTTATTAATGCGAATACACCGTTGCGTGATGCTTTAACAAAAGAAGCTACGAAACGTGTACTTGAAATGACAGATCTTGGTGATCATTATAGTCCACTTGGTATGATCATTGATGAGCGTTCTTTTGTGAATGCCATTGTAGGATTAAATGCAACAGGAGGTTCTACCAATCATGCGATTCATTTGATTGCTATGGCTGCTGTTTGCGGTATTAAATTGACATGGCATGATATTGCAGAAATTTCATCCGTTGTGCCTCTTTTAGCGCGCATTTATCCTAACGGTTTAGCAGATATTAATCATTTTTACGCTGCGGGGGGAATGGGATTTATTATTCGCGAGCTTATCGAGGCAGGCTTGGTCCATGAAGATGTTTCTACGGTTTTTGGTAAAGATCTCAATGCTTATGCAATTGAAGCAAAGCTTTCTGCTGATGGTCATGTGGTGCGTGAAGCGGCTCTTAAGGAGAGTGGTGATCATAAGGTGTTAGCGGGGTGGAGAAAGCCATTTCAGCTTGATGGTGGTCTTCGTGTTTTATCAGGAGATTTGGGAACAGCTATTATAAAAGTTTCCTCTGTTAAACCAGAGTATTGGCAGATTAAAGCACCAGTCTTTGTTTTTAATGATCAAGAGGAACTACAAAAATCTTTTAAATCTGGAGTGTTGCATAATAAAGACTTTATCGCTGTTATTCGCTATCAAGGACCAAAAGCCAATGGTATGCCAGAGCTTCATAAATTAACGACCATTTTAGGCGTTTTACAAGATCGCGGTCAAAAGGTAGCATTGATAACCGATGGGCGTATGTCAGGAGCGTCAGGAAAAATTCCTGCTGCTCTCCATGTGACACCAGAAGCAGTGGATAATGGCCCCATTGCACGTTTGCAGGATGGTGATATTGTTTTTCTTGATGCTCATGAGGGTAAATTAACCCTTTTGGAGGATTTAGCAAAATTTAACGCGCGAAAAATCATATCTCCGGATCTTTCAAAAAACGAACATGGTATTGGACGCGAACTTTTTCATGTTTTTCGTCAATCCGTTAATCGTGCAGATCAAGGGGCATCTGTTTTTATGACATGAAAAATGCAAAAATAAATAAGCTGAATCATATACAATGAAACCATATACAAGGAATTGTTACAATTTTTAGAATTTTGGTATCGGCAGATTGTGTGATCGCGCGGCGGCTTTGAGTGTATTAACCATAAGCATGGCAATTGTCATTGGTCCAACGCCTCCAGGAACAGGGGTGATCGCAGCAGCTTTTTCTTTTACGTTTTCAAAATCGACATCACCAACAAGACGTGTTTTCCCTATACCTTTTTCTGGTGCAGCAACGCGGTTAATACCGACATCAATAACAATTGCACCATCTTTTATCCAGTCTTTTTTAATCATTTGTGGGCGGCCTACAGCTGCTACTAGAATATCAGCGCTTCGACACACATCATCAAGGTCACGGGTACGACTATGGGCAATTGTCACAGTGGCATTGGCTGCTGTTAAAAGGGCAGCCATAGGTTTTCCAACAATATTAGAGCGTCCAACAACGACAGCATCAAGTCCAGATAAATCTCGTCCACAGTGTTGTTCAATCATCATCATGGCACCAGCTGGAGTGCAGGGAATAATTGCATCTTCAAGTGCATTTGCCGCGAGTTTTCCTACATTAATATAATGAAAACCATCAACATCTTTTTGGAAAGCAACGGCTTGTGTTATGCGATTTGTATTCATATGAGCAGGGAGAGGCAGCTGTACCAAAATACCATGAATTTTGGGATCAGAATTTAATGTTGCAATAAGTTGAAGGAGTTCTTTTTCTTGCGTTTCTTTGGAAACGACATGTTTGATTGAAAGAAACCCACATTCTTCGGCTTTTTTATTTTTTGAGGTGACATATACTTGACTTGCAGGATCATCTCCAACGATAATAACAGCGATACTAGGTTGTATATTATAGTGATGGCGGAGCTTTGCTGTTTCGGCCTTAACTTTCACAATAATCTCTTCAGCAAGTTTTTTTCCGTCGATAATATTATTCATTCAGAGATCCTTTCGGTAAGGCTGTTTGTTTTTTTTGTAAAGCATTTTCTAATAATACGATAGAGTTTTATAGCAATATTCATATGAGAACAGTAAGAATGGTTTTATAATGTTGTGGATTTATAGTTTTGAAGACTTTTAAATAATTGCTTTATAAAGAAGCAGCAACATTGCTGTTTGAATAAATTTTGGATAAAGAACAAAAATAATGAAGATACAAAGTGGATATAGTGAATTATAGGATTATAAAAACTTTTTATGATCATTTAAGTTTGTTTTTAATCTGTTATAGGGGGATAAGTATAGAGGGATAATGTGCGCATCAGAATAATAAAATTTTTGAGCGGAGTTTTTATTACAATTATCTTTTTATTTGGAGTGGGGATTCTCGTTTTACCTTATCTTATTTCTACAGATGCGATTCGTATTCGTTTAGCGCAGGATTTAAGTGCATGGACGGGTTACAATGTGCAATTGCGTGATCCACCGCGGTTACATCTTTTTCCTTATCCTAAAGCATTTCTTTCTGGCGTTACTTTAACATCAAAAATGGATGATGTTGCGCCATTAATGGAAGCTGAATCAATAGAAGTTGATCTTTCTGTCGTCGATCTTCTTTGGGGACATATTTCTTTTTCAGAGACGCGGATTATGCGTCCTCAATTTGTTATGGAAAAGCCTGTTAAAACAATAGCAGATTTTTTTGATCGGTTTTCTCGCTCACAAGGTGCATTAGGGGTGGCAATACGTAATACGCGTGAAATATTAAAACATAATCCTGAGCATCCAGAGATAGAGCACCTTTTAAAACAACCTTTTGGACGGATTGTCATTAAAAATGGTGTTCTTGTGTATCACGATAGTTTTTCAGGAGTAGCAGACAAAATAACAGGATTAAATGCAACTTTAGATTGGCCGGAATCAACTCAGGAAGTACGGTTACGTGCAGATGCGCGTTGGCGCGGAGAGTTTACAAAATTATCACTTGATGCTTCTCAAGCATTGCTGCTTCTTGCTGGAGGCAAAAGTCATATTAGGGCAAGTCTCAATTCTGTACGTGGGGGAATAACTTTTACAGGAAAGGCTCGATTATCTGAATATTATATTTTTGACGGAAAAGTGTCAATGCGTTCTCCTGGATGGAATCAGACATTGTCTTGGGTTGGTGGAAATCAGTTTTGGGGACATAAATTAAAAATACCCATTGTATGGGAATCTCATTTTTTAGCGCAGCCAATGCATATCCAAATGAACAATGTTACATTTACGATGGGGAAAGCCAATGCGCGAGGAGCTTTAAAACTCGATTTTCAAGATTATGTACCAAATGTCATGGGCTCTTTAGCCTTTGATAATCTAGACCTTAGCCTCTTGGGTTCAATGTTTTTTTCAGGTAAAAAGAAAAATGCCTGCTTTGACATGAGAACTTTTGATTGTATTGGCGTGGATATACGACTTTCTGCGCCACAAGCTAAAATAGGAAATATTTCACTCACAAATTTAGCTGCTGCAATACAAATAAGAGATGGTCATGGTATTTTTGATCTTGGACATGCGAATATTTTTGGTGGATCTGTGCAAAGTAATATTGAAGTTACCTCAGCTGGACAGAAAGTGCGTATTGGAGGAAATATTTCAGGTGCTTCTATTGATATGCAGGAGACTTTAGAAATCTTGGGATTTATTCCATTTATACAAAGCAAAACGAATTTTACTGCAACGGTACGAACACTTGCTGATTCTTGGCCAGAAATTTTTACGAAAATGCAGGGTGAGTTAACACTGAAGATGTCTTCTGGTCGGCTATTAGGATATGATCTGAATGAATTACAAACAAGACTTTCAAATAAACAACAATTTCTTTTAATGAATAATGATACTTTTTCAACAACATTTGATCACTGGGATATTCAGACAAGCTTTTCAGAAGGTATGATGAAGGTAACAGAGTCATTAATGCGTACAGCAGACTTGAGCTTATCCATTCAAGGAACCATTGCAACTGCTATTGCGCAAGGGAAGGAAAATGAACTGATATTACAGGCACAACTACGCAAAAACTATAGATCAGAAACTTTATGTAAAGATGTCCAATGTCTTGCTAATAGCCTTGCATGGCCTTTTACATTTTCTCTAAGCTCTAAAGGACAAGATCGTGGTAATTTTTTAATTACAAAAGACACTGATACAGATTGAGTATTATTTTTCGTCTATACAACATTTTATTTTATAATTATAACTCATCTATTTACAATCTAGAGTTGTTTTTAAATTTAAATAAGAAATTCCACTATCGTAAGATTCTCTCATTTTAAATCTATTCGTGATAAAGTCATAAAAATTGCCCTCTACGTTATAAGCGTGGTTGGTATGTCGATAAACGAGTGAAGAGAGGAAGAACAACGCTTCTTATAAAATCTTTCAAATACAAGAGATTCATAATATTGATGCAAATCTTAGAAGGCTGCTAGCAATATTTTGTTGCACTAAATTTTTAAGGGATGTTGGCCAGTGCTTATTGAATCGCAGAAGAAATACCATAGCCATCTTTGGTAATTGTATGCTTCCCGTCGGCTCCAACAGAACCAATTCCCACTGTAATCAAAATAAAGGCTAAGAGGGTTGTAATCGTAATAATTGTAGCTTTTTTAGCAGACATATTTTTCCTCCACGGATGCATCAATGACTGAATGCAAAGATGAATGGTGCATTATTTAAACTTTTATGAAAGCAGAATCACTTAAGGATCTATAAGTTCCTATTATTATCTCATAAAGCTAAAAAAACTCTATAATTCTTTAATATATTATAGTTCTATAGATATAATTTTTTCTTTTTGCTATATATTTTTCTTCATTTTCTCGATGACGATAGTGAGCATTGGCAAAATTTTTATGCGCATAAATTATAAACTTAAAAGATTATTTATCCGACAGACATTGGCTTTGAATGAAGAAATAAAGATAGAGGGGGCACAAGCTTCTTATCTTATGCATGTTTTGCGTATGAAAGAAGGAGCAGAAATTTTACTTTTTAATGGACAGGATGGTGAGTGGCTTGCTAAACTTATCACTGTTAAGAAAAAATTTGTTGTGGTTCAGCTTATCCATCAAGAAAGATTACAAACGACGCATTCCAATCTTATTTATTGCTTTGCTCCACTCAAAAATGCGCGGTTGGATTATATGGTGCAGAAAGCTGTTGAAATGGGGGTATCGATTTTGCAGCCTGTTATAACGCATCATACGCAGGTTACGCGTATCAATATGGCGCGTATGGAAGCCAATGTTATTGAAGCTTCTGAACAGTGTGGAATTTTATCTCTTCCTGAATGCGTATCGGCTCTATCATTAGCAGAACTTTTAGCACAGTGGGATGAGACACAGCCTTTATTCTTTTGTGATGAAGAGCATAAATCGCATAATCCATTACCTTCTTTTAAAAAGCGTGACGTTACAACACCTGGTATTCTTATTGGACCGGAAGGTGGCTTTAGTGAAGAAGAGCGGAGCTTTTTAAAAAAACATCCTTTTGTGGTTCCAATATCACTAGGTCCGCGTATTTTACGCGCTGATACTGCCGCTGTTGCTGCTTTGGCTCTTCTTAATGCTACCGTGGGGGATTGGGCAATGGATTGAGAAATCTGTAAAATCATTCTAAACAATTTATTTAAGATGATGATACCAATTATAGGATACGGTAAGTTATGGCGCTTGATATAACTGATGAAAGTGAAATTTATAACTTAGATTCTTTGGTTAGCTATTTCCAAGGGGGGTATAAAGCAGAAGATGATTGGCGCATTGGTACAGAACATGAAAAATTTCCGTTTTATAGAGATGGTTTTCACCCTGTTCCTTATGAAGGAGAGAGGGGAATCCGAGCGCTTTTAGAGAGGATGCAAAGCGCCTTAGGATGGAAACCTATTTTAGATGAAGAGAATATTATTGGGCTCGTAGGATCAGTTGATCAGGGAGCCATTTCTTTGGAACCTGGGGGACAATTTGAATTATCTGGTGCACCATTAAAATCAGTAAGCCATACATATTACGAGTTGATGGAGCATTTAACTCTTCTCAAAAAAATTGCAGAACCATTAGGTATAGGTTTTCTAGGTCTTGGAGCTAGTCCAAAGTGGACTTTAGCTGAAACGCCGCGAATGCCTAAATCACGTTATCAGATTATGACTGATTATATGCCTAAAGTGGGGTATAATGGTCTTAATATGATGTATCGCACATCAACAGTTCAGGTTAATCTTGATTTTTCATCTGAAAGTGATATGCGGCGAAAAATGCAAGTATCCATGAAGTTACAGTCCATTGCAACGGCATTATTTGCAAGTTCACCTTTTACAGAAGGGCGCCCAAATGGCTTTTTATCGTGGCGTTCTGAAATTTGGCGTAATACGGATAATCAGAGGACAGGCGTTCTGCCCTTTGTATTTTCTGAGCGTTTTGGTTTTGCTGATTATGTTGAATGGGCCCTTGATGTTCCAATGTATTTTGTTGTGCGTGATGGTTGTTATTATGATTGTACACACATAACGTTTCGTCAGTTTATGAATGGAGCATTAAAAGGACAAGTTGCAAATTCAATTCCAAACATGGGAGATTGGATTAATCACTTATCAACGTTATTTCCTGAAGTCCGCTTAAAAAGATTTTTAGAAATGAGGGGAGCTGATTGTGGTTCTTGGAAGCGCATTTGTGCGTTGTCGGCTTTTTGGGTTGGGCTTCTTTATGATAGGGAAGCACTTAATGAGGCAGAGGCTTTGACAAAAGATTGGTGTTTTGAAGAAGTTTTAGAGTTGCGCCAACGTGTTCCTAAAGAAGGGTTAAGAACACCTTTTCGTCAAACTATTCTTTTAGAGTTAGCACGTCAAGCTCTCGCTATTGCTCGCAAAGGCTTAAAAAATCGCAAACAGTATGATACGAATGGTTTTGATGAAACAAATTTTCTTAATCCTCTAGAAGAGGTTGTTGCAATGGGACAAACAGATGCTGAAAAATTTTTGTCCCATTACTATTCTATTTGGAATGAGTCGGTAGAACCTTTATTTTTAGAATGTGCCTATTAAATTTGAAGCAAAGATACTTCCTACTTTTTTAAAAATGCATATAACCGTGGTGGTTCATTCACTCATTTGCTCTAGAGAGCATATCCTACCTTGCTTTTAACATTTCTCATAACGGAAAGGATACAATACAAAAATTTCTTGGGGAGTGTGATTTTTATACCCAATAATATCACGATATTTCCGTAATCATAATGTTGTCCCTTTGTACAAAAGATAGTTCATAAGAGATAAAGCTTATTATCAAACATTTTTTATTCACTTGGCTAAGCCTACTTATGAATAGGTCTGAAAATTATATTTTTTACTTTTAAAAGGGATAAAAAATATAATTTGCGGCTAATAGTCAATTATTATAATTCAATATACGATGCTTATATGAAAGAGTATTTTATTATACAAAAATTACGATATCAATCTTTCAGTGCGCTAAAAAGACAGTAGAAAAAATACCGATAGATCTATGTATGTATAACTCAATTTTATTTTTATAAAAAAAGAAATATATTATGTAAATAGATAGAAATAAAGATTATTATATATAATGAATGTGTTAATTACATCATTAAATATTGATAAATAAAAAATATTATCTTCATAGAGTTATATGAAATTATAAGCTATTCATAGATAAGAAATAACTATTTGTATGCAAAGGGGTATTATATTAAAATACTATTATTCTTGATAAAGAGGCACGAGATAAAGAGATTGAGCTTGTAACGAATGAGTGTTTGAATACGCACAAAAATTCAAAAAAGCACAACATTTCTATAGCAGAATAATCTTTATCAGTATGAGCGCAACTTATTATAGGCAATTAATTATCCCCATACATTGTAAATCTGCTGTAAGACTGCTTTTAATGCTTTAAACTGTACTATTCATAAAATTTATAATATTTGTAGGCTTAAAGCCTCTCATTTTAATCATATATCCTCAGTCTTTTCCATTGTTTTCATTATCTAGAAATTTGTAATCGTCTTTGTTATGCTCTCACTAGGATAAGCAGCTTTAAAATGTGCTCGTCCTTCATCCGTAATGGCATCACGCCTCTGTAAACCAGATGTTTTTCTTTCCTTTATTGAATTTGCAAACAAATGGGATTGTTTTTCATCATGAACAGTTACAGAGATTCAACGTTTTTATAAAGATACCGTGGAAAGCATTGACCTGTATCTATTGCATCTAGATTAGGCAAATTCTTAGCTATCAATACAGAAAAAACGCTTCGTGCTCCTATGCCTGTAATTTGTATCATCCTATTTTCAACTTTTTGTCCTATCAGGACTATACGAGGCATTTGGTAAATTCCATCGTTGAGATTCCGATTATAATAAAACCACTGTTGCGTAAAAGGATGATATGAACTCTGAGTGAGGCATGCCTCTTCAAATTCAAAAACCTTTCCTCTTATTAGTTCTTGCGTAACATTATAACTCCAACTTATCTTTTTTATATCTAAAGTGACAAAATTATCTATAGCACGTGCACGTGTTGTTCGATCAGCATATGAATAGGTATCGTTAAAACGTTTTACTGCGCTATTATAAAAAGCAATCATATTATTTATATTTTCTGCTCAAGCTCCGCCCTCCAATGTTACGGCAACTCTTGCATTAAGATGTTTCATAAGAGGTCTTTCTACTCCTTTCTTATACATTTTTACTCATACGCCAGCCCTGCTTGTGACGTTCAAGCAAATGATTTTGATTGATTCAAGATAAACAGGTTTGAAATGAGAGAATCTTACGTTATTCGGGACTCTCATTTAATATGCAAAACAGTAAATTATCATTATAAATCAACATCTTGTCTTTCAAGGCCTTTTTATGACTATAAAAAGAGCTTTGAAAAATAAAAAAGTTTTCATTGAGAGCAAAGAAAGAATGTATAAAAAGTATTTTCAATAAAATAATTATATTTGAAGTGCTGATCAAAGCTATTGAGAGTGCAGTCCATAAAATGAGCAGAAGTAGCTTGTTGGTGTATTTTCTAGAAAAATCATGAATGTTCGATTGTTAATTCATCCTTGCTTGGAAAGCTCGCTTCAGTTCAAATAGAAAAAGAGAGAGGTAAGGAGATTTATAGGATAAGATATGCTGGAATTATTCAGTATTAAGATGCAATGAATGCTGCTTATATTTCTCTTTTTTAACTATTTTATGAGAGTGAAAATTTAAATAATAAGAAAATAATTTTATTTATTTTCTTTAAACAGTTATTAGTAGATAAAAAATTCTCTTTTAATCTATAAATTAAAAAAATAATGATTTTGTAAAAGCCTTGTAAGCTTTATAGGTTAATTTTAAATATCATGCATTGATTTTGGATTATGCAGATTATTTATGTCAACCATAATAATAGTGAGCATAGACAATGACATTTAATTTTTTCGTCAATTTATTTCTATTTGTTATTTTTTTATTGTTGGTTTTTCAAAGTAAGAAAATGCAATGGAGTCTTTCACTACGTGTTATGCTATGGCTTATCCTTGGCTTGATTTTTGGAAGTGTTTTGCAGTTTATTTATGGAGAGGGTGAAAGCACTTTATTGAAATCCGTTGAATGGTTTAACATTGTCGGTGAAGGCTATATTTTATTGTTGCAAATGATTGTTATGCCACTGGTTTTTATCTCTATCGTTTCAGCAGTTGCTCATTTACATTCTGTTTATGCTGTCGGAAAGATGAGTATAATAACAATTTCAATATTGCTTTTTACAACGGCTCTTTCAGCATTGGTTGGTGTGCTTGTGGTTAATTTTTTTGGATTAACAACCGATGGTTTGGTGCATGAAGGGCAAAATGTTTCTGCTCTTCTTGAAGGTCATATTTCTAAACTTGGAGATATGAATATACCAAAGATGATTTTGTCTATGATTCCTAAAAATCCATTTGCTGAGTTGAGTGGAGCTAAACGTACGTCAATTATTAGTGTTGTGATTTTTGCGTCATTTTTAGGTGCATCGGTTCTTCTTTTAAAGAAAGATGAGCCAGAAAAAGGAGAAAAAGCGCTTTTATTTATTCAAGTGGCACAAGCTTGGATTATGCGGTTAGTCCGTATTGTGATTGCTTTGACGCCTTATGGTATTTTTGCACTTATGACGAAAGTAGGAGCAATATCGCGTATTGCAGATATTTTAAATTTACTGGTTTTTATTATTGCTTCTTATGTCGGTATTATTTTAATTTTTGGAATTCATGGTGTATTGCTTGGTATTTCTGGGATTAATCCCTTTCGTTTTTTCAAAAAGGTTTTACCAGTTTTAACATTTGCTTTTAGCAGTCGTTCAAGTGCTGCAAGTATTCCTTTGAATATTGAAGCGCAAACACAGTGGATAGGTGTACCACAATCCATTGCGAGTTTTGCAGCTTCTTTTGGGGCAACAATTGGACAAAATGGTTG
Organism: Bartonella sp. AA74HLJMH; assembly: GCF_042197045.1. Classification (NCBI taxonomy): domain Bacteria; kingdom Pseudomonadati; phylum Pseudomonadota; class Alphaproteobacteria; order Hyphomicrobiales; family Bartonellaceae; genus Bartonella; species Bartonella sp. AA74HLJMH. The sequence continues at coordinate 54,531 of NZ_JBHIRJ010000001.1, forward strand.
TGCTGGTCTTTATCCAGCGATGCTTGCGACCATGATTGCACCATCTATGGGTATTAATCCTCTTGATCCTACTTGGATTGCTACGCTTATTGGTGTTGTAACGTTGAGTTCTATTGGTGTTGCTGGTGTGGGGGGAGGTGCTATTTTCGCTGCATTGATTGTGTTACCAATTATGGGGCTTCCTGTTACTTTGGTTGCTGTACTTATCTCTATTGAACCGCTAATTGATATGGGACGGACTGCTCTAAACGTGAGCGATTCAATGATAGCTGGAACGGTCACCAGTCAAATATTACGGACAACAGATAAAAGTATTTTTAAAAAATAATTTTAGATTATATTTTTTTGGGCTGTAAAACATCTGTAAGAGATATTTGCGCTGAACCAGGTTGTAGCGGTTTTTGTTGATTGGGATGAGGAGCCCAACCAGAGAGCCAGATGAAAGAAAAATGTGCACGAATACGTCCATCAGGATCACTAAATCGTTGTGCATAGATTTCAGCTGCGCGGAGAAAAAAACGTTTGGATACAGGGCGTCGTGAACGATTGATGAGTGCATTTTGCATTCCCATAGCTTTAAGATCGTGCATAAGGTCAAACATTGTATTATAACGTATTGTGATATCTTCAACGTCTGCTACAGGCAGGGCAAAGCCAATACGCTGTAAAAGAGCGCCTGCATCACGAATGTCGGCAAAAGGGTAGATTCTAGGGCTTGCTCCATCATAAATTTCACTTTCAGCTTGCAGCAGGCTTTCGCGCAATTCTCTTAATGTACCAGCTCCTGCCATAACAGCAAGAAATAAGCCATCTGGTTTAAGGGTATTTTTTATCTGGCTTAGAACACCAGGGGTATCATTGGTCAATTGTAATGAAAGAAGTGAAACAATAAGGTCACAGTAACTTTGAGGTAAATCAAGAAATTCTCGATGACGTAAATGAAATTTTTTATCATGGCTTTGATAAAGCGTATCGGTCTCAATGCGTTCTATGGAACAAACTTTTCCAGATTTCATTAAAGCTTGCGCAGCAAGGTCTGTATGGCTGTGTAAATCAAGAGCTAATGTAAAGAGGCGATCAACAGTGCTAAGGCGTTTATAGAGATCTTCTGCCATGTGAGAGAGTAAAAAGTCACATCCTTTTTTTGCTTTTTGAAAGGCACGTTTTCGGAATTGTTCAATGCGGTTATGATCAAAAATTAAAGGATGCGACATATTGTAGAACACTTTCGATCTATGAAAGAATATATTTTGAAAAGGTTCATTATTTGTGCAAGCTCTGTCAAGTTTATAATATGAAAGAAATAAATTTATAGAAGGTAAGAGTTTTTAAAGGAATTAAAATTATAAATTGAGGAAATACAAAGGAACTTTTGTTCTGAGGGAAACTTGTAAAAGCCTAAATTTATAATGTTGTATTTTCGAGAAGCGGCGTTAAATAGCGGAGATATACTAAGTAAGTTCGTTGAACGCTTGAAAACGATGCTTTATCCACCAATTTGTCCTGGATGTAAGCAAAATGTTTCTACTTATGGTACGATTTGCTCCGAATGTTGGAAAGATCTTCAATTTATCACGAAACCTTATTGTCCTGTTATGGGGACTCCTTTTGTTTGTGATATGGGGGATGGTTTTCTTAGTGGTGAAGCACTCCGTAACACCCATCCTTTTTCACGTGTTCGCTCAGTCATTGTTCATAAAGGGCTTGCACGAACTTTAGTAACGCGCTTAAAATATGGTGATCATATAGAATTGGCATCATTTATGGCCAATTGGATGATGTTTGCTGGACGCGAGGTTATTGATGATTGTGATGTTATTATTCCCATTCCATTGCATTTTCGTCGTTTTTGGGAGAGGCGTTATAATCAATCTGCTGAGCTTGCACGTTACATTGCAGCATCACAAAAAAAGCTTTTAAAACCGAGTTGGCTTGTTCGTTGTCGGCATACCCGTCCGCAGGTTAGTCTTTCTTCGAGAGAGAGAAAACTTAACGTAAAAAATGCTTTTAAGGTTTCGCATAAAGTTAAAAAATATCTCAAAGGATGTTCTGTTTTGCTGATTGATGATGTATTTACAACGGGTGCAACAGTTACAGCAGCAGCTGCTGCATTAAAAGATGCAGGTGCACGACAGGTTGATGTGCTAACATTTTCGCGTGTTCTCAAAGAAGATTCTATTTTTCCCTCTTCTTAAGAGGAATTTAAAATGAATATTATTAAAAAATATTGGAGGATAATACTATGAAAGAGGTAATAATTTATACACGCCCTAACTGTCCTTATTGTACAAAAGCACGTGATTTGCTTAATAAAAAAGGCGTAAAGTATACAGATATTGATGCTTCCACATCCCTTCGCCAAGAAATGGTACAGCGTGCAAATGGACGTAATACATTTCCACAAATTTTCATAGGTGATTATCACGTTGGCGGTTGTGATGATCTTTATGCTTTAGAGGCTGAGGGAAAGCTCAATTCTTTATTACAAGGCATATAATATTTGTAAATTACATATTCTTAAGACCGTTTTGCAAGAAGGAGATAGTTAACGCCCATGTCTTTTGAGCGATTCCAGTTGTCGTTTAATGGGTTATAAGTAATACCTATCTCATCAATGACAGTCAGAGCGTTTTTTGATAAGAAATTTTTAAGTTCTAGAGGTTTTAGGAATTTTTTATAATCGTGGGTTCCTTTAGGAAGCCAACGTAGAATATATTCAGCGCCTACAATAGCAAGCCCCCATGCTTTCCATGTGCGGTTGAGTGTTGAGACAAACATCAACCCTTGTGGTTTCAACATTTTTGCTGTAGCTGCTATGAAGAGATTAACGTCAGCGACATGTTCAACAACTTCCATATTAAGGATAATATCAAATTTTTCTCCTTCATTGGCAAGTACTTCTGCTGTCGTCGTGCGGTAATCAATGGAAAGGTCATTTTGAGCAGCATGGGTTTTTGCGACTTCAATATTTGTTTGTGCAGCATCAACGCCTACAACCATAGCACCAAGACGTGCCATTGGTTCAGATAACAAGCCTCCTCCACAGCCAATATCAAGAATTTTCAAATTGTGAAAGGGCGTAAGTGAAGAAGGATCACGATTAAACTCTAAACAGATTTTTTCTCTGATGTAAGCAAGGCGTGTTGGGTTAAATTGGTGAAGAGGTCGAAATTTTCCTTGTGGATTCCACCATTCTGTAGCAATACGTGAAAAATGATCAATTTCACTTTGATCAATAGTTGTTTGTGTTTCATCGATCATGTTGCCTTCCTTTTATTTTTAATGATCAGGTCAAGTAGATTTTATACAAAGTCAAGAGAAATTAATATAATCATAATGAAACTTGCACAAATGATAGATATTCGCTATGTCGAGAAAATGGTTAGTTGATACAGCATCTAATTCTCATTTTACTGTTTGAGATAAGAGATGTAAAGGTAAGAGTGTTATTAATGGCGCGCATTGTCATGAAATTTGGTGGAACATCTGTAGCAAACATGGAATGTATTCATAATGTTGCACGGCATGTCAAAAGAGAGGTTGATGCAGGCAATGAGGTAGCCGTTGTCGTATCTGCGATGGCTGGTAAAACAAATGAACTTGTTCAGTGGACAAGTGATGCTTCCTCTATGCATAGAGATGCTCGTGAATATGATGTTGTGGTTGCTTCTGGTGAACAGGTTACGTCAGGTTTGTTGGCTTTGACACTTCGAGAAATGGGGGTGAATGCACGTTCATGGCTTGGTTGGCAAATTCCTATTCATACAGACAATGCGCATGGCCGTGCACGTATTACTAATATTGATGGATCTTTTTTAATCGAGTGTTTTCAGGAAGGTCAGGTTGCCGTTATTGCTGGTTTTCAGGGGTTATCTCCGGATAACCGGATTTCTACCTTAGGGCGTGGGGGATCAGATACAAGTGCTGTTGCTATAGCCGCTGCTGTACAAGCTGATCGCTGTGATATTTATACGGATGTGGATGGTGTTTATACAACGGATCCACGTATAGAGCCGAAAGCGCGTCGTTTACCAAAAGTAGCTTTTGAAGAAATGCTAGAAATGGCTTCTCTTGGTGCAAAGGTTTTACAGGTTCGTTCTGTTGAATTGGCAATGGTTCATAAGGTTCGTACCTTTGTGCGTTCAAGTTTTGAGGATCCTGATGCGTTAGGCATGGAGGATCCAATGAGTTCTTCTGGAACACTTATTTGCGATGAGGATGAAATTGTGGAACAACAAAATGTTACTGGTATTGCTTTTGCTAAGGATGAAGCACAAATTTCCCTTCGTCGGCTTGCCGATCGTCCAGGGATTTCGGCAGCAATTTTTGGTCCCTTGGCTGAAGAAAGCATTAATGTTGATATGATTGTGCAAAATATTTCTGAAGATGGCTCAAAAACTGATATGACTTTTACTGTACCATCATCAGATGTAGAAAAAGCCGTTACACTTCTTGAAAAGAATCGCAAAGAAATTGGATTTGATGTTCTCCAGTTTGAAAGCGATCTCGCCAAGGTATCTGTGATTGGTATTGGAATGCGTAGCCATGCAGGTGTTGCCGCTACAGCATTTAAGGCTTTGGCTGAAAAGGGTATTAACATTCAAGCAATTACGACCTCAGAAATTAAAATTTCTATTTTGATTGATAGTGCTTACACTGAACTTGCGGTTAGAACATTACATGCTGTTTATGCACTTGATAAGGGATAAGTATTTTTTAGTTTCAACAGAGTTTCAATAACGTAAAGCTTTAATATATATTAATAATTTTTGTTAAGGATATTTATATTTTTAACTTAAATGGAATATTTAATACAGCAGGACTCTCTCATTTTAAACTTGTTCATGATGAATTTAAAATGGTCACTTATACATTACAAGAGAAAGATGTTTGGGTAAAAAACTGTTTAAGAAGGGATAAAAAATATGCCGTCTATAAACGTTTTAGAGCCTATAGAGTGAGATGGAGAAGACTTTACGATAAGCCTTAATAGAACTAAGGAACAATGCACTGCGTTTATTCAAAGAATGCATGTTACATGAGGGACAGCCTCGTGAATACAGATTTAATATTATAAATCTTAGAGAAATGGGAGCTCATTGGATTAGTGATGGAATTACCAAAATAGAATTGATGATGTATTTTCTAGAGATGTTTAGTTTGTCATCAAATGATTGTTTATGACTTTATGTATATCTTGAAAATTTAATTTTTTCCATATTACGAGGCAATAAAAAAATATATCTCTATAGATAATATTTATGTTGCACTATAAGTTATAAAATTACCATGTCTTATGCGTTTATAGCTTTTTCAGAAGTACTTTTCATAAAATCATGTAAATATAGATCAAAATTAATGATAATGTTATAGTGTGTTGCTTTTATGATTTTATTACTTAAATTTTTTTTCATGTCTATTTCTTTTTTTTGAATTATGATTAAGATTTTCAAAGTTTTTGATACCTCCATATGTTTTTTAGGTTAACTTTCTTCCCTTAACTACTCTATTATAAGTATTTTCTGTGTCATACTGCCAATCACACATGAAATACATTCTTTCGTTTTTGCAGTATATTGTGCTAGTTTCTTATCATGTTTACATATTTTGCAAATGGTGGTCTTTGTAAGTAAAGCTCTTCTTGTGAGAAATATAGCCATATTATTTTACTCTTCTTGTATTTTATATGGCGTTGTATAAATTCGAAAGTCTGGGAAATATTGCTTTTTAAATTATCTATGAAGAGTATTTTATGGTATCAAGAAATATAGAGTGAGCTCTTTAAACAAAAAGAAAATAAATATCAAATAAGAGCGGGAAAAGGGGAGAACAACGATATACATGCTCTATTTTTCCACCAATCATATGTTTTAGAATAGCCTAAATGACTAGGGTTTTCTTTTTTTCCGCGAGTTAATTACGTAAACTAGAGTGCTCCCTATGGAAGCATGCTTCAAGTTTAATTCTTTCATGGAGTGAGACAAGCGATGTGTCGATGATAAAAAACGGGAATATTTTTCCACTCCATTGTCAATCTAGTAGTGATGTTATGACGTTGTTATTCCAAATAAATCTTTTGTTTTTTGTTACCTGTATCAATATCTAATGTCAGTGCAGATGCATATTTGATGGTATATTGAGACGGATAAGGGGCCTACGAGCAACTCCTGTTTTTGTATACCAGATAGGAATAAGGATGTTGCGTATACCTGGTGGGGTAATTTCTGAAATGGAGATAAAACCTAATTGGGTGAGATGAAGCCATAAAAGTGAAAACCAACTTCCATTTTACAACTTCCTTTTAATTCTGCTTTACAATTTTCAAAGGTATTGACAGCAATATCTTTTAAATAATGGATATTACACATTGGTTCACATTTTTGTTTATTGCGTTATTTAAATCGTATATGCCTTTCACGTAAAAAAAAACGCTATTATAGTGCCAATTTACGCGCTTGTTTTGAAGAAATATCTCTCTCCCCAAGCCCCCACATTATGGCGCCTGTGGATGGCGTAACGTAAAGTTTATTGGGGACCACCATCTCCTTTACTTAGATCAAAGGTGTCAGCTGGTCGTCATCATTTAATTTTTAGTTTTCCTGTTGAACAGCGCTTATATGGATATGATGAAGCATTCTTATTTCTTTCTTCAAATAATCCATACTTCTCCTCGGCTTGTGACGTGTAAGAGAATAGTCTTGATTGATTCATCATGTACAGATTTGAAATGAGGAAATCATACGATATCTAGACTCCATTCAAGATTTATAATGATAAATCAAATATTTTTTATCCAAAAATAATGTGCTTTTAAGAAGATAAAAATTAAAGTTATTTAGAATACCGCAATAAAATCAGTAACGAGGAGGGTGGTTTATTGGAAAAAAATAAACCATGGAATTACTTAACTGATTATTGAATTTTGCTTATTCTTATCTGTTTCGTATGATTAAACATAAGATATTGATTTATAATAATTATTTTTTTCTTTATAGTAAATAATAGTCCCGACGAAAGGCAGCTTTTCTGAAACCACGAAGCCTTTTATATTGAAACAATTAAAATTATTTCTGTACATATCATGAGTGGAGCTGGTGTATGAGTAAAAGAATATTGAAGAAAGGAATAAAAATATCTCTTATAAGTCTTCTTAAGAGTCAAAGGTGTTGTAACATTAGAGGCTCGTAAATAGTATGATGATGTTAGTTTTCTCCTTCATAAGTGTAAAGATGAGGCGAGACAACAGCTTTTACATTAAATATCGTCCGAACCCAACAAATGAGCGAAATCGCTTTTTAAAAGTTCTGCATAAAAATGTATTTTCAGTTAGTTTGTTAGGAACTATGAGAAATTCCTTTATTGCGCTTAATATAAATAAATCCATATCCCAGACCGATAAGGGCAGATAAACCTGAGCCACAAAGGACCCCAATTTTTGCCGCATCAAGCAGAATAATATCTTTAAAAGCGAGCATTGAAACAAAAATAGACATTGTAAAGCCAATTCCTGCTAAAAAACCAATGAGTAAAACGCCTGTCCAGGTCATATGAGGGGGGAGGCGGCATAGCCCTGATTTTACAGCTATATAACTGGCAGTGATAATACCAAGAGGCTTACCGATGAAAAGACCAATGACAACACCCAGAACAATCAAGAATGATTTGTCAGAAGAAAGATCAAAGTTTGCAAAACTTACTCCTGCATTTGCGAAGGCAAAAACTGGCATGATACCGTATGCAACCCATGGATGCAATGCTTTTTGAACACGTGTTACTGGGGCGATCATGGCCCGTTGTCCTTTGCGCATCTTTTTCAATGCTGTTGAAATATGATGCAGATCTGTTTTTGTATTTTTTTCTTGAAGAATTTGCATAGCATTACTGAGCATGGTGAGTGGCGCTACAAGAGTACGGGTAGGAAGAACGGGAGTCATCATCCCTAAGATTACGCCAGCAAGCGATGGGTGAACGCCTGTTACCATTAAACCCCACCAAATGATTGCACCAGGTAAAATGTAAAGCCATGCTGATGCAAGCCCGATCCACTGAAAAAATAGTACCAAAGCAATACCCGCTCCTGCAATCATTAAACCGCTAGGATCAATGTTTGTTGAGTAGAAAAAAGCAATAATAAGAACAGCGATAATATCGTCAATAATTGCTAATGATAGAAGAATAATATGAAGATTAGAAGGAATTTTTTTCCCTAGAAGAGCAAGAATACCTAGAGCAAAGGCAATATCTGTTGCTGTTGGCACAGCCCAACCGCGGATATGTCCCTCGTTAAAATTGAAGATAAAGTAAATAATTGCAGGAACACAAACGCCCCCTATTGCAGCAACAATTGGTAAGATTGCTTGTTTAAAATCGGCAAGAGCCCCTTCATGAATTTCGCGTCGAATTTCCATTCCTGCGACGAGAAAGAAAATAGTCATAAGGGCATCATTAACCCAGAAATGTAAATCCCATGAAAGAGTGAAATGACCCAAATTAAAGCCAAGAGGTGTATGCCAAAAAGATTCATAGAAAGCAGCATATTTAGAATTGGCAAAAATAAGTGCAGAAGCAGCAGCTAATAAAAGAACAACACCACTAAGAGCTTCAATATGGAGAAAACGCTCGATAGCAGAAAGCGCTTGATTAGTGACACGAGAAGCGCGATTAGGCAGGCGATTTGAAGATAAATCAGACATGAACAACTCCAAGCATCGTCAATTTTAGATTCTATACTCTCTGTATAAATGACTTTGTATGATATCTTCTGTATCATACAAAAGAAAAAAGAGGAATAAAGTTCTTAATTTATAGACAAGATCATCATGTTTAAAGCACAAAATGTTTAACGCGACGCTTCATTTTTAATAGTGAGATATACTTTGCTTAAAGCCTTAGATAGATCATTTTGTAGAGCAGATTCGAGATCAACTATTGCGAGACCTTTATTATCTTTTGCTTTAATTTTAACGATCAATGTTTGTGGATTTTTAGCAAATTCTCCTAAGGATTTTGAAATTTTTTCTGCTTCGTCATGATTTTTTAGCAGAATTTTTGGGGTCTGCGTCATCATTAGATAGAAATCGTCATAAAGTTCCTTTTTTAGATCATGTTGGCTGTCATTAAGATTTTGCGCAAGATAAGAAAAAAGCTTATCAATGAAACCTGCATCCGTATATTGTATATCAATTTCATTGATGCCAAGGTCTTGAGACGCAGCAATCATTATATTTTTCTGACCAGAAAAAAGCTTTTCATCAACATCAATAACCTTAGCCGAGATGTTCCCAGATCCAACGTTTTTCATATTGAAAGACATTGTATCAAGAAAGAGCATACGTTTTTTTTCATCGTAAGAAATATCAATTTTTCCTGAAACATTAAAGCGCTCAAAGTTCAGATTTTTGAAGAACTCTAAGTCTTTTTCATTCATTTTTTTAGGTAAAACGGAAAGGTTATTGAGAGAAAGAAAAAGCTTTTTAGGGATAGGTTGTTTCCACAAACTTGGTTTGAATTGGAATGATTCGAGCGTTGCTTTCAACTGCGGTATATCAACGGTGATATTATCAACTTTGGCATCCGCTGAGGTAATGGCGAGCAGTATGTTTAGAAGAAGACCATTTTGTGCTACTTTTTCAGCGATTTTATTATTCTCTTTTCTTGCATTAAGATAAGCTTTGATTAATTTTTCAGGAGTTTGCTCAAGCGGTTTCATCTTTAAACCAGATGTTTTAAACTGCCCAAGGAAGAAAGAGCTGTTTTTTTCTGCTTCTTCAAAAATATCGACACTTATATTATTCAAAGAAATGGGGCCAGTAACGGTTTTACCTTGATTGAGAGCATTGTTTTTTCCAAAAATGATAGAGTAGGCATAGTTGATGTCGATATCATGGGCTTTTATTGTATCACTTTTAGCCATAAGTTGCATCTGTTTGGCACCATTTGCTACGACCGTTTTAAGATCCATATTTTTGATACTAACTGAATGGATATGGTTATTTCTAAAATCAGAAAGCTGGAAATTCTTGATTTCAACCGTTTCTGTTCGGTTATTTTTATTTTCTATAGAAAGTTGTATATTGGGAGCAATAATTGAGGAAAGCTCGATACGCATCATTGATTGTAAAAGACGTGATGTTATCGTTCTATCCTTTTCTTTTAAGGATACATTCCGAAGAGAAATTTGGGGAATTTGCACATGAATATTATTATGCTTTAAATCAACATTATAAAATGTAAAAGTTCCGGGAATAAAGGAAAGAGGAGGACGGGCAGAAATGGCACCAATTTTAAGTGATGTACCAGCTGGAACAGGTAATGTCACATTCTTCAAATTGATTTTACCTAGAATGCTTACTTCAGATGTTTCGGCTTTTATGGAATGACGGGCTATTTCTTTTCTTACAAAACTGTCAAGATAGGGTTTTGCAATATAAAATCCACCAACAATTATAATTGCCAAGGTAGCAACAAATCCAATAATGCAAGTGAGCCAATATCTGAGGTTACTTTGATACCCACTATTAAGATTGACCATTCTTTCTTCTTTCATTTTTACCACTCTTTGAATTGAGAGTGAAGATAAATTCTTTTAAGCAACGACAAAGGTTTAAATATAGCGTGTACCAGTTTCAACAATTATCTACTCTCTATATTAGAGTTATTCTCATCTTTTTTACAATATAGCTTTATCAACTTTTATCAATTTTCTTTGGGTTCAGCACTTTATAGAAAAGCACGCATAATAAGGAGAGGCAAGTTTATGCGCATCATAATTTTTTATCACTTTAAAATTATCCTAAAATATTTCGATGTCTGCTTTTATCTTGCTGCTGTTTATAGGAATATTTAAAACATAAAAAATATGTTCTTGTTCATTATAATTTAATGGGGAGAGGTAAGTGTTATGACAGAAAATCAAATAATGGCTTTTTCGATCATTGGTCTCATGATGGTTGTTTTTATTTGGGATCGATTTCGTTATGATCTTGTTGCTATTTGTACTTTATTAATAGCTTGTGCCCTTGGTCTTGTCAGTCCGAAGGAAGCTTTTAGCGGTTTTAGTAATGATATCGTTATTATCGTGGGGAGTGTGTTTGTTGTCAGTACTGCTGTATCTCGCTCTGGTATAATGGAATTTATTATCCAACGGATATGGCCAGACGTGAAATCGGTGCGTCTTCAATTAGCTTTTTTGGTTCTTTCTGTTGTCGTATTATCAATGTTTGTTAAAAACATTGGTGCTTTGGCGATTATGCTTCCGATAGCTTTTCAGTTTGCACGTCGTTCTCAGGTTTCTCCTTCTGTCTTTTTGATGCCCATGGCCTTTGGTTCTTTGTTGGGGGGGCTTATGACACAGATAGGAACATCTCCCAATGTTGTTATTTCAGCGATGCAAGAACGTTTAGCAGGAACACCTTTTACTATGTTTGATTTTACACCAGTTGGTGCGGTTGTTGCGACGGCTGGTGTTGTATATTTGGTCTGTTTTTATTGGCTTTTGCCTGTGCGTGTGCGTTCAGGTGTATCGTTTGATGATGCCATTGATATTCGTAATTATGTTGCAGAAGTACATATTCCAATAAATTCACCGATTGTGGGAAAAAATATTGTTGATTTGGTTAAGCCATCAAGTGGTGATGTTATGGTGATTCAAATCATCAGAAACAAAGTATCTATTTCACCATTACCAGATTTTGTTTTGTCTGAAAATGATATTATTTTGCTGGAAGGATCACATACAGGGTTAGATAGCGTGATGAACTCTGCTCGTTTAGAGTTTTCTAAGGGGCGAACTATTGTTGCAGGTGATAAGGACAGTGATATTGATATTATTGAAGCAGTCATTACCCATAATTCACCTCTTATCGGTATTAGTGCGAAAGAGTTTTCTTTATTTGATCGCTATAATGTAAATTTGCTTGCGTTAAGTCGTCAACATGAAAGGGTGCGGGGAAGACTTGATGATATTATTTTCCATCTTGGAGATGTGATTGTTTTGCAAGGACAGGATGCAGTTATTCCAAATTTATTAAGAGAATTGAAATGCTTGCCCCTAGCAAAACGAAATATTGTGTTTGGAAATTTACGACATGGTTTCATCTCTTTAGCTGTTTTATTTATAGCAATTATTTTTACAGCTTTTCATATTGTTCCAGTTGCTTTTTCTTTCTTTTCTGCTGCTGCTGCAATGGTGATCTTTCGTGTTTTGCCCGCGCGTGATCTGTATCAGGCATTAGATGGCCCAATATTAGTGCTATTAGCGGCTCTTATTCCAGTGAGTGAAGCGTTAGAGAAAACAGGATGTACGGATCTCATTGGTCAATGGCTGAGCCAATTGGCAATATTTTTCCCGCCATCCGGTGCTTTAGCGCTTATGTTGGTGACAGCTATGTTGGTTACGCCATTTTTGAATAATGCAGCAACAGTGATGATGGTAGCACCAATTGCGTCAAGTTTTGCTCATTCCCTTCATTATAAGCCTGAAGCTTTTTTGATGGCTGTTGCAATTGGTGCGGGCTGTGAGTTTCTTACACCTATTGGACATCAAAGTAATATGCTCGTGATGGCGCCAGGAGGATATCGTTTTAGTGATTATCCACGTTTAGGTGCTCCATTGGCGGTGTTGATCGTTATTATTGCTGTTCCAATGCTTATGTGGGTTTGGCCCTTACAATAGGATATTTTTAGAAACTTTAAGAATCAATTATAAAAGGTTGTTAATCGTATGAAGATAAGTTGAAGGGATATACTTTATATAGAGAGCTTTAACTGAAGATTTGGAATTATACCACACTTTCATCATGACGCTTCGGTATTTTTGATACAGATAAAAATTTATCTATTTGGTTTTAGTATATATTCATGGAAATTTACTGTTTATTCAAGTTTTTTCAAGAATTGGTTTTTCTATTATAATTGTATAATCCAATACAACCAACGATTGTGGTTGAAGACTTTAAAAGATTATCCCTCTATATAATGGAGAGAAAGTTCGCTTGAGATGATAGGCAATCATGATAAATATTAAGGCAGTGAATTTTTCATAATATGTAAAAGCTGTAATGTGAACAAACAGGGTGCTTACATCATTTTCGATTAAGACTGTTGCAAAAATCTGATTGAATTGGCTACATGTTGATTTAAAATAAATAAACGAGTAATTTAAAGATTTTTAGTTAATTAGGGCTACCATCTTTATCCATTTATGCGTAAAAGCACAGGTGAAGTAACTTTTTTCAAGGTATGATATATGTCGTATGATAGTTTTATTGCTGAAGTGAATGCTGAATTTCGTCAGGAAAAGGCGCTTGCTTTTTGGAGACGGTATGGTTTTTCAATTATTGGAGCAGCTATTCTTTTTATATTCATGATAGTTGCTTATCAAGTTTATCATCATACACAAATAAAGAAAGCTGGTTATATTGGTGATGCATTTGTAAAGAGTCTTGATCTTGCGGATACACGTGATTTTGATAAAGCGATAAAGCAATTAGAAACTGTTAAAACCTCTCATTTTGGGGGGTATCCTTTTCTTGCTCGTTTACGTGAGGCTTCTTTACTCATGGAGAAAGGTGATATTATTAAGTCAGTGGAGATCTTTGATTCTGTTGCAGCGGATGAGAAAGCACCGCAGATTTTGCAGAAAGTTGCAAAAATTCGGGCGGCTTATATTCTGGTTGATACAGGGACATTAGCTGATGTTGAAAAGCGCATTAAAGATATGGCAAGTGATACCGATCCTATGCGTATGTCTGCAAGAGAAGCTTTAGGCTTAGCTGCTTATAAGGCGGATAAAATGGATGAGGCGGTTTATTATTTTAAGAAAATTTCTGAAGAAGGTTCTTTGGGTTTAAAGATAACAGATCGGGCTCGAATGATGCTTGAGCTTATACAAGCTGAGGGCAAGGCAAATAAGGAATAAATCGATGAGCCTTACCATTGCTATCGTTGGTCGTCCCAATGTTGGGAAGTCAACACTATTTAATCGTTTGGTTGGGCAAAAATTGGCTTTGGTTGATGATAAGCCTGGTGTAACACGTGATCGGCGTATTCATGCGGCAAAACTTCAAGATCTACGTTTTGATGTGATTGATACGGCTGGGCTGGAAGAAGCAGGTGATCATACACTTGAGGGGCGTATGCGTTCTCATACAAAAGTTGCAATTGATGAAGCGGATCTTATTTTATTTGTATTTGATGCAAAGAGCGGAATAACACCAAGTGATTTAAATTTTTCTTCATTGGTTCGCAAATCAGGAAAGCCAATTGTGCTTGTTGCCAATAAGTCTGAGTCAAGAGCGGCAACAGGAGGAGAGTATGAGGCGTGGTCATTAGGTTTGGGGGAGCCATGCCCAATATCGGCTGAACATGGTTTGGGACTTAGTGATCTGCGTGATGCAATTATAGATGCTGTTGGGTCAGAGCATGTTTTTGGCAACAACAAAGAAGAAGATAGAATGATACAACCTGCATCTGTTGGTGATGATGTAAAGGATTTGGACGAAGAGGAGCTTATTTACGATGAAAGTAAGCCCATTAGGATTGCAATTGCGGGGCGTCCCAATACAGGAAAATCCACTCTTATCAATAGTATGTTGAAACAAGAGCGATTGTTAACAGGACCAGAAGCAGGACTCACGCGTGATTCTATTTCTGTAGATTGGGAATGGCGTGGTCGTCATATTAAACTTTTTGATACTGCAGGTTTACGTCGAAAGTCGAGAATTCAAGAAAAATTAGAAAAACTATCTGTTGCAGATACTTTGCGTGCTATTCGTTTTGCAGAAGTGGTGGTCATTGTTTTTGATGCAACGATACCTTTTGAAAAGCAGGATTTACAAATTGCTGATCTTGTGATTCGTGAAGGGCGTGTTCCAGTTATTGCTTTCAATAAGTGGGACCTTATTGAAAACAGTCAGACCACATTGATTGATTTGCATGAAAAATGTGCGCGATTTCTTCCTCAAGTTCGTGGTTTGAGAGCTGTTCCTTTATCAGGACAATATGGTCAAGGGATTGATAAACTGATGGAAAATGTCATGATGATGCACCGTGTATGGAATCGTCGCATTTCGACGGCTAAATTGAACCAATGGCTTGGAACTGTTGTGGCACATCATCCACCTCCTGCGGTTTCTGGACGTCGACTTAAGGTTAAATACATCACACAGGTTAAGACACGTCCTCCTGGATTTATGATTTCCTGCTCGCGCCCTAAAAGTATGCCTCAGTCGTATTTGCGTTATCTTGTCAATGGGTTACGTGAAACATTTGATATGTCTGGTATACCCGTTCGCATATCATTACGAGCCTCTGATAATCCTTTTGCGACACGTTCCAAGAAGAAATGATAACTCTTTAATTTTTTAAGTGAATGAAATCTATACTTAAGAATCTTAAAAATAAGTTTTTTAAATGATCGTTCTTTTCATAAAAGAAAAAGTTTTATTTGCTAAAGTTTTAATTTTATTGATAATCATTTATTTGCATGTCATGAGAAGAGTTTAATAGGGAGTATTTAAGAAAGAGTACATAATCCTCTTAATGGGTTATTAAAGTGCAAGAATAGATGCAATATGAGGGTAGGGGAATGTAATTATGATGCTTGTTTGAAAAGCAGCATTAGATTATCGTTTCATAAAAATAAAGCTTATGAATAAGCGCTTTTGCTTACGATAGTTTGTCTGAATAAAAAGAAAAAATATTTGCTGAATCTACGGATATTCAATTGTAAAGAGCGAAATTCATAAAAGTGGATTAAAATTGTATAAAGTGGTATGGTAATCGTATTTAAATTTTATTGTGTTCTATTGGCTTAATCTATTTGAAATTTTGGATTTATTAATATTTTGTATTTAAAGGACCTTCTCTTAATACCCTCAAGCTCATTTCGTGATGAGGCCTGTAATGGCGGATGTAAAATACTTTGCGAATAGGATCATATAGAAACCATTGATTATTTCATTTTCATAAAATAAAAAGTGCAAGTTTATTCGAATAAAAGGAAAAAACCAACGCTCTCATACTGTTTTTAGCTTTCTATGTTCTCTTTCAAAACTAGGACTGATATAACATTGGGAGTCGGAAAATAAAATGGTATTAGTTTACACCTTTTGTTAAGCGTAAAAATGGTTGTTCTATGAGTTTTATATTATTCACGTGAACTTTTCGTTATACATTCACGGGTGCTGTCGTGAAATCGGTTTAGGTGCTTGGAATATCTTTTTAAGAAAGCATGTAAATTGAAAAATACGTTATTTCTGCAATAAAATTTATACGATAACTTGTGATAGATTTCTTTTAGTATCTTGACGAATAAATTCGGGAACAATATGATGCACACGGTTTTATGAAATGTATTCTTACGTTGCTTTTTAATTAAGGAGCCAATGATGGCGATGGGCGAGAAACCCGTTATGAGCCGTAAGGAGGCTGAAGAGGAAAAGCAAGGAGAGTGTCTTCATTCAGAGGATTTGGAATGTCGTAGTAGGAACTTAAGCGTAGCTTTAGTGCGCAAGCAAGCATTAAAGAAGCGGGAGCATAGGAATAAGCGGGAAAAATCACAAGGAAGGATGGCAGGTGCAATTAAGCTTTCCAGTGAGTTTCTGGCAAGTGTTATAGTTGGTATTGTTTTGGGGTTGGGGTTTGATAAGTTAGCAGGTTCATGGCCTTGGGGATTGGTATTTTTTCTCTTCTTTGGATTTGCTGCTGGTGTATTGAGTATTCTTCGGTCTGTGGGGTATGTTTCCTCCAGTCAATTAGGAAAAAAAGGCGTATTGCGCCAAGATAAACAAAATAAAGGGGCCAATGAGAGGTCCGATAAATGAGGTTGAAGTGACAGCGCACGCTCCAGATCCTATTCATCAGTTTGAGGTTTTAAGGCTGATTAAGATTTCCATAGGAAATATGGATTTATCGTTTACAAATGTATCATTGTTTACAGTTCTCACGGTTGTTGTAACTTCTATTTTTCTCTTTATTTCATCATCGAGTCGTGGATTGGTTCCAACGCGGATGCAGTCTCTTTCGGAAATGGCATATGAATTTGTAGCATCGACTCTGCGGGAATCATCTGGTGTGCAGGGAATGCAGTTTTTTCCTTTAGTTTTTTCTCTGTTTACTTTTATTTTGGTTGCTAACTTTATTGGTCTCTTTCCTTATTTTTATACGGTTACGTCTCAAATCATGATCACGTTTTCGTTAGCAATGGTGGTAATTTTGACGGTGATTGGTTATGGCTTTTATAAGCATGGGGTCAGTTTTTTGAAACTGTTCGTTCCCAGTGGAGTTCCTGTTGTGGTTTTACCTCTGGTGACAATGATTGAGGTTATTTCTTTTCTCTCCCGTCCAATTAGTCTTTCTCTTCGTCTTTTTGCGAATATGCTTGCTGGTCATATTACGCTTAAAGTGTTTTCTGGGTTTGTTGTTTCAATGATTGGGGTAGGAATCGTAGGTGTGGGTGGTTCGATTTTACCGCTTATTATGACTGTAGCAATTACTGCTCTTGAGTTTTTGGTCGCATTTCTTCAGGCTTACGTCTTTACGGTTTTAACTTGTATGTATCTTAATGATGCAATTCATCCAGGACATTAATAGAACTGGCGGTTTTCCGTCGAATAATGCAATTTCGCTTTAAAGGAGAATAACATGGAAATGGTGCTTGCAGCAAAATATATTGGCGCTGGTCTTGCTTGCTTTGGTATGGCTGGAACAGCTTTAGGACTTGGTAATATTTTTGGTAGCTATCTTTCTGGTGCATTACGGAATCCATCAGCAGCAGATAGTCAGTTTGGACGTCTCGTCTTTGGTTTTGCTGTAACAGAAGCTTTGGGAATTTTTTCATTGCTCATTGCTTTATTACTTCTTTTTGGGGTTTAATCATTATCAAAAGGGTATATCTGTTCTTGCATGAGGAAAGATTTACCCTTTTAGGCTCTTAACTAGAGAGATGCCAGAGAGATGTTTGTCAGTTATCATCGGTTATAGAGGGCTTTAATAAGCTATTTAAAGGATGAAAGAAGATGTTTGTTTCAAGCGCTTATGCACAGAACACTGAAACGTCGATAGAACATATTAAAAAGGTAGCAGAGCATGCAAATCGTGTGTTTCCGCCTTTTGATTTTGTGCATTTTGGTTCGCATTTTTTCTGGTTGGCAATTTCTTTCGGACTGTTTTATCTTTTTATCTCCCGTGTAATTGTACCACGTATTGGCGGTGTTATTGAAACACGGCGAGATCGAATCGCATCTGATTTAGATCAGGCAATGCGCATGAAGCAAGAAGCAGACATTGTTGTTGAAACTTATGAGCGGAAATTAGCAGAAGCGCGTTTGAACGCGCAGGCTATAGCGCAGGTAGCTAGTGAAGAATTAAAAGAAAAGGCAGAGCTTGAACGGAAAGAAATTGAAGAGAGTCTAGAGAAAAAACTCGCAGATGCTGAAAAACAGATAGCAAAAATTCGGGATAAAGCGATGCAAAATGTTGGTTCTATCGCTGAAGAAGTAGCTCTTGAAATTGTGAAAAAATTGATTGACGTTGATATCAGCAAAGAGGCTGTTCGTTCAGTTGTTAAAACTGCGGATTATTGAGGAAGACAAAGATGACTGATACTTTTTGGGCATTTGTTGGGTTAGTTCTTTTTTTGGCTCTTTTAGTCTATTTCCAAATTCCACAGAGGGTTATACACCATCTTGATGCGCGCGCGAAACGTATCAAAGATGAACTGGATGAGGCTCTGCGTCTTCGTGAAGAGGCACAGGAAATATTGGCTGAATATCAACGCAAACATGCAGAAGCAGAAAAAGATGCGCAAGAAATTATTGCAGCAGCAAAGCATGAAGTTGAATCTGTTATTGCTGAGGCCCGTGCAAAAGCAGAAGAATATGTAAAAAACCGCAATAAATTGGCAGAACAAAAAATTGCCCAAGCAGAAGCGGATGCAATACGCATGGTTTCTTCATCGGCGATTGATTTGGCAATTTCTACAGCACGTACCCTTATTGCAAGGGAAATAGATTCTAACAAGGCAGATGAACTTATCAAAGAGTCTCTTGAGAAAGAATCATTTATCAAAATGAAAACATATCTTAATTAATGATATTTGAGAGATAAAGAACAGTCTCTTTGGTTGCATAATTTTCTCAATATTAATTAATAAAAGTCATAAAAAAGAAAAAATTATCTTCATTGTTTTTATCAGTTAATAGGGTATTTTGATTTTAAATGACAAGTTTTGAGAAGTCTGCAACCGATTGTGTAACAATGTGAGTGCGTTTGAGAAGAGCAAGACGGTTAGCACGAACATCAGTTTTTTTATCATTCACCAATACTTTTTCAAAAAATATATCAATCAATTTTCCAAGTGGCGCTAGCACACTGAGTGCAAATGATAAATTTGTTGCATTGATGGGAGCAAGAACCTGTTTTTCTACTTCACAGATTGCATGATAGAGCTGCTTTTCTTCTTTCTCGACAAAGAGCTCAGGATTAATTTCATTCGCTATTGTTGTGCTTTTTTGAAATTCATTTTCAAGAATATTGGCAGTACGTTTTACAGAGGCTACAAAGTTCATTCCATCGTGGGTATTGATAAAAGCGATAAGCGATTCGACACGACGTGCAATCAATAAAAAATCATCAGAATCTTTATTTAAAACGGCTTCAAGGGCATCGTAACGAGCACCTTCCTCTTTTAGATAGATTTTCAAACGGTCATGAAAAAAGAATAACAGATCTGATAAAATATATTCTGTTTTTTCTGGAAGCAGATTCTGCAATTGTGAATTTTCTCTTTGAGAGATTTCATATTTATTTTTTTGTTGTAAGAAAAGATTCATTGCTAACTGAAACAGTGGCATAAGATTGATTTTCCAATCTCGCGAAAGTACAAGCCTAATAACTCCCAGTGCTGCTCGTCTTAACGCATAGGGATCTTTAGAGCCCGTTGGTTTTTCATTAATGAGCCAAAAGCCAACGAGCATGTCAATTTTGTCGGCGAGCATAACGGTTATAGCAAGTGGTTCTTGTGGAAGACGATCTGTTGGTCCTTGAGGTTTATAATGGTCTTCGATTGCTACAGCTACGCGAGGATCTTCCCCTTGAAGAAGGGCGTATTTTTGCCCCATAACACCTTGTAGTTCAGGAAATTCTCCGACAATTTCTGTTTGCAAATCAGCTTTTGCAAGGATGGCTGCACGTTTTGCTAAAAGAGGATCTGTTTGTATCAAAGGGGCAATTTCTTGTGCGAGTGTAGCAATGCGTTCTACTCTTTTACCTTGTGTACCTAATTTAGCATGAAAGGTTACATTCAAATGATCAAGTCGCGCCATTCTTTGATCGAGAGGTTTTTTTATATCAAGCTCAAATTTTTTTATAGAAGATTCCAATTGTTGAAGATCAGGCAAATCATGCTGATCGGTTTGCCAAAAATGAAGTGCATCAGAAAGACGGGCACGGACAACCTTACTATTTCCTTTCGAAATTTCTTTGCCTTCATCATTTGCAAGAATATTAGAAACGAGAATAAAATGATGAGAAAGTTTTACTTTTTCTCCTTGTTTGCGGGTGACAAAACATTTTTGATTGGCTCGAATGGTCAAGCGAATAATTTCTGGAGGAATATCAAGGAATGATTTGTCAAAATCACCCATCAGGATAACAGGCCATTCAACAAGACCAGCAACTTCTTCTAGGAGGGGATTATCTTGAACCAGTTCTAAACCGTTTGCAAAGCAGAGATTTTGGGCATCAGCTAAAATAATATTCTTTCGTCTTTCGGCATCCAGAATGACTTTATGGGTTTCAAGTTGAGTAACATAGTCATCAAAGCGGCGCACTTGAAATGGCTCTCCATCACTTAAGAAACGATGACCATAAGTTAAATTATTGCTTTTAAGAGAACCAATTGTAAACGGAATAACATGTGTTTCACCAATTTCTGGTCCGAAGATGCAAAGAATGTTTTGTAAAGGTCTAATCCACTTCAAAGTACCACTTTGTGCTGAATCTTTTCCCCAACGCATAGATTTCGGCCACGGAAAGTTGCGGATAATATCCGGTAAAATATCGGCAATAATTTCTTCTGCAGCTCGACCTTTTTTAACAATTTTAGCAATATAAAAATGACCTTTTTTATCATCATGTCCAATATGCGCTTCAGAAACATCATTTAATCCTGTTGCACGTAGAAAACCATCAATTACATGCTGTGGTGATTTTATACTGGGACCTTTGCGTTCTTCATGGACATCTTTGGAGCGTGTGGAAAGTCCGCGTATGTCCAATGTTAGCCGCCGAGGTGTCCAATATTCACGAGCAGCTTCATAGATCAATCCAGCATTCACAAGTTGATCTGTAACAGATTTCTTAAGATCAGCAGCAGCTTTTCGTTGCATACGTGCGGGGATTTCTTCACTGAAAAGTTCAAGAAGAAGATCAGACATTAGGCTTCTCCAGTATATATTTGTCCAGCTTCTGTGAGTAAAAAGGCTTCCCCACAACGGCGCGCGAGATTACGAACGCGAAGAATGTAATTTTGTCGTTCGGTTACAGAAATAACGCCACGTGCTTGCAAAAGATTAAAGATATGGCTCGCTTTAATACATTGATCATAGGCAGGAAAAACACAGCGATGGAATACATTTTCTTTATTTGGTTTTCCAGCATCAAGAAGTGCGCTGCATTCGCGTTCTGCATCGATAAAGTGCTGATGGAGCAGTTTTGTATCAGCAAATTCGAAGTTATAATATGAGTATTCCTGTTCTGCCTGTAAAAAAATATCTCTATAACTTATTTTGTTTTCTCCCTCCAAACCATTAAAGTTAAGGTCATAGACGTTATCAACCCCTTGGATATACATCGCTAGACGCTCAAGACCGTATGTGAGTTCCCCTGAAACAGGAGTGCATTCAATGCCGCACACTTGTTGAAAATAAGTAAATTGAGAGACTTCCATTCCATCGCACCAACATTCCCATCCAAGCCCCCAAGCACCAAGAGTGGGACTTTCCCAATCATCTTCAACAAAGCGAATATCATGCAGTTTTGTATCAAGCCCGATAGCTTGTAGCGACTTTATATAAAGTTCTTGTAGATTGAGCGGAGAGGGTTTGAGAAGCACTTGGAATTGATAATAGTGTTGTAAACGATTTGGATTCTTACCATATCGGCCATCTGTTGGACGTCGAGAGGGTTGGACATAAGCAACTTTCCAAGGGCGTGGTCCTAGAGAGCGTAATGTTGTTGCTGGATGAAAAGTCCCAGCTCCGACTTCCATATCGTAAGGTTGCAAAATTGCACACCCATAGTGTGCCCAATAATTTTGCAAAGTTAATATTAGTCCCTGAAAAGAACGTTTGGGGTTAAGATGTTCAGGCAGTTTCACGCTTTATACTCTTTATATTGAACTAAACAAAAAACCAAAGTAATTTTAGTTTCTCTATTTATTATTTCATGTGGTTTATGGTTAAGCATCGTTTATTGCAAACCAAATTTCAACTTTTCTTGAATTTGTTCAGAATTTTCTGGTTTTCCGTCAATTGCGTGGTTCCATTGAAAGATTGCTTCACGTTTACGCCCAACTTTCCAATAGGCATCCCCTAAATGATCATTTAGTGTTGGGTCCTCAGGTTGTAATCTGACAGCATTTTCTAATATTTGCACTGCTTTATTATATTCTTTTAGTTTATAATAAGCCCACCCTAAAGAATCGAGAATATGACTGTTGTGAGCTTGTAAAGCAGAGGCTTTTTGTAGCATACGGAGCGATTCTTCAAGCTTCTCACCACGTTCCACAAGGGAATAGGCTAAATAATTAAGAACCTGCGGTTGATTTGGGAAAAATTCAAGAGATTTTCGCAAGTCAAGTTCTGCTTTTGGCCATTGCTTTAAACGTTCAAAAGCAATACCACGCTGATAAAAGAGTTTCCAATCGTCCTGCTGAAAGTTTTTTATCTTTGTAATAGCGTAGTCTAGAGTTTTAATGGCTTCAAGAAATTTATTATCCTGCATATAAAAAGCAACGAGCGTTATCAAAATATTACGATCATTGGGAAATTTTTTATTTAACAATGTGAGTAATTTTATTGCTTCTTTGTAATTGTTGTTATTGGCAAGAAGGAATGCAAGATGAAGTTGTCCATCTTTATAATAAGGAGATTTAGGGGATAAAGCGCGATAAAGTTTAATTGCTTGATGTGGATCGTTCAATTTAGCAGAAATGTGTGCGAGCTGAAACAGTGTTGCGTCATTTTGAGGGTATAATGCGAAAGATAATTGCTTAAAAATACGTGCAATTCGCCCTGAGTTTTTGTAGTTGAGGGCTGTTCCAAAATTATATAATACCTCGGCTGCTCCTTGTTGAGGTGTTTTAATAACTCTCTCTAAGAAAGAATTTTTTTCAATTTTTTCTTGAAAGTTTTTAAGGACTTCTCGACCTGACAACATTTGTTCGCCATGCTGGATTGTTTGAAGAGCTTGGTTGCGCATATTATGGCGCAATTGGAATGAGGCATAGGCTATGATAATACGCTCATAAGTATTAGGAGCGATAAGAGTTCCCTGTTTGTTACTCAGTGCTTTAATGAAATATTTTTTTGCATCCTTTGGCCGTTCTGCAAGGTCGCTCATAAGTGCTAGATGATAAGATATAAAAAGATCATACCAGACAGGACCTTTGAGTTTCTTAAGATCATCGATTGCCTGAGATTTTTGTCCAGATCCAAATGTAATCCAAGCGCCGATGAGTTCAGGTATTGGATTATTGGACGTAGGAAGTTCCTTTAATTTCAGAAGAGCCTTGGCATTCTTATAATCTTTTTTGATGAGACTTTCTACTGACAAAGTTAAGGAAACAAAGGGAGTTATAACATCGTTCTCTTTGAGTTTTTGGGCTTGTTGGACAGCTTCTTTAAAGTTTCCGACCGAGAGCATAGCTTCAAGGAGCTCTTTTTGTGTTTCAATGTTATCAGGTTGATAAACCAGTGCTTGTTTAAAATAATTGATAGCAAGTTCTGTTTTATTTTCATGATTTGCAACCCTTCCAGCTAAATAAGCACCTGTAAATGAGCTTGTATGAGTTGCTGCACTTATTTTACTGTAGGTGAGGGATGGCATCAGCATGATACCTACGATAAAGAGGGCAAAAAGTCGAGATACCGTTGCAGAGCACATGGAGCTAATCCTTTTCAAGATAATCAATTGATGGTGTTGTTTATAGATCATATCTCATTACTTTGTTGAGAAATACTGCGATTCTTGCAAAGAATTCAATTTACGCGCGCAATACAAAATTCAACAGTCTCAACGAGAGCATTATAAGCAGGATTTTCATTCATGGGAACAAGAGCATCAATTGCATATTTTCCATAGATGCGTGCTTGTTCTATTGTATCTGTGATACTATCATACTTTTCCATTAAGTGTTGCGCGTGTGCGAAGGATTCATCATTATTATTGCCATCTTCAAGCGCTTTTTTCCAGAAATCTTTTTCTACCATATTCCCACGCTCATATGCGAGAATAACAGGCATTGTGATTTTTCCTTCTCTAAAATCATCCCCTATATTTTTTCCTAAGTTTTGAGCACTACCGCTATAGTCAAGTGCATCATCAATTAATTGGAAAGCTAAACCTAAGGATGTTCCATATTCACGTAATGAAGAACGCTCTTTATCTCCATAGCCAGCAATAATGGGTCCTACTTCAGCGGCTGCTGAAAAAAGTGCTGCTGTTTTTGCATCGATGATTTTGAGATATTCTGAAGGGCTGGTTTTTATATTTTTTGCGGCAGAAAGTTGCATAACTTCTCCTTCAGCAATAATTGCAGCAGCGTTGGCTAGGACAGAGAGCGCTTCTATGGAACCGACATCGACCATCATTTTAAAGGCCTGGCCCAATAGGAAATCACCAACAAGTACACTTGCTTGATTCCCCCAAATCATCCGTGCTGTAGATTTTCCACGTCGTAAATTACTTTCGTCAATCACATCATCGTGTAGCAATGTTGCTGTATGCATAAATTCAACAGCTGTTGCGAGTTTTATATGCCCGTCACTTTGATAACCAAACATATGAGCAGAAGCGAGCGTAATCATTGGGCGTAATCGCTTTCCACCTGATGAAATAAGATGGTTAGAAATTTCAGGGATCATCTCAACCTCTGATTTTGCCATAGAGAGAATAAATTGATTTACGCAATCCATATCTTTTTGAGTAAGATTGACAAGAGATTGAAGAGAAATTTGATTATTTCTTATTTGTTTTGGTTTGATAGCTGCACTCAATGTGTTTACTCCTAGAGTATTGCAATGGACATATATAAAATTTACTTTATTCATTAGCATAAAGGGGGTTTGGTTTTGACTCAAGCTTTTGATGTCGTTTAAAAGTGTTAGCTTGGAATGTTATTGGCAAGAAATGTTCTTTAGCGAGTGTAATCTTATTGTTATGAAATAATAAAAAATTTAAAATAGTAGCTGAATGGCAAAAATGCAATTTATAAAGGTGAGCATTAGGCTTTTAAATGGATAAAGCAGCGAATCAGAGTGGTGAAACAATTGACAGTTTTCACCGCGGAAAATTTTATTTGGTTCAACCCCATAAATATGGTCATCGTTCTGGAATGGATGCGATGTTATTAGCTAGTTTGGTTCCGAGTGATTTAAAGGGCAAGGTTGTTGATTTAGGTGCAGGTGCTGGAGCTGCGGGTTTGGCTGTTGCTTCGCGTTGTCTGAAAGTTCATGTTACCTTAGTTGAACGTTCAGCTTTTATGGTATCTTACGCTCAAAAAACGCTTATGCTAAAACAAAATAAACAATTTGCTAGCCGAATTTGTTTGCTAGAAGCAGATGTTACCTTCAAAGGGAATGCCCGTATAAAAGCAGGTTTGATAGATAATAGCTTTGATTTTGCGATTATGAATCCACCTTTTAATAATCCCACCGATCGTAAGACACCTGATAAACAAAAATCTGAAGCACATGTTATGTCTGAAGCAATGTTTGATAACTGGTTGCGGAGTGCAGCAGCTATTGTTAAGCCAGGTGGATACTTAGGGCTCATTGCACGTCCACAATCGTTGACAGATATCTTGCATGCTTTAGAAGGGCGTTTTGGTGGTATTTGTATAATTCCTGTGCATGCCCGTGCGAAAACAGCAGCAATTCGTCTTTTATTTTACGCAAAACGAGGAAGCAGAGCAGCTTTATCTATTTTACCGGCATTGGTTATACATGAAGGTAATGACCATACTTTTTCACCTCGAGTTGATGCAATTAATAATGGATATATAAGCTTGTGGGAACTTTTCTAAT
The DNA here is from genome assembly GCF_042197045.1 of Bartonella sp. AA74HLJMH. Lineage (NCBI taxonomy): Bacteria > Pseudomonadati > Pseudomonadota > Alphaproteobacteria > Hyphomicrobiales > Bartonellaceae > Bartonella > Bartonella sp. AA74HLJMH. The sequence goes on from NZ_JBHIRJ010000001.1 coordinate 80,837, forward strand.
AGTATCTTGTGTTTTTTAGTTTATTATTTAAAGTCTACACTTTGTCATTAGGGAGGCTTAGCTTTTGGGTGAAGTTATATTTCTGATTGTAATGTGGGGGTTGATTGGCGCTTTTGGATGGTATCACGTTGTTCCTTTTTGTTGTCCTTGCCTATTTAATTGTTCTTAATTTATAAGGAGATTTTGTTTTGATGGATTTTATTAAAAGTTTTATTCCACGCCGTTTTTCTTCCGATAAACTTGAAATTCCTGTGGTGCGCCTTCAAGGAGCAATTATGGATTCATCAGCATCTATATCTCGTACCCTTTCCCTCAGTAGGTGTGCAAATCTTTTAGAGAAGGCTTTCGCACACAAAAAGTCACCGGTTGTTGCACTTATTATTAATTCTCCTGGTGGTTCACCTGTACAATCGCGTTTTATCTTCAAGCGCATTCGTGACTTGGCAGAAGAAAAAAATAAAAAGGTTCTTGTGTTTATTGAAGATATTGCAGCATCTGGTGGTTATATGATTGCTTGTGCAGGGGATGAAATTTTTGCAGATCCTTCTTCAATTGTTGGTTCCATTGGAGTGGTTTCAGCTTCCTTTGGTTTTCCGGAACTTTTGAAGAAAATTGGTATCGAACGGCGTGTATACACAGCAGGAAAGAACAAAGTTACATTAGATCCATTTCAGCCAGAAAAAAAGGCGGATATTGAGCATTTGAAATCTCTCCAACTTGAAGTGCATCAAACTTTTATCGATTTGGTTAAAGAACGGCGTGCTGAAAAATTATCAGATGATTCGAATCTCTTTACAGGAATGTTTTGGAGTGGAAAACAAAGCGTTGGGCTTGGTCTGGTTGATGGATTGAATGATGTACGTTCTGTTATTAAGGAGCGCTTTGGTAATGATGCAAAACTTCGACTTATTATGCCTCCAAAAAGTTTTTTAGGACCTAAAACGCCTTCAGGAGTGACGGCACATACGGTTTATACAGTCGTTGATAGTGCATTGATGGCAGCAGAAGAGCGAGCTCTTTGGCAGCGTTATGGTTTGTGATGGAAAGGATCATTCAAGCCAGAGAGATTTTTATCTAAAAACAGATACTAGAAGAAAAAAGGCTTGAAATGATACGAATGAGAACATGTCGTTTATTTTGTATGAGAACTCTTTATATTTATTGTTTTTTAGAAAACGATTAAGAATATTCCAAGCTGTTTATAGGGCTCGTGCTAAAAGTATGGGTAAAAGGGGGAAATTTTTAAAAGAACCCTATGTAAGTGAATATTACGTCATATGATATCAAATGTACAAACTTCGTTCCAAAGACATTCCTATTTATTTACACCTATTAAATTGAATTTAGCTCTACATGTTGTAGGGCAACGTGCTGATGGGTATCATTTAATAGAGAGTTTGGTTTATTTTAGTCTTAGCGGTGATTGTCTACACTATGCACCTTGTGAAAATAATCAGTTTGTTTTGACGGGGTCGTTTGCAAAAGGGCTTGTTTCTCATTTAGACAATTTGGTTATTCGCACAAGGGACTTTATGCATAAGACTTTTCCGGAATGTGCTCAACCTGCTTTTTTTCGGCTTGTAAAAACATTACCTGTTGCTTCAGGCATTGGTGGTGGCTCAGGTGATGCAGCTGGGGTTATCAGCATGTTGCGTCGGCAGTGGAATCTTGATTGCCCTTACGAAGAATTAGCAAAAAAGAGCTTAGTTCTTGGTGCTGATGTTCCCATGTGCCTTTGTGCATTAGAATATCAGCAGCCGCTTTTGGTTAAAGGAATTGGTCAAGAGATGATACGACTAAAAGAAGCTTGTTCATTAGCAATGGTATTGGTTAATCATGGACAAGAGATTTCAACACAAGCTGTTTTTAAAGCGTTAGAGAAGCGTCATAATCCTTCTTTAAAAATTAATACAGACGCTTTAAAGAGTGTTGATTCATTAGTTGAAGTTTTACAAGAAACGCGTAATGATCTTTTTTCTCCTGCATTAAAAATAGCACCTCAGTTAGCTGAAGTGTTATCTATATTAGATGAATGTGGGGCTCTTTTTTCCCGTATGTCTGGAACGGGAGCAACTTGCTTTGGCATTTTTAAAAATAAACAAACGGCGCAACAAGCAGCTCTTTTTATCAAATCAATGCACCCAAATTGGTTTGTACAACCTATCATGACTTTAGGAAATATTTGATAAATAAATATAAAAGCTTTTATTTCATCATGATTTTATTATACATAATAAAAGAGGGTAACCAAAGAAATGTGTTTTTTATTTTTTGTGCAAGAATTCGTGGAATGTTTGAAGAGCTATTTAAAACTGTAATGCTTGCAAAAAATGATCAGGCTACAGAAATAGATGTATGTTTGTTGTATTTGTGATTTATCAAAGATGTTTAATTTTCCGCTACAACCAAATTTTTCGTGCGAATTGGATTTGCAAAAACAGGGTTTTTTTCATATAGCAGGTGTTGATGAAGTAGGACGGGGGCCTCTCGCTGGACCTGTGGTAACAGCAGCCGTTATCTTGGATAAAGATCGTATTCCTAATGGGTTAAATGATTCAAAAAAACTTTCTTTTCTCCAACGAAATAGACTTTATCATGAAATTTTGCAAAGTGCATTAGCGGTTTCAGTCGCCAGTCTTTGTGCTCGTACAATTGATCAATCCAATATTAGAAAAGCAACTTTAGAAGCAATGCGTCGCTGTATTATAGGATTAGTCATTCCAGTCCACTATGTCCTTGTTGATGGGCGTGATATTCCTTCTGAGTTGTCCTGTCCTGCAATGGCGTTGATTAAGGGCGATCAGCGTTCGGTTTCAATTGCAGCCGCATCTATTATTGCGAAAGTAACGCGTGATCGGATGATGGAATGTGCAGGACAAGTTTATAAAGGGTATGGTTTAGAGAAGCATGTAGGTTATGCAACGCTAGCGCATCGTACAGCTCTTGATAAATATGGACCAGTTATAGGGTTACATCGTTATAGTTTTGCACCACTAAAAGAGTGTTATAGAAATGATGTGTCATGACGATTCTACCACTCGATAGTGCTTCGATAAGAGAGGCAATAGCGCTTCTTGAACAAGGGAAGTTAGTAGCGTTACCAACGGAAACTGTTTATGGATTAGCGGGCGATGCAACCAATGGGAGGGCAATTTCTTCTATTTATTCTACAAAGGGTCGTCCGCAAATTAATCCTCTTATTGCGCATGTTAGCGGCATCGAAATGGCGGAACGTTATGTTAAAATTGACTTTCTTTCACGCCAATTAATAGAGGAATTTTGGCCAGGGCCTTTGACATTGGTTTTGCCTTTAAAGGAACAGCATAATATCCATCCTTTAACAACCTCTGGTTTGAATACCTTGGCTGTTCGTTTTCCAGACAGTCGTTTTGCGGAAGTGGTACAACATTTTGGCCGTCCACTTGCTGCTCCTAGTGCGAATCAATCGGGGCGTCTTAGCCCTACTTCAGCTGAGGCTGTTTTTGCATCTTTGGGGGAATCTGTTCCTTTGATATTGGACGGAGGACCTGCTAAAATAGGGCTGGAATCAACGATTATTAAAATTTGTGGTGAAAATATTTATCTTTTGCGTCCAGGCGGGCTTGCGGCTGATGAAATTGAAGAGGTTGTGGGGAAGCCTTTAAAACGGATAGATCAAAGGGCGGCGATTGAAGCTCCTGGGATGTTAAAATCGCATTATGCTCCCAATGCTACGGTTCGTTTGAATGTAGAAAAGGTGGAAAATGGTGAAGCGCTTTTAGCATTTGGTTCAAAGCGTGTTATGGGGGCTGAAAATGCCGTTTCTATTTTAAACCTTAGCGAAGATGGAAAGTTGGAAGAGGCAGCCTCTCATTTATTTCAATATATGAAGGAATTAGATTCATTTAAAGTGAGATGTATCGCAGTAGAACCTATTCCATCATACGGATTAGGAGAGGCTATCAATGATCGTCTTATACGGGCTGCGGCTCCAAAGGAGAAATGAACATGGAGCAGGAATTAATTGAAGGGTTTAGGGAAATTGTTGGTGCTAAGCATGCTATAACGGATCAAGCTTTGATTGCACCGTATTTGCTTGAAGAGCGTGGGCTTTTTCATGGAAAAACACCTTTACTTTTACGTCCATCTTCTTGCGCAGAGGTCTCATCGATTATGCAGTTAGCGAGCAAAACGCGCACACCGATTGTGCCACAGGGTGGAAATACAGGGCTTGTGGGGGGACAACAACCAGATGAAGGAGGAGGGAGCGTTCTTTTATCCATGGAGCGATTAAATAAGATTAGAGCTATAAATCTTGAGGGAAATTTTGTTGTTGTAGAGGCTGGTGTTATTTTACAGGATTTACAGAAAAAAGTGGATGAATCAGGTCGTTTTTTCCCTCTTTCTTTGGCATCTGAAGGTTCTTGCCAAGTAGGAGGAAATCTTTCGTCGAATGCTGGAGGGACAGCTGTTTTAGCTTATGGCAATATGCGTGATCTTTGTCTTGGTTTAGAAGTTGTTTTACCGGATGGGCGTATTTTAGATGATTTGCGTTTTGTTAAAAAAGACAATAGCGGTTATGATTTAAAAGATCTTTTTATTGGTGCAGAAGGCACATTGGGAGTTATAACCGCAGCCGTTTTGAAGATGTTTCCAAAAATAAAAGGAAAAGCTGTTGCTTTGGTGGGATTATATAGTCCGGCGAAGGCCTTAGAGTTTTTATCTCTGGCTCAAGAATATGGAGGAGGGATGTTGACAGGTTTTGAGCTCATGGGAAATCCCAGTTTGCAAATGGCTTTAGATTATAAGATGTGTGAGAAGCCTCCTCTTCAGCGGAAACATGAATGGTATGTATTAATGAACATTTCATCGTTGCAAGGCAATGATGAGGCGTTATCGGTATTGAGTACTATTTTAGAAGAAGCTTTAAAGAATGCGGTGATAGAAGATGCAGTTGTTGCGCAATCTTTAAAACAGCAAGATTTTTTTTGGCAATTACGAGAAAGTATATCATCAGCACAAAAGTTAGCAGGAGGGTCCATTAAGCATGATATTGCAATCCCACTTGCTTCTATTCCTGATTTTATTGCTGAGGCAGCGCTCATTGTTGAAGATATTGCTCCAGGAGCACAGGTGATTTGTTTTGGACACATGGGCGATGGAAATTTACATTATAATATTACACAACCTGTAGGAGCTGATACGACAGTGTTTTTGCAGTTATGGTCAACAATGAATCATCGCATTCATAGTTTAGTGGTGGACTATGGAGGTGCATTTTCTGCTGAGCATGGAATTGGTCAGCTTAAGCGCGAAGAACTTCGTTCTTTTAAATCGCCTGTCGCATTGGATATTATGCAAGGGATTAAAAAAACACTCGATCCTTTAGGGATAATGAATCCTGGAAAAGTATTATAATTCAAGAATGGTGATCATGCATTTTTGTTTAGATTTTAATAACCAAAAAAGAAACCAGTTGTTTTTTATTCAAACTTTTAATAATCCAATGAGAAAAAGCTGCTAAAGGGTGTATCTTATTTAAGATAAATTGGGATAATGTATATGGCTAATCAATGCTTTAATCAGGCAAAAGCGGTGCTTGAATTTCGGTTAGATCCGTGCCATTTGCCACAAACGACGACATATTTTTCATCCAAAACGGGTAATCAGGTTATTTGTTCGTTAAATGAGCGTGGTGTTTCTTTTAAAACGGATATGCCTTCAAGCTTATCGCATTTAATACCCCCTTATCATTTTCAAGGAATTGCAGCACGTACCGTAAAAACGCGTTCAGGAGAAAGAGCTGTTGCATTAGAATTACTTCATGCCGATGAGGAAGCTTGTATACCGCTTTTGGTTTCCAGAGATTTGAATAATGTTCTTCTGGATTGGCGGTTATGGGCGGATACTTATGGCCTTCCCATGCTTATGATCAATGAAGATAATCGCATTCTGGTTGTAAAAGATCGTTCTGATTTACATCGATTTTTTGGTACAACAGCACATTCTAAACAAAAGCATTTTTTACTTCGTTATAGCAATCCGTTAGGCTTGCGTTTGGTGATTGCGAATCGAATTGCACTCCAGTAAATTAACATGCATTCATTTTTGTACGACCGTCAGCATTTATCTTGTTGTGCTGTAAAACATCGTTGTTTGGGGAGGTAACATAAGGCATGTAAACTTCACACATGAAGTGTTTTTAGAAGATATGGCGAATATTCTTAAGTTTGCTTGTTGGTCTTTGTGTAAGTGCAGCATATGAGTGGGAAGCAAGAGGAACCCGCTTAATGAGAATTCAGACCTTTACAGACGGGATTTGGTGTGACTTTTGGTTCTTGAAAACAAAGAGAAAGTCAATGATTGTAAATGAGAGTTTTTTGACACCATACATTGGCAGCAGGAATCGATGATGTAAAACGCTTTTTTCAGAGAGGTAAAAACGGTTTTCATAACAATAGAAACTGTTTTTTTGCGGTATAATTTTGGGTTTTTGCCACATTATTAAAAACACCAGAAGATTACTGGAAGTGTTTTTGAATTTTTTTTATAAATCATTTCTCCATGTTGAATGAAAGCTTTGAATATTGCAGAATATTCTTATTTCATCTCTCTTTTATAATCAAAATCATTTAGATAGAAAGGGTTATCGTAATATTGAGAATTGGAAAATACAATGATGGTATCGGTTTTTATTTTTATTCCAGAAAGCTGGCAGAATGGATTTATACTATTTGCAGGTAGTGTCGTAAAATGGGAATGATAAGCATGAGAGATATTGTTTAAGAATTTGTATGTGAATAACATAACTATCTTTTTTGGGCATTTTATTTTTCGTAAAAGCGGAATTTCACTAAAAACGCGATAAATAAAAGAAATGATAGTATATACGTTTTTCCTCAGGATTTTATAAGAAAGAAAGTGTTTATAAAAATGATGAGAAGATGCGTTTAAAGTAAAGACAACAGTAAAATGATTATTTTATATTACATCTTCAGATTCAGAAAATTTTCCTATTTTATCATGAGTAGATATCCTATTTACAATATTTGATTGTTCAAAGGAAAGCACACTTATTTTTTCAAAATTATGGTCGACGTAAAACAGTGAGAAAATTTTTGTATCATGCTCTTATATAAAATAAGAAAATCGTAAAAAAAGAATATTCAAAGGATTTAATTTTCTCGCGCAACGGCTCTCCATCCGATATCACGACGAACAAAACCTTCTGGCCAATCAATACAATCAACAGCTTCATAGGCACGTTTTTGTGCATGCGTAATCGTTTTTCCTGTTGCAGTTATATTGAGAACACGTCCACCATTTGCAATGAGTTCTCCATCACGCAACACTGTACCAGCTTGAAAAATTTTCACATCGGGAAGAGAGTTTACTTGATCAACGTTACGGATAACAGTACCTTTTTGGGGAGAGTCTGGATAACCATTAGCAGCCATAACAACGGTGAGAGCAGCTTTTTCAGACCACCGAAGAGGCTTATTTTCAAGTTTTCCTTGAGCAGCAGCAAGAAAAATTGGCAAAATGTCCTCTTTGAGGCGCATCATTAAAACTTGACATTCAGGATCACCGAATCGTACGTTAAATTCAATTAATTCGGGTCCTTTTTGCGTTATCATTAATCCGACGAAGAGAATACCTTTAAAGGGAGCGCCCATTTCTTTCATGCTTTTTAAAGCTGGTTCAACAATTTCTTTGAGAGTACGATTCACTATTTCTTGGGTCATGATGGGCGCTGGTGAATAAGCACCCATACCACCGGTGTTTGCTCCAATATCCCCATCACCTACACGTTTATGATCTTGAGCAGATCCAAAAGGAAGAGCAACTTTACCATCACAAAGGCAGAAGAAGCTTGCTTCTTCACCTTCAAGAAAAGATTCTACAACAATTTTGTTTCCTGCATCTCCAAATGTACTTTTGAAGCAGGCATCAACTGCGTTAAATGCTTCTTCCATAGTTGTTGCAACCACAACACCTTTGCCAGCTGCTAAGCCATCAGCTTTAATAACAATAGGAACATCTTGTTGCTGAATGTAAGCTTTAGCTTTAGAGGCATCATTAAAGCATTGGTAACTTCCTGTAGGAATGTTATTCTTACGACATAAATCTTTTGTAAAAGCTTTTGAACCTTCTAGTTGAGCAGCTTTTTGAGTAGGACCAAATACACAGATGTTAGCGCTATTAAGGGAGTCTGTTATACCCGCAACCAAGGGTGCTTCTGGTCCTACAATTACAAGATCAATAGAATGTGCTTTACAAAAATCAATAACAAGGGAATGGTTATCAATGTTTAAATTAATATTTTCACCAAATTCTGTTGTTGCAGGATTTCCAGGAGCACAGTATAATTTTGTTAGCAGTGGTGATGCTGCTATTTTCCATGCTAAAGCGTGTTCTCGTCCACCTGAGCCAATAAGAAGAATATTCATTGCTTGCTCCTCTCATAAAAGATAATTAATCTCATCCCCTTCTCATAAGAATGAAATGTCTCTATCGCAAGACCAAAGGTAAATCATTTGATGAAAAAAAATAAAAATATCGCGCATGTTCAGTCCTATGATAGCCAAGGACGGGTTATGGATGCATCTTCCAAACAATGGGTCTACAGCTTCCTTCCCCGTTCTTTATGGTTTTATGCGCAATTGGCGCGTTGGGATCGACCTATCGGTTGGCAATTGTTGATGTGGCCTTGTTTTTGGTCAACAACAATGGCTTTTTTCTCTTATAACATGCATTACGATACTCTTTTATCAATGTTTCTTCATTGGGTTTGGTATCTTTTTCTTTTTTTTCTGGGATCTATTGCTATGCGAGGGGCAGGATGTACTTGGAATGATCTTATTGACCATAAAATTGATGCTCAGGTAGAAAGGACACGTTCTCGCCCATTGCCAACAGGTCATGTGAGTCGGTTTCAAGCGAGAGTTTTTATCCTTGTGCAATGTTTTGTTGGTTTAGTTGTTTTATCACAATTTAATAGGTTTAGTTTTTTTCTAGGTATTTCGTCATTGATAGCTGTTGCATTTTATCCTTTTATGAAACGCGTAACATATTGGCCGCAGTTTTTTTTAGGCGTTGCATTTAATTGGGGGGCATTAATGGGGTGGGCTGTTGTCTTTGGAAGTTTAAGCTGGGCACCAATCTTGCTTTATGTGGGATCAATTTTGTGGACCATAGGATACGACACAATCTACGCACATCAAGATAAAGAAGATGACGTTACTGTTGGTGTCCGTTCTACGGCTCTTCTTTTTGGTAAAGCAACCAAGCGTGCTTTAGTATTTTTGTATGGTGGTTTTGTGATGTTCATTAGTCTAGCATTTTATTTAGCTGGAGTCTCTGTTCTTAGTTTTTTGGGGATTTTTGTGGCAAGCATCCATATGTTTATTCAAATTAAAGTCATTGATATAGATGACAGTTCACAATGCCTCAGGCTTTTCAAATCTAATTCGCTTATTGGTTTTGTGATTTTTGCTGGTTTAGTATGTGGGGGTATATGGATGATATTTTATCCTGCGGTCTAAAAATAAGTTAGCTAAAATCATAGTTTCTACTGAATACAGTATGTTTTTTTTAATAAGCTTGTTGCTAATCTATTTTTAAGCAATACAGTAGAAAATATTACTAATCAACTGTTACAGTGAAAATAAAATTCTTCTATTTAAATAAAATAAATCATCTTCTTTTAGAATTTTTCGAATAAAAAATATTTGTTTAATTGTTGCGAAGAAAAAATCTTCATAACGATGAAGTTTGAAGGATTAGGGATAAAGTTTTTGTCTTTTCCAATCATTGTTTTCAATACAATCGCGTGTAAAAAGCAGACGATCATGTAAACGAAATGGGCGATCGCACCAGAACTCTATAGAAAGGGGTTTAACACGAAACCCAGACCAATAAGGTGGTCGTGGAATATTGCCTAGAGCATAACGCGCAGTATATTGAGCAATTGCTTTTTCGAGCACAAAACGATTGTCTAAAGGTTGAGATTGTTTAGATGCCCATGCACCAATTCGACTACCACGTGGTCGCGATTGGAAATAGGCATCGGCTTCCTGTTGACTTACTTTTTCAACAATTCCTCTAATTCTGACTTGACGACGGAGCGATTTCCAATGAAAACCTAAGGATGCTTTCATTGATTTTAAAATTTCTTGTCCTTTACAGCTTTCATAATTGGTATAGAAGACAAAGCCTTGGGGACTGTAGTCTTTGAGGAGAACCATACGAACATTAGGGAGTCCTGTTTCGTCAACTGTTGCTAATGCCATAGCATTCGGATCATTTATTTCACTTATCGTTGCCTCTTCAAGCCACTTTGCGAAAAGTTCAAAAGGTTTTTGCATTTGCATAAAATGATCATCTGTTGGTATTTTTTTGCTCATAGTTTCTCCAAATATCAGTGAGCATGGGTGAGGCATTTTCTCATTTACTTTATCATCAAGAAGTCACAGTACCATTTTTTCTTATTTTCAAAAAGCCAATGCTATCGTGTATTTCTATGGTAGTTTAATTATTTTTACTTTAGCATAGACTACAAGGAGCTATATTAAATAAATATCTCATTTTATCTGGTATTTTAGTTTATTGATAGACATATAAAGAGAAAAGAAGAAATTATTCTTTAGAATAGACTGATGAAGCTATAAGGGATATTGAACAACGTATCAGTTGATATTTTGAAAACGAAGAAATTGAAAAGAGGGCAATATGCGTGATCCCTACACGATTCTGGGTGTGGCACGTACCGCAAAATCGCAAGAGATTAAATCGGCATTTAGAAGATTAGCGAAGAAATATCATCCAGACCATAATAAAGATGATACAAAGGCTAAAGAGAAATTTGCTGAAATTAATCAAGCCTATGAAATTATAGGTGATAAAGATAAAAAGGCACAATTTGACCGCGGTGAAATTGATATGGAAGGAAAACCGCTTTATCAAGCCTATGGTGCTGGTGAAAATTTTAGCAATAAACAAAATCCCTTTTCAGGAAGAGCAAAGGGATTTGATTTTTCCTCTTCAGGTGGTGCAAGTTTTGATGCGAGTGATATTTTTCGGGATCTGTTTGGAGGAGGTGGTAGCTTTTCGAATTCCACACACTATAACCGTCCCCAACAAGGAGCACATGTTCGTGCTAATCTTGCCATAACATTAGAGCAGATGGTTGGCGCAGAAAAGGTGGAAGCTGTTTTTCCAAATGGAAAAAAGTTAAAAATTAAACTGCCAGATTATATTGAAGACGGACAGACTATTCGTTTAAAAGGTCAGGGAGAAGAGGTACCTCACGGGCAAGCAGGAGATGCGTTAATAACCATTCAGATTCAAAAACATCCTCGTTTTCGGGTTGAAGGAAGAGCACTCCATCTTGATTTACCAGTTTCTCTTAAACATGCTGTTTTGGGAGCAAAAGAAGAAGTTGAGACGTTGGAGGGGCGTGTGGTTTTAACGATTCCTGCATGGTCAAGTTCTGATCGCGTTTTACGGTTGAAAGGGAAAGGGCTTCGTTTAAAAAATGGTACAAGAGATGATCTTTATGTGCATGTTCGCATTATGTTGCCGGGAGATGAAAATGCCGCCGCACTAGAACAGTTTTTGCAAATGCAACAAGATTAATTTTAAAAATTTTATATATAAAAGCGTAGTTTTTGTTTGATTTTAAACCAATTGCTTGAAGAAAAAGTTGACCTGTGTCATAGGCAGGTGAATAATACTAATTTTAAGTAACAATGGGGCAGTGCTGATGGCTAAGGGTAATGGTTTATTGTACGGTAAGCGTGGTTTAATTTTGGGGTTGGCCAATAATCGCTCCATCGCTTGGGGAATCGCTAAAGCGGCAAGTGGCGCAGGGGCAGAGCTTGCTTTTACCTATCAGGGTGAAGCAATGAAAAAGCGTGTCGAGCCTTTGGCTGAAGAATTAAAGGGATTTGTTTGTGGACATTGTGATGTTTCTGACAGTGTCTCTATTGATACGGTCTTTAGAGAAATAGAGAAGAAATGGGGAAAACTTGATTTTTTAGTTCATGCTATTGGTTTTTCTGATAAAGATGAATTAAGTGGTCGTTATATTGATATCAGCGAATCAAATTTTATGATGACCATGAATATTTCCGTTTATTCCCTAACAGCTCTAACGAAGCGTGCAGAAAAATTGATGCCAGATGGTGGTTCAATCTTGACACTAACCTATTATGGTGCAGAAAAGGTTGTTCCCAATTATAATGTAATGGGGGTTGCCAAAGCCGCTCTTGAAGCGAGCGTGAAATATTTAGCGGTAGATTTAGGTCCCCAAAATATTCGTGTTAATGCTATATCTGCTGGACCAATTAAAACGTTAGCGGCTTCTGGTATTGGTGATTTTCGTTATATTTTAAAATGGAATGAATATAATGCTCCATTACGTCGTACGGTAACAATTGAAGAGGTTGGTGATTCTGCGCTTTATTTTCTTTCAGATTTGTCTCGTTCTGTTACCGGTGAAGTCCATCATGTCGATTCGGGTTATAATATCATAGGTATGAAGGCAGTTGATGCACCAGACATTTCTGTCGTTAAAGAATAAAGTTTGGTTTATAAGATTTTATTAGACAGCAGTAATTTGACCAAATTTAAGGTGTCCAAGAGTATTTGGGAGAAAAGAGCTGTTTTGTGTATAGCACACAACATACGTTATCGTTGTATATATTTGACAGAGAAATGGATCTTTTTTCATGTCGCATAATACATTTGGTCATTTGTTTCGTGTAACAACATGGGGTGAAAGTCATGGTGCTGCTCTTGGTTGTGTCATTGATGGTTGTCCACCTGGAATTATTTTTACTCTTGCAGAAGTTCAAGCTTATCTTGATAAACGCAAGCCAGGACAATCAAAATACACAACGCAGCGCCGAGAACCAGATGAAGTAGAGGTCCTTTCAGGAGTTGTTGTTCAAGACGATGGAACGACATTGGTGACAACAGGTACACCAATTTCTCTGTTGATTCGAAACACAGATCAACGCTCTCAAGATTATGGAGTAATTGCTCATCAGTATCGTCCAGGACATGCGGATTATACTTATGATATTAAATATGGCATTCGTGATTTTCGAGGCGGGGGACGTGCTTCGGCACGGGAGACGGCAGCACGTGTTGCAGCAGGTGCATTTGCTCGTAAAATCGTTCCTGGTTTGATTGTACGAGGAGCAGTGATAGCAATTGGTCCTCATAATATTAATCGTGATCGTTGGGATTGGTCAGAGGTTAATAATAATCCTTTTTTTACAGCTGATGCAGAGATGGTTCACATTTTTAGTGACTATATCAGTAAACTCCGTAAAGAGGGGACATCTGTTGGTGCGGTTGTTGAGATCGTTGCAGAAAATGTTCCGGCAGGTTTAGGAGCTCCTATTTACGCAAAGCTTGATCAAGATATTGCCTCGTTACTTATGTCGATTAATGCGGTAAAAGGTGTGGAAATTGGTGATGGTTTTGCGGCAGCCCGCTTGAGGGGAGAAGAAAATGCCGATGAAATGCGAATGGGAAATGATGGAAAACCGCTTTTTTTATCAAATCATGCGGGAGGTATTTTAGGGGGAATATCGAGTGGACAGCCGATTGTTGCGCGTTTTGCTGTAAAGCCTACTTCATCAATTTTAACACCTCGTCGTTCCATTGATGTTGATGGTCATGATATAGACGTTATAACAAAGGGACGTCATGATCCATGTGTTGGGATTCGTGCCGTTCCTGTTGGTGAAGCGATGGTTGCTTGTGCTATTGCTGACCATTATCTAAGACATCGCGGTCAAGTTGGGTGATTGAAAAGGTGAACAATGGCGTATGATGAAAAAAAAATTGTTTCTGCACTTAAAGCTTTTGAACGCGGTGAAATTGTTGTGGTGACAGATGATGATGACCGTGAAAATGAGGGTGATTTAACTGTTGCTGCAGCGCATTGTACAGAAGAAAAGATGGCGTTTATTCTTCGTCACACAACAGGTATTGTGTGCACACCTATGCCAAAAAAAGAAGCAAAACGGTTTAATCTTTCTCCTATGGTACCAGATAATAACTCTGCACATGGGACGCAATTTACGGTTACTGTTGATTTTAAACACGGCATAACAACAGGGATCTCAGCACATGACCGTACATTAGCTGTACGTAATCTTGCGAATTCAAATGCAAGTGCGGATGATTTTGTTCGTCCAGGGCATGTTTTTCCTTTAATTGCGCATGAAGGGGGAGTGCTCATGCGTTCAGGTCACACGGAGGCTGCTGTTGATTTATGTAAATTAGCTAATTTGCCGCCGGTTGGTGTTATCGGTGAGTTAGTTAATGATGATGGAAGCGTTAAACATGGCGATCAGATTATGAAATTTGCGCAAGAACATCGGTTGCATATTATAACGGTTGCAGATTTAATTGCTTACCGCCAACGTAAGGAAATATTGATCAAGCATGTTGGAGAAATGCCTATTGAAACATTCGTAGGTCCCGCTATTGTTCAAAGTTATCAACTTCCTTGGGAAGTCGTTCAGCATATTGCAATTGTTTTTGGTGATGTCCGTGAGGGTGAGAATATTCCTGTGCATTTACATCATGAAAACATTATAAGTGACGTTTTTTGTCAAACTTCAGATATTATGGTGATGATGCGGCGTATGATGGAAAAAGAAAAACGTGGCGTATTTATTTATTTGCGTGAAGGATCTGTTATACAATCAACTGTTGGTATTCAAAACATGACAAGAAACAATTCAGAAAACCATGTGCAGGCGATTGAACGCGAAGAAGAATGGCGCAAAATTGGTTTAGGATCACAAATTTTAAAATATTTAGGAATAGGCTCTGTTATTGTTTATGCTTCTAAAGAGCATCATTATGTAGGTTTGGAAGGTTTTGGAGTTCGTATATCCAGAACAGATATTTTTTGAGGTTCATATGAAAAAAGAGATACAAGAGGGGGATATTACGACCTTAAGCTTTGAGCAAGCGCTTAAGCAACTTGAAGTTATTGTCGAAAATTTGGAACGTGGCGATGTGCCTTTGGAACAATCCATTGATATTTATGAACGCGGTGAAGCGCTTAAAAAGCATTGTGAAAAACTCTTAAGAGTTGCTGAAGCTAAAGTTGAAAAAATCCAGCTTTCAGAAGAAGGTTTTCCAGAAGGAGTGGAACCACTTGATGCTAAATAATTTAAATCTTTTTGGATATTTATTGTGGGACTTAAGAGAAGCAATAACCTTAGTTTATAAACAGAAAGTTTTATTGATTTCTTTTTTATAAAATAAGTTAAAAATGAGGAAATTATAGCTCATCTCAAATAGAAAAGAGCATTTTTCAGTAAAAAAGATGCAAAACTGTAAATAAAAGAGTAGAGAAGATATATTTTTATCATTGTGTTTTCTTGAGTTAAGATAATAGGAAGGATTTTTTTTGTCTCAGGTCTTAACACCATTGCTTGACCGTGTTTGTTTTCCGCAAGATTTGCGGGCATTGCCTGAGTCTGATTTGGTACAGTTGGCTGATGAGTTGCGGACCGCAACAATTGATGCGGTTTCTGTAACAGGTGGTCATCTTGGGGCGGGACTTGGTGTTGTTGAGCTCACTGTTGCATTACATTATATTTTTAATACACCAGAGGATAGGATTATTTGGGATGTTGGTCATCAAACCTATCCACACAAGATTTTAACGGGGCGTAGAGAAAAAATTCGCACATTACGTCAGGAGGGCGGATTATCTGGTTTTACAAAACGTTCAGAAAGTGTGTATGATCCATTTGGAGCGGGGCATTCGTCTACTTCTATTTCAGCGGGGCTTGGTATGGCAGTGGCAAGTGCTTTGAAAGCAGAGACAAGACGCAATATCATAACTGTCATTGGTGATGGTGCAATGTCTGCGGGCATGGCTTATGAAGCCATGAACAACGCTGGTGCTTTGAATGCACGCTTGATTGTTGTTCTTAATGATAACGATATGTCTATAGCACCACCTACAGGTGCTATGAGTGCACATCTTGCACGATTAGTGTCTCGTCCTTCTTATCGTCATTTGCGTGAACGCGTAAAGATGTTGAGCGAAAAATTGCCAAAGTTTTTTTTGGATAAAGCCCGTCGTTCAGAGGAATTTGCGCGTGGCCTTTTGGTTGGGGGAACTTTATTTGATGAGCTTGGCTTTTATTATGTTGGACCCATAGATGGGCACAATTTGGGGCATTTATTGCCTGTTTTTAAAAATGTTCGTGAATATCCTAATGGTCCTGTTTTGGTGCATGTTGTAACCCATAAGGGAAAGGGATATCCACCTGCAGAGGCCTCGTCTGATAAATATCATGGTGTTAATCGTTTTGATGTCACGACAGGAAAACAGGTAAAAGCATCAAGTAATATTCTACCCTATACCAAGGTATTTTCTAAAGCTTTAATAGAAGAAGCTCGCCATGATGATAAGATTGTTGGCATAACAGCAGCGATGCCAACAGGGACAGGACTTGATTCTTTTGCGAAAAAATTTCCTGAAAAAATGTTTGATGTTGGTATCGCTGAGCAACATGCCGTAACTTTTGCGGCAGGACTTGCTTGTGAAGGGTATAAGCCTTTTGTTGCAATTTATTCTACTTTTTTACAGCGTGCTTATGATCAAATTATTCATGATGTATCAATTCAAAAATTACCGGTACGTTTTGCTATTGACCGAGCAGGTTTTGTGGGGGCAGATGGTGCAACACATGCTGGAAGTTTTGATATTGTTTTTTTGGCGACTCTTCCTGAGTTTGTTGTTATGGCACCTTCTGATGAGCTTGAACTGATGCATATGGTGCGTACAGCTGCAGCTTATGATCAGGGACCAATTTCTTTTCGTTATCCGCGTGGTGAGGGGATTGGTATAGATTTACCGCAACGTGGTGAGTTATTAGAAATTGGAAAAGGGCGCGTTCTGCGTGAAGGAAATAGAATCGCTTTGGTTTGTTTTGGAACGCGGATGTCAGAAGTGTTGCAAGCTGCTGATGCGTTGGAGGCTGAAGAATTGTCTACAACGGTTGCAGATGCACGGTTTGCAAAACCTTTAGATAAAGATTTGATGCGTCGTTTGGCACGTGAGCATGAGGTATTGGTGACAATTGAAGAAGGGGCAATCGGTGGATTTGGAGCGCACATATTACAATTTTTAGCGCAAGAAGGGCTCTTAGAGCATGGTTTGAAAGTTCGTACACTAAAATTTCCTGATGAATATTTGAATCATGGTTCACCAGAAAAAGTTCTTTCACGTGTCGGACTTGACGCTATGGGTATTTTAAACACGGTTTTTGCTGTTTTGGGACGCGAGATTCGAACAGGATAGAAAATTCGAGTATGAGATGGCTTCCAGAAAAAGACTCGATATTTTTTTAGTTGAAAAAAACTTTTTTACGACACGTTCACGCGCACGTGATGCAATTATGCGCCAAACTGTTAAAGTTAACGGAGAAATCGTTTTTAAAGCTGGGCAAATCGTTTTTGATGATGCAGAGATTACCGTTTGTGATCCAGCGCAGAATTATGTTTCTCGGGCAGCGTTAAAATTGATTGCTGCACTTGATGCATTTCCAATTATAACGGACAAAGTGACAGCCATTGATGTTGGTGCATCAACAGGTGGTTTTACGCAAGTTCTCTTAGAGCGTGGAGCAGATCATGTCATTGCCGTTGATGTTGGGCATCATCAATTTGATAAACGTTTATTGGGCAACAGTGCTATAACGTTATTAGAAGGCTTGAATGTCAGAGATTTTAAACAGGAACATTTAGGTGGGCGAGAAATTGATCTTATCGTTTCAGATGTTAGCTTTATTTCGCTCAAACTTGCGTTGCCTCCCGTGTTGTCTTTAGCCAAGAAGGGTGCCCAAGCTGTTTTACTGGTAAAGCCTCAGTTTGAGGTTGGTCGTAAACACTTTAGTAAGGGAGGAATATTAAGTCCATCAAGTGCTAAGGAAACTGCTGAGGCGCTTTTTGTTTGGTTAAATACACAAACAGGGTGGAGTGCAAAAGGTTTAATTTCTTCCCCTATTACAGGTGGTGATGGCAACGTGGAATATTTACTATTCGGAGAAAAACAAGAGTGAATGACAATGTCATAATCGATCATATCGGAGCAAATGGTTATGGTATTGCTAAGACGTCTCACGGCTTCGTTTCTGTTCCTTTTACTTTACCAGGAGAGTGTGCTGAAATTACTGTTCATGGAAAATATGCAACATATATAACATTAAAAGAAAAATCATCAGAACGCATTGATACTCTTTGTCAGCATTTTGGAGAATGTGGAGGGTGTACTCTTCAGCATTGGCATATGGATGCTTATCGCGTATGGAAACAACAATTGGTTGTTGAGGCGCTTAAAAAGTATGGACTTAATAATGTTGTTGCGACTTTAATAGAATGTAAACCTTATAGCCGACGGCGGATTACTCTAACAGCATCCATGACCCCACAGGGGCAAAAAGTTGGTTTTAACCGTTATCTCTCTCATGAGATTGTAGCTCTTGAGGAATGCCCAGTAAGCCGTCCAGAGCTTATTTCTCAGTTGCATAATATCAGAGAGCTCTGTGCTTTTCTAAAGAGCTCTGCCAAACGGTTTCATGTTACGATAACATGTGTTGAAAATGGTTTAGATGTTGCTTTAAGCGGTTGCATTATACAGCATGAATCACTTCGTCAGAGAATGATCAGTGCTGCTCTTTCATATGGGATTATACGTTTATCTGTTGACGGTGAAGTTTTGGTTGAACGAGAAAAACCAGAGATTTACTTTGGAGATGTCCGTGTTGAATTTCCTTCTGGTGGTTTTCTGCAAGCAACTTGTGAAGCTGAAAATATAATGGGCAATATTATTTTGACTCATTTAAAAAAAGCAAAGAATGCTGTTGATTTGTTTTCAGGGGTAGGAACATTTACCTTGCGTATGGCAAAAAAGATGAATGTTCATGCAGTAGAAAATAATGAAGATGCATTAAGAAATCTAAATACAGCAGCACGTTTTGCGACTGGTTTAAAAACGGTCACTTGTGAAAAACGTGATCTTTTCCGACATCCCCTTTCTGTAAAGGAACTTGAATGTTTTGAGAGTGTTGTTTTTGATCCTCCCCGTGCTGGTGCAGAGCAACAAGTACGTGAATTAGCGAAGACTACAGTATCACGTGTTGTGGCAATTTCTTGTAATCCTACTACATTTGCTCGTGATTTATCTCTTCTTGTTGCAGGGGGGTATACAGTAGAAAAAATCATACCGATTGATCAATTTTTATGGTCACCACATGTCGAAATTGTTGCTGTTTTGAGCAAAAAGAAAAAAAAGAAAGGTTGGAAACTTTAGCCTAAAATTTTTTAAATGCCATGAAGATTTTTTTAAAAGTTTACCTGAGTATTATTATAAAATCTCTCCAAAATTTATCTATAATAATAACCTTTTTCTCGTTGAGTTAAGAGCACTGAATGTAGAAAGTGCTTTTTTCTTTTAAGCTTTTTTATTATGAAATATAAAAGACAAGTTACCCCACACAAAAAACCCACACAAAAGACTAATATCTTACGAAAAAGATGTGTCTGAATAAGCCTGTGCCGTCGTTATATTTGCCATCCCCTAATGTTTCTTAAAACTCTTGGTACTTGAGACGGCCCATAAGAGGAATCTTTAGTCTTTTCTTGTACAGTTTTTATCCATATAACTCTCCCCGCCTGTAACGTATAAACGAATGATTTTGATTGATCGAACAGACACAGATTTAAAATGAGAGAATCTTGCGGTATTCAAGGTTCTAATACAATATGAATAACGCTAGATTATCTTTATAAATCAATTCATTGTAATCTCCCCCTCACAAAATGGTCGTAATAGACGAGAAGGAGGCAATACTGGGAAGGAATGAGCAAGCTTATTCCTCTATAAGCGCAGTTCCACCGATTGTCATATTATTGATTCGAAGATGAGGTTGACCAACACCAACAGGGACATTTTGCCCTGCTTTTCCGCACATACCAATACCATTATCTAGTTTACTATCATTACCAATCATTGTGATACGTTTCATAGCATCCGGTCCATTTCCAATAAGAGTTGCACCTTTGATTGGTGCACAAATTTTGCCATTTTCTACTCGGTATGCTTCAGTACATTCAAAGACGAATTTTCCGGAAGTAATATCAACTTGTCCTCCACCAAATGAAACAGCATAGATACCACTTTTAAGTGAAGAAAGGATTTCTTCAGGTGTTTTATCTCCTCCTAGCATGATTGTATTGGTCATTCGTGGCATTGGTGCATAAGCATAAGATTCACGCCGTCCATTTCCAGTTGATTTACCTCCCATAAGCCGTGCATTAAGCCTGTCTTGCATAAAACCAACGAGTTTTCCATCTTCAATGAGAACGTTATATCCTGAAGGGGTCCCCTCATCATCGACAGTGAGAGAGCCACGGCATTGTGGAATTGTTCCATCATCAACAACTGTAACACCTTTTGCTGCAACTTGTTGTCCTAAAAGTCCAGCAAAAGCCGATGTTTTTTTACGGTTAAAGTCACCTTCTAAACCATGACCTACGGCTTCATGGAGCATAACACCAGGCCATCCGTTAGCTAAGACAACATCAAAAGATCCAGCAGGTGCTGCTTCTGCTTCTAAATTTGTTAAAGCCATACGTAAGGCTTCATCCGCGGCTTTTTTCCAATTGTCTTCATGAATAAATTGGTTAAATGCTTGTCTCCCTCCACATCCATAAAAACCATTTTCACGACGATTGCCTTCAGCTGCGACCACAGATATAGAAAGTCGCACAAGGGGACGAATATCACGAACCAAATAACCATCTGCACGTAAAATTTCAACATGTTGTAGCGAGCCGGAAAGAGAAACAGTCACCTGATGCAATTTATCATTTTTAGCACGTAAATAGGCATCAATTTTTTGCAAAAGAGCACTTTTTTCTTCAAATGATGGAGCATCAAGGGGATTATGCGGTTGATAAAGTCTTTTGTTTGTTTGTTGAGGTGCTATGCTATAAGTCCCTGCATGATTATTATAGGTAACAGCTTTAGCAGCTTCACTGGCACGTTTGAGTGCAGCAGCTGATAACTCACTAGAGTGAGCATATCCAGTAGCCTCTCCAGCAACAACGCGTAGTCCAAATCCCATATCTTGATGAAATGAACCGTTTTTAAGCTGTCCATTATCAAATAAAAGAGCTTCGCTTTCTGTATACTCAAGGTAAAGCTCACCATCATCAGCATGATGAAGTGTTTCCTGTATAAGTGATTGCACTTTAGAGGAAGCAATATCAAAATGATCAATCAGCGATTTCATAAGAATTATCCTATTTTTATGGGGGCTCAGAAGATTTTTATCAATCTAATTTTAAGAATCTTTCAAAATATACGATGAGATTTTGATTGTTTAAAATGTATTGATTTCATTCATGTCGGTAAGGTTGCATAGGCGTCGCCAAGACCATGAAGGTCAACAAAACCTCCAATCCCTTGTTCCGGAGTTGTAAAGATAAAATAGGTTGCCATTTTTCCTTTTAAAAAGAGCTGCAATATGTCTTCTTTAAGAAAGGCTTCAGCAACACAATTATCACCAAGACAACGACGATATTCCATTCTACCCATATTTTTATCGTCAATTTTAATTCCAACGCCAGGACGTAATTCAACGCGAATCGGAACAAAAACACGCATCAAGGCACCTTGCTTTTGAGGAAGTTTATAAAATGTAACGCGCAAGGTAATATCTTGACGCCCTTGTGTGTGAACGTTTTGTACAACTTCACACTGCATGTTAGGTGTACCTGGTGGTAGAGAACACACTTTTGTCCATGCACCATAGGTTTGCGGAGCAGGGACATCTTGTGCATAGGGTGTTTGTGCAAATGCATGACTGATAAAACTACTATAAAGCGTGTAAAGAACAGCACCAATAAAAAAAGTTTTTTTGAGTAATTTATAAAGTATCACAGAAAATCCTATCCGACTCAACACCCACAACCATGCATAGATTTACATAAAAAAATGAATTCCCCATAAAAAACCATAACACAAAATCAGTATTTACCCAAATATATTAATTCATATGATATATTTTTATGATACATTTGTAATGTGGAGAGAACGTTGATTGAAAAAATGTATTTTTATTGCCAATATTTCCATTTACTTTTAGGGGATACGTGCGAAAGAGATATTTCATATTTTCTCAAAAATACGATTGGTCTTAATGGGTCATTTCCATACGCTAGATAATATTTGTCAGATAATATTGGATTTGTGAATGACAGAAATGGAAAAGGGCTTTGAGTGGAATGTCAGTTTCAGAAGAATTATCGGTTGTGAATGGTAAATCAACGCCACCAAAATCCGGTATTGGTGATTACATCACATTATTAAAGCCACGTGTTATGTCTCTTGTGGTCTTTACGGCTCTGGTTGGTTTGCTTGTATCGCCTGTTCCTATCAATCCGTGGTATGGTTTTTTAGCAATTTTATGTATTGCTGCTGGTGGCGGTGGTGCGGGAGCACTGAACATGTGGTATGATGCTGACATTGATGCTGTGATGGAACGGACTAAAAAGCGTCCTATTCCCATGGGTAAAATTAGCTCCCAAAAGGCATTTATTTTTGGCATGGTTCTTTCTATGCTCTCGGTATTGGTTATGGGGAGCTTCATTAATTGGTTTGCGGCATTTTTTCTTGCGTTTACGATTTTCTTTTATGTCGTTATCTATACAATTTGGTTAAAGCGTATCACACCACAAAATATTGTTATTGGTGGTGCTTCTGGGGCTTTTCCACCAATGATTGGATGGGCCGTGACAACAGGGACAGTGAGTATTGATAGCTTTTTATTATTTTTAATCATTTTTATGTGGACCCCCCCTCACTTTTGGGCTCTTTCTTTATTTTCATCTCTTGATTATGAGGCTGCAGGTATCCCTATGATGCCTAATGTACGAGGTGAACATTCAACAAAAAAACAGATTTTATTTTATACTGTTTTGATGGCATTGTGTGCTGCTGCTCCTTGCTTTACTGGTCTTGGCGGAATTTTTTATGGTATTTTTTCAACAATTTTAAGCATTATCTTTATTTATTTTGCCTATCGTTTATGGAAAGCTGATACACATAATGAAACTATTTTGATGGCCAAAAAAACGTTTTTCTTTTCGTTACTTTATTTGGCAGCTATCTTTGGAATTCTTTTGATTGAATCTCTTGTTTGGTATTTTATCGCTCTTTAGTTGCGTAAAATGAAAGAGCAAATTTTAAAAGAGCTTTTCTTCAAGAAAATGCTGTAAGAAAACACGATAGAGTGTGTTCTTATGCAAAAGATGATATTGCACGTTTTTTTACATTGCTTATTCATGTATAATAATAGGTTGTTTGAATATATAGCTAAAACTATAGAGATTAAGGATGATTTATGTCTGGACTTCCCCCTTTAACGATACGTCTTTGTGGTCCACGTGGATTTTGTGCAGGGGTTGATCGTGCTATCCAGATTGTTCTGCTTGCATTAAAAAAATATGGTGTTCCAGTATATGTTCGTCATGAAATTGTACACAACCGCTACGTAGTTGAGGGATTACAGCAACGGGGTGCTGTTTTTGTCGAAGAACTTAATGAGATTCCAGAAGAACATCGCAATCAACCAGTTGTTTTTTCTGCTCATGGTGTACCAAAATCTGTTTCAGAAGAAGCACGATACTATAATTTGTTTTATCTCGACGCAACATGTCCGTTGGTCTCGAAAGTTCATAAACAAGCGATACGACATCAACGTCATGGTCGTCATGTTATATTGATTGGTCATGCTGGTCATCCTGAGGTGATAGGGACAATGGGACAGCTTGAAGAAGGGGTTGTGACGCTTATTGAAACGATAGAAGATGCTTTGCATTATCAACCCAATGATCCAGATAAATTAGGATTTGTTACACAAACAACGCTTTCTGTTGAAGATACTGCAGGAATTATCGATATATTACAACAACGTTTTCCTACATTAGCAGCACCAGCGGCTGAATCAATTTGCTATGCTACAACGAATCGACAAGATGCGGTTAAAGCAGCGGCAAAGGGGAGTGATTTGTTTTTGATTGTTGGAGCACCAAACTCTTCTAATTCACGACGTTTAGTAGAGGTTGCCGAAAAGTCTGGTGCGCGGCAAGCTATTTTAGTTCAGCGCGCTGATGAAATTAATTTTGAAAACCTAAAATCTCTTTCTATAGTCAGTCTTTCAGCAGGGGCTTCGGCTCCTGAAATTATTATTGATGAAATTATTTCAGCATTTCGTGAGCGTTATGATGTCACAATAGAATTAGCTGAAACAGTGGTAGAAACGGAAAAATTTTTAGTGAGTCGCGAATTACGCGACGTCATTTTAACGTCTCAAGATATGGCTTTCGTTAATGGTCAAGCAAATAATGCAAAAAATGAAAATCAGAATACAGACATGTCTACAACGAAAGCAGAATAATGGCCGTTTATACAGATATTCACCCAAATGATTTAAAAGTGTTTTTAACACGTTATGCAATAGGATCACTTTTGTCTTATCAAGGTATAGAAGAGGGGATTGAAAATTCTAATTTTATGTTAGAGACAACACAAGGGCGATTTATTTTAACACTTTATGAAAAGCGTATTTCAAAAGATGATTTACCTTTTTTTTGTCGCTTGATGCAGCATTTAGGACAGCGTGGAATTCCTTGTCCTCAACCTGTTATTCAAAATGATGGAATGATGATCTGTGAACTAGCAGGACGTCCTGCTGCTATTATTACTTTTCTGGAAGGAGAGTGGATCCGCCAGCCCAATATAGATCATTGTGGCGAAGTGGGGACGGGGTTAGCACAATTACATTTAGCAGGACAGGATTTTACACTCAGTCGTAAAAATACTCTTTCTGTTATGGATTGGAAGGTATTGTGGCAACGTTGTCAAACCAAAGAAGATGCATTGTTAAAAGAATTTGGACAAAAAATTGAGTTGGAATTGGCTTTTTTACAGGAAAATTGGCCATTTAATTTACCAATAGGCATTATTCATGCAGATTTATTTAATGATAACGTTTTTTTTGTGAATCATCGTCTTTCTGGGATGATAGATTTCTATTTTGCTTGTAATGACTTTTTTGCTTATGATTTAGCGATCTGTTTAAATGCTTGGTGCTTTGAGCCTGATCATTCCTATAATCTTACCAAAGCACGTAAGTTATTGGAAAATTATCAAAAAATAAGACCATTGATCCCTTTAGAATTGGACAAGATGGTCTTATTAGCTCGTGGTGCATCTCTACGTTTCTTACTCACACGTCTATATGATTGGTTTAATACACCGCCTAATAGCTTTGTTATTAAGAAAGATCCATGGGAGTATTGGCACAAGCTTTGTTTTTTCAGTAATGTAAATTCGCTAAGTGAATTAGGTTTTTAAATTTTATGGCAACTCAACAAAAAGTCGTTGAAATTTATACAGATGGTGCTTGCTCAGGGAATCCTGGAGTTGGAGGATGGGGAGCAATTTTACGCTGGAATGGTCATGAACGGGAGCTTTATGGCGGTAAGGTCCATACGACAAACAATCAAATGGAACTCATGGCGGCAATTTGTGCATTAAAGGCGCTTAAAGAGCCCTGTTTGGTCGATCTTTATACAGACTCAGTTTATGTACGTAACGGTATATCTAAGTGGATTGAAGATTGGAAAAAGAATAATTGGCGCACTGCATCAAAAAATCCTGTTAAAAATATGGAGCTATGGCAAGCTCTTGAGGATGCTAGTTCTTGTCATACAGTTAGATGGCACTGGGTAAAAGGGCATGCGGGACATCCAGAAAATGAACGCGCAGATGCCCTTGCTCGCAAAGCAATTACTCAATATCGTGAAAATGGACGTTTTCCAGCATAATTGCTTTTTGAGAGCTTTTTCTTTTATCACGGAGACGCAAGAGGGGTTGGCTGCGTATGGAATATGAATGTTCCACTTAAGGCGTGATCTTTAAAAGCAACTGTATAAAAAATTTTTTGGTTTATTTCTTCTGGTGTGAAATAGAGTGGAGCACTGAAGAGTGTATATTCTGCGTTATCACTGACTTTTCTTGCTGCTCCAATTTGCATTTCTCCTCCATCTAAAAAGAGAGAGGAAGGAGTGGTTTTGTTGTTATTTTGTATTTTTATAAGAAGGGTACTATTATTTTTTTCAGCACTTATTTTTAGTGCATTCTGCGTCATGCGGGGCAAAGAATTTTGCGCCTTTTTTAAGAAGGAAGCAGGAAGCTGTTTATTTTTAAGAGCAGATGGCGAAAAATCAAAGTTAACAGTAAATGGAAGACAGATTTTGTGACATAATCCAAGAGTGAAAGCACCACTTAAATTTTTGCTTGAACCAGAAAGATTGAAGGGCAATATTACTTTATCTTTATAACCTAATGACCAATCATTTTCTGTTTCAAAAAGCTGTGGAGTAGGATAAAAGATTTCATAAGAAATCTGTTGGTTGAAATTAAAAAATGGTGCCATGCCAGAATTACCTGGATTACGCCAGTAAGTTTTCCATCCTGGTTTAAGCTCAATTTCAATAATGCCTTCTCTTATTCCAGAAAGAGAAGGTTCAGTGATCGCTAATCGGATACGACCACCATCTGATTCATACCAAGATGTTGCGAAAAGCTGGAGTTTTTGTTCTGTTTGAGCATTTACAGGAATGTTAAGTAATTCTAAAACTATGAATGTTAAGCTTAAAGTAACTAAAAGCTTTTTATAAAAGAAAGTTGCGATATTTTGTAAATTTGTAAATATATAACTTTTTTTCATTGGAGTTTTATTTTCCTAGTGTGCTAAATGAACAAACTTTTATCATGTCAATTATGGAGAATAACAGATTAATGAAGCGGTGTAATGGCTTTTTAGGTGGACAATTACTCATAGCAATGCCTGGGATGAATGACAAACGCTTTATTCGTTCTGTTATTTATATTTGTGCGCATTCTGATGCCGGTGCGATGGGCATCATTCTCAATCAATTGCATCACATTGATTTTCCAGAGCTTTTGCTTCACTTAGGAATCATAGACAGTGGCCAAAAAAAAAGTCTTTCTGAACCAATAAAACAGTTTCCAGTTCGCTATGGTGGTCCTGTTGATCCTTCGCGTGGTTTTGTCCTTCATTCAGATGATTATGCTTGTGAAGAAACTGTTTTTATTGCGGATAAGATCTGTTTTACTGCGACAATTGATATATTAAAAGCGATCAGTTGCGAACAAGGTCCGCAACATGCACTGGTTGCATTAGGCTATGCTGGATGGAAAGCGGGGCAACTTGAGGCAGAAATTTCTGCAAATGGTTGGCTAATCAGTTCTACATCACCTAGTTTTCTTTTTGAAAGCGATTTAAGCTGCAAGTATGATAAAAGTTTAACACGCATGGGTATCGATCCAACTTATCTTGCTTCTGAAATGGGACACGCGTAGAGTTTTTTCTAAGCTTTTTAACTTTACACGTTATTTTATCCCTTATGTTTTTATTTTATAAGGGAAATGGCTCTGAACGAGCGTAATTAATTCTTCTATGGCAATCGGTTTCGTCACAAGTGTACTTTGAACATATTTACAGCCTTCTTGACGGAGGAAGATTGCTTCTTTTTCATTTTCAACACCTTCTGCGATAATTTGCAAATTAAGATCTGTTGCCATATTAATGATAGACTTTAGAACAATTTTCTTCTTAAGAGAGTCGATTGAGATAAGTGAACGATCAAGTTTAACCATATCAAATGGATAACGTACGAGATAGGTCAGAGACGAATAACCTGTTCCAAAATTATCGAGTGCGAGATTCATTCCAAGTGTTTTAATTTGTTCAAGAAAGTGCGCTGATTGTTCAGGATTATTTCTTAAGACAAATTCAGATATTTCAATCATCAGACGCCCTTTGTGGAGCGGATGGCGAAGCAAAGCGGCACGCAATTGACTGATAAAACGAGGATGAATCATTTCTGCGCTTGGTAAATTAATTGAAATAAAGAAAGATTGTTGGGAAAACTTTTCTTGTACATTTATAAGATCAATAATGGCATTATCGATGATAAATTGTGACAAATCCATAACAATTTGTTCATTTTCTACGATTTTTATGAAATCAGAGACATTTAAATTTCCATAAGTGGGATGATGCCATTCTACAATTGTTTCAAAACCAATAATATGTCCGTCTGATAAATTAAGAATAGGATGGTAGAGGATTTTCATCTCATTACGTTTTATGGCATAATGAACATCTTTCTCCAGAGTATTATGTTCGAGACCCAAAGTGCGAAAATTAGGACGAAAAGGTTCAATATGGTTCCCACCCATTTGTTTTGCGCGAATCATCGCTAACTCACTATCATTAAAAATATCTTTAGCCGTCGATCGGCTTTCACTCCATGTAACCAATCCGATAGAGGTTGAAAGGATTATTTTATTTTCTGAAAGTGAAATAGGTGCTGAAATTGTTTTGTGCAAATGATCTGCAAATGCTGCAATTTTTTGTGGTTCGGTTTCACTGAGTAAAATAATTGCAAAGCGGTCTGCTGAAAGACGCGATAAGGTGTCTTGAAAGTTAATGAGACGATTTAAACGACGTGCGATTATAAGCAGTACAGTATCCCCAACTGCTATGCCTAATTTGCGATTAATTTGGCGAAAATTGTCAAAATCAATCATAAAGACAGTTGGTCTAATTTTGATATTTGCTTTCGCTAAAGAGGTATAATTTTGTAGTCTATCAAAGAAAATTTGTTGGTTAGGAAGTCCAGTTAAACTGTCGTGGATTGCATCATGCAATAAGCGTTCTTCGGATTTTTTATGGTTAGTAATATTGACAATGGTTCCAATGACACGTGTGATTTTTCCATCTTTTTGCATAGCCGGACGTGCACGAAGAGAAAACCAATGATAATAACCACCACCGGAAGAAAGCCGAAAAATTTGATCAATGCGCCCTTTTTTATTTTTAAGAATGATATCCAATACGGCTTGAAAGCGTTCACGATCATCATGGTGCAAGGCTGAAATCCAGTTGCGCATAGGTCCATTGAGGTTATGAATTTCAGTACCAAAAAGGGTTGCCATGTTTGGATGTACAACAATACGATCACGCTCAATATTCCAATCCCAAATAATATTTCCAGCTCCCTTTGCTGCGAGTACTTGTTGTTCAAGGTCGGAAAATATTCCTTCATGGAAAGCGTCATTAGAAAAAGTTTGTTGCAGGACAGTAAAGCTTATGAGAAGAACAATGAGCACTAATCCTCCCGCTAATGCTGGCTGGATAATATCATTGTTTAAATGTCCAGCTATGCAGGCATAGGCTCCAACACACCAAAAGCTAATGAGCAACCATGTTGGAATAAGCATAATGGCGCGGTCATAGCTTCTGATTGAGAAATAGATGATTAATATTATACCAAGCACAGCGGTAAGGCCAAAAGACAAACGCGCAATTCCAGCTGCTCTGATGGGATCATAAATAGCAAAGGCTCCTAGACTGCAAAACGCAATGGTCCAAGCGATAGCACCGTAACTAAAATGATAATGCCAGCGGTTAAGGCTGAGATAGGTAAAAAGAAAAATGAAGAGTGTAGCAGTAAGTGCTACTTCTGTACCAGCACGCCAGATTGGTTGGGTTGTGAGTGTAACTGCAAAGAATTTATTTAAAAAGTTGAAGTCAATACCAATATAAAAAAGCACTGCCCAAGCAACTGCCGCTGTTGCAGGAAACAGCCCTGTTCCACGGACGACGAAGAGAACAGTTAACAAAAGCGCTAAGAGACCTGATATCCCAAGAAGAATACCATGATAAAGCGTATAAGAATTAATTGCATCTTTATAAGCTTCAGGTTGCCATAAATAGATTTGCGGTAGATTTGCAGAGTTAAGTTCGGCCACAAATGTAATAACAGCACCAGGGTTAAGGGTAATACGAAAGATATCAGAGTTTGCACTAAGTTGACGATCGAGGGAAAAACCTTCGCTTGGCGTTATGGATTGAATCCTTGATGATCCAAGGTCTGGCCAAAAAAATCCAGAACGTGCCATGCGGTAATGGGGGGCAACGATGAGACGATCAACTTGTTCATCTGTTGGATTTGCAAGAGAAAAAACTGCCCAATTTCCGGAAAATTTTTCATTTTTTGCCTGCACTTCAATACGCCATACAATACCATCTGGTCCTGGTGCTGTACTTGTTTGAAAAATAGAGTTGTTTGTATGGTGAATTTCAATTGCTTTTGAGAGATCAAGAGCAGCATCTTGAGAAGAAATTTTAACTGGTTCAATTGCTTGTGCTGATGTAAGATGGACAAAAGAACTAACGACTACAATGAAAATGATGTCAATTATTTTACGCAAACTCTTCACAATGTCCCACTCTCAATATTTTAGGATGTTTAATTTTCATTTCGACTTTTGAGAAAAAACGTCCACCTTTTATAATTTATTTACATAATAAATTGTTATCACTTTTTCTTAAGTTATGTGATTTTATATACAAATAGACC
The DNA here is from genome assembly GCF_042197045.1 of Bartonella sp. AA74HLJMH. NCBI lineage: Bacteria > Pseudomonadati > Pseudomonadota > Alphaproteobacteria > Hyphomicrobiales > Bartonellaceae > Bartonella > Bartonella sp. AA74HLJMH. The sequence goes on from NZ_JBHIRJ010000001.1 coordinate 111,389, forward strand.
ACACACCCATTTGCTTCAATGGAACCTGAAGCGAATGAAGTTTTATATTTTAAAAGGGCAAAGTTAAACCATGAATTTCCAGATTTCACGGATATACCTTCACTTATTAGAATCTTTATCACATGAAGTATGAATTGGGTAGTTTTGTGCGCCTATTTGCCCAATATTTCCAAAACTTATTTAATGAGGAGAGCTTTTGTGGTAAATTTTATGATAAAATATGTGATGTTATTGTGATGCTGCTTTGAAAAGAAGTTTTTACTTTAGCTTGTATGAAAGAGTTGACGTTAAATCATCAAAATTTATGAGGGGTCCTACAGGTCCGACAGCAGTTAGTGTTGGAGTGGAGTTTGTAAAAAGACGATGTGCTAAATCAGTTAATCTTTTAGGAGTGATGAGATTGAGGCGTTCAATTGTTTCCGATATTGGAATTGGTCGACCATAAAGGAGTATTTGGCGAGCAATGAGATGTGCTTGACTAGAGGGATTTTCCTGTGACATTGTCAGATTTGCACGATATTGCGTTTGTGCTCGTTGCAGTTCGTTGGCGTGAATATTTTTGCTGACCTTGGAAAGTTCATCAAGAATCACAGGAATAAGTTCTTTGAGCCCTTCTTGTCCGGTAGCTGCGTGAACACCAAAAAGCCCAGTATCTGAAAATCCCCAATGAAAAGCATAAATAGAATAGCATAATCCACGTTTCTCTCTTACCTCTTGAAAAAGACGTGAAGACATACCACCACCAAGAATGATAGAAAGAATTTGGGCTGCATAAAAATCACGCGCGTGATAAGCACGTCCTTCAAACCCTAGAACAACTTGTGTATCCATTAAATCGCGATATTCACGAAAGTCGCCACCGACATAATTTGCAAGATTAGTAAGAGGTGCGGTTGAATGGGAGCGAAAAGTACCAAGACGACTTTCAACTTCTCGCAAGAAACTTTCGTGCTTTACAGCTCCTGCAGCAACGACAATCATACGATCTGCACTATATTGTTTATTGATGAAATCATGGAGATCAGTAGATGTAAATGATTGAATAGTTTTAGCTGTTCCTAAAATAGAGCGTCCAAGGGATTGATGACGAAAGGCTGTTTCTGTAAAGTGATCAAAAACAATATCATCAGGAGTGTCATGGGCAGCACCAATTTCCTGAAAGATTACTTGTTTTTCTCGTTCTAGTTCATCGTCGTCAAATTTTGAATGCATTAAAATATCGGCTAAAATATCTATAGCAAGTGGGATATCGCTTTTAAGAACACGTGCAAAGTAAGCTGTTGTTTCAATACTGGTTGTAGCATTGATTTCACCGCCAACATCTTCAATATCGGTTGCAATTTGAAAAGCAGTACGGTTTTCGGTTCCTTTAAAAGCCATATGCTCAAGAAGATGAGCAATACCATGCTGTGTGGAGGTTTCATTGCGTGAGCCCACTTTAACCCATATTCCGAGGGCAACACTATCAATTTGTTGCATTGTATGTGTGGCGATAGTCAAACCATTACTAAGGCGACATATATCTACATCCATGTATTTACAACTCCATTAAATAAGCTAAATACCTCATTGTAAGGGTATCAGAATATTCTTGATTTAAATTAATGCAGCTAACTTTAATAAGATGCACGCGATTTTAAAGAAATATAATCTTTTACTATTTTTTCATCATTAGCAAGATTTATAAAATGTTCTTCGTGTTTCATTACATCATTGAGATGAGATGGCCATGGAGCATGAAGGCCACAAGCGCTTTTAATAGTATCAGGAAATTTAGCTGGATGAGCCGTGGCAAGAACGATCATTGGAATATGCGGTTTTTTGTTTTCACGCGCTACTTGAAGAGCGACCGCTGTATGTGGATCAACAAGATAGCCACTTTCCTTATAGACACTATCAATTGTTTGAGCTGTTGCAGCCATGTTGCTTTTTCCAGCGGAAAATAGGGAACGAATATTTTTGAGTTGCTTTTCATCAAGAGTAAAGAGACCCGTTTTTTTCAAGTTTTCCATTGCATTGCGAATCCACATTGGATCACGATTGCCACTTTCAAAGAGCAAACGTTCAAAATTAGAAGAGACCTGAATATCCATAGAAGGTGATGTTGTATGGACTATTGGTTGTGTTTTGTAAGTACCACTGGTCAATGTACGTACAAGGATGTCGTTATCATTCGTTGCGATGACCAGTTGAGCAATGGGTAATCCCATACGGGCTGCGACATAACCTGCAAAAATATCACCAAAATTTCCAGTAGGAACAGTAAATGAAACAGCTCTATCAGGTGCTCCTAAAGAAAGTGCAGATGAAAAATAGTAAACAATTTGCGCCATGATACGCGCCCAATTTATAGAATTAACACCTGAAAGTGCTCTTTTTTTACGAAAATTGTGGTCATTAAACATTGCTTTGACAAGAGCTTGGCAATCATCAAAATTTCCTTCAATGGCAATGGCATGAACATTGGAACAATGATTGGTTGTCATTTGCCGTTGTTGAACAGGCGATACACGTCCTTTAGGAAATAAAATAAAAATATCTGAGTGTTCTTTTCCAGCAAAAGCCTGTATTGCAGCTCCTCCTGTATCACCTGATGTTGCAGCAATAATCGTTGCACATCTATTTTTTTCAGTCAAAACATAATCCATCAGTCGAGAAAGAAACTGCATTGCTACATCTTTAAAAGCTAAAGTAGGACCATGAAAGAGTTCAAGGATAAATTCATCTGCTCCAGTTTGTCGTAACGGACAGATTGCTGGATGGTGAAAGGTTGCATAAGATTCAGCGATCATATTTTCAAAAGCTGTATATTCGATTTCGTTATTCACAAAGGGCCACAGAATAGTTTTAGCAATTGTTGTATAGGACTGACCACGAAGTGCTCGTAACGCATCAAATGATAGCTGAGGAAATTTATCTGGCAAATAAAGTCCCCCATCACTTGCCAACCCTGTCATGATTGTTTCCGTAAAGCTTAAAGCAGGAGCTTCACCTCTCGTGCTGATATATTCCATAAGTCTTATCCTTTTTTTATTTCTGGCAAATTGGTGAAGTTATTTATTTCACGTTTTTCATAATATTTAAATTATTAAATGGATAGAGCTTCTTTTCTTCTTTTTAATTCAATAATGAAAGGAAATAGCCTTAAGCATTTTTATTTTTGAGATATAAACACCAAATGTTCACAGAAAATCTGTTACAGTCAAAAATTTTCTCTCTATCATTCATTCACTTAAATTTTACAACGTATCTTCACTTGTACACCTTCTTAAATAATAAAATTAAATAGATAGAATGGTATTTACTGAAGAACTTTTGTATAAAACTCAATCATTTATAGTTATTTTATGCTCTTAATACTTTGTAACAATTAAATCTGCTAAACTGAATGTTAAAATGATACATCTCAGGACTCACATTGGAAGATTTATAAGGTAATTTTATGGCACTTCGTGCGCAAATCTATACTTTGAATAATCTTTTTTAGCTTAATTTATCACTTTGTATAATAATAGATATTATATTTGTGCTATACAGTATGGTAACCTAAAGTTTATCCATAGAAAACATACAACAGCCTGCTAAATGATGGGAAGCAGGCTGTAAAGTATTTTCATTTTAAATAGAAAAAAATAACTAAGTATCTTTGAATTATTTGCCTTTAATTTTTCCTATTGCCCATCCGATTATCCCGCTAAATATGGCCATAACAGATCCAGTCAAGAATCCAAAACCCAAAGCTCCTACTGTAGAAAAAACTCCTAGCGTAATTGGTTCAAACACTTTCTCAAATTTTCCTTCAAAGGCAGATTCACTTTTTGCTTTATGAGTGAAACTTGGGACATAAAGAGCAGCTATATCGATAGCTTTTTTCTTTCCTTGTTCTATTAAAGAGACAGTTTCCCATTGAGTATCATTTTTCAAATGATTGGCATGAACATTTATAACTTGTGAAAGCAGAAAAGCAACTGCTATAAAAATATTTAATACGTAAGTTTTCAATACTTTAATCATAGTTTACCACCAATACTTTTATTTTAATCTGAATTGAATAGATGCATCGGCAGAATTAGTGCACATTGAGAGAAACAGAAGCATTTAAAGCTTTTTTCACTCTTAGTGTGATAATTCATTAGTTTTTGTCATCAACAATGGATAAACACGGAATATGTTCATAGTTTATATTTCATATGAGAAGGTCTTATTCTGATGAAATTTCAATTTTAACGAGATTTAAAATACAATATTATTTTACTTATTATCCATCCTAAAAACATGCCTATCGTACTTGATGCATATCCAAGTGCCATCCCCATACCAAAAGCCCCGAGTGTAAGAGGTTCAACAACCTTTTCAAATTTTCCTTCAATAGTAGCTTCATTACCCACTCCATGATTTAGACTAGGTCTATAGAGAGAAACGGTATGGACTGCATCCTTTCTTTTCTGTTCTATTGCAGAAACAAAAATATTCTCACGATGAGTACTATTTTGTAAAGAGTTTGCATGCACATTTACAACCTGAGAAAGAGAAAAGGCAGATATAATGAAAATACTTAATATATGATTTTTAAATAATTTAATCATAATTTACCTCAAAGATTTATACTATTCAATATATATGAGTAAATTTATACTTAATTTATACTTTGGATATTTGGATGTAATCTACAACATTTATATTTTGTAGCATAATGAGCTTCATTATGTAATTATTTACAATGAATTATAGCCACATAATAAAGCTATTATTATAGAGTTCTAGACGAGGTTGAATTATTTGAACATCAATACTATGTCCTTTATCCAACTTATTATCGATCCTATAAAGCTCATTACATGTCCAGTAAACAATAGCCCCATTCCTATAGTCATAGGCTCAACGACCTTTTCAAATTTTCCTTCACCTATTGTTCCATGTTCTGTTTGATAATTTACAGACGGAGCATAGAAAGCAGTCGTAGAAACTACATCGGATTTCGCATATTTTACTTGTTCCATTGGGAAAACAGAAAATTCCTCTTTTGGATTATCGTTTTTCAAATAGTTTGCATTAACATTTACAGTTTGTGAAATAAAAAAAGTGCTCGCTATAAAAATGCTTAAAATATAATTTTTAAATATTTTTACCATAACTTTACCTCAAATATTTTTAAGTTATATATGTAAGAAATATACATAATGTTTATGTATCTCACACTATACACAAGTAATATAGTTCAATATGTATTTTTAGTCAATAATAAAAATACATATAAAAATATAACTATAATTTTTATAAACGTTATTGTAAAAAAGTAACGGTAATAATTACAAATTATATTTTTTAAAAACTTTATACAATATTTTATTATGTGTTATATATAAAATAACATATGGTTGTCGTATAATTTTTATAAATGATATTAATATATTTTTTTAAATACATTTATAGATAATAAAATTGATCAAAATTTTTACATATTAAATATATAAAAATTTATTTATTATTGATAGTATAATAGAAAACATGAAAATTATGATGTGGTTATAAAAATATTATTAACAATTAAAATATGAATGGACACGATAAAATTTTATTATTTATAGTATTTATTATAGATAGTCATTATTATAGAATGTGTGTTCTATATATATTATTCAATGGTTATTTAATTGCATCGTTATAGCAGAATAATACTGCTTAATTTACTATTAAATATATACATTTATCTTATAGATAATAATATGTTATAGATACTAAAAAATGTACAATTTTCTCATAGTGTAAAGTAGAGCTCGAATTGGATAGAGATAAATGATATTATCTTTTTATCGCCAATGTGAACAGCATATTACTATGATGCAAGGCAGTGTATAGAAGAATATAATTTAGACATATTTATGAGTGCCGAAAGATCAGCATTAGATAATATTTTCAACACTTTCTTCTTTCCAAACTGAAAAGCCGCTTTTATTTTTAGAAAGTGGATTACTTTTGAAAAGATCTGATTTCATTGCTTATTTAAAAAGGCTATTAAGTGCTTTCGGAAAATTTTAAGCAACTATTGGTATCGCTGTCGCTTGTTTAACATGATTATATGTTTCATATTTATGTGCTTTTTTAAAGAAACCGTTCTCAAGGTACTCAAGCCTATTTTGCAATGATAGATATGATGATAAAGCCCCCATAATATAAAATTCTTAGGGCATCAGAATTTTTGACGTTTATAAAGAAGAAAGATGGCATTGCCATACACTTTTCTCGCTCCTAATGTTGCTACAATTTTTGCCTTTTGAGATGATTCATTAAAAGGCATTTTTATTTCTTTATTTATTTAATTCAGCATATCTAGGTTTGAAATGAGAGAATCTTACAATATTCGGTTTTTTTGCTTAATTTGAATCATGATAAATTATGATTATAAATCAATATATTGTCTGTAAATTACTTGGTATGAAATATTTTTTATAAAATGCACATCTTCATAAGAGTGTATTCTTTTTGTTTTTTTTAATCTTAGGGAGGTTGTACCAATTGATGCTGTTAAAATACTATTTAAGCAGCAAAGTAAATAAGCCTTCAACAAGTTTATGAGATTTGGATTGAGTAAATATAAGCCTTTGTAACTCAACAAGGACGCATTTGTCATTTTCAATAAAGTCTTGTGTTCCATAGATTCCGCGAATTTTAATATTTCTTTTTTGACAAATATAATAATTTATCAGGATGAGCTGCTGAGGTTGGGAGTGGGATATCGGAGTTGAGATAGATAAGCAGGGTTTAATTTTTATGAGTTTGCACCCCTGTTTTTTGCTTTTTTTTAAGTACGTGCAATGGTTAACAGACTTATGATCTCAATGAGGTGCTATATTTTTCCTTCACATTGAGATGCAATTCACCCGTGTCGTGAATTGCGCATTTATTGAAGTTATTATAAAAGGAGCAGCGAGAAGAGCAGGACATTTGAATAAAAATGCTTCTTACAAGAGTTTACAAATTGATATATTCAAGAGATTTTTTATAATAGATCTCGCCATACTGCCATTGCTTCTAAGACTTCTCCTAAATGAGCATGTTTTGCAATAACTGTTTCTGCACCAGCTTCTGCAAGTGCATTAGAGTGGCCAAGATAGCTATGTGATCCTCCCGTAAAGCCGATGACACGCATGCCTGCTGCTATGGCTGCGTGTACACCATGAAGTGAATCTTCTATAACGATAGTGTTTTGGGGCTCTGCCTGTAATTGTTGTGCGGCAAAAAGGAAAACATCAGGGGCCGGTTTCGTTCTTTTTGTTCCAACTTCAGGTGCTGAAAATATTTTACCTTCAAAAAGGTCATAGAGATCAACCGTGGTGAGCATCTCTTTTATATCTACGCTTTTTGCATTAGAGCAGATACAGTAGGGATAGCGTGTTTGGATAATTTCTACAGCTTCTCTTACATCATCAATAGCCCGTAATTTAGTTTTTATTTGTGTACGAAAAATATTAGTCATTTGATCTATGAGATGAGCAGAAATAGGTTTTTCTGTTTCCTGTTCAACGTGTTTAAGAATATCGCGAAAGATAAGCCCTGCAAAACGCTCACTCAATTCTTCGGGTGATATTTCATATCCTGTTTGTTTGAGCAATTGAGATCCAATTTTTGCTGCAAGATATTCAGAGTCAACGAGAACTCCGTCACAATCAAAAATAATAAGATCTATCTGAGGCATAAGATATTCCTTTACATGTTACGAGATGGACAACTTTCATGAAAACGATATTGAGAAGATCTTATTTCATAAAAATACGCTTTGAAAATGATTCTTAATTCTTTTACGAAATAAAAGATATGGGAACAGTACATTGAAAAAAAGAAAATTAAGGTTTCATTCATATGAAAGTTTTTTTTTACTAAAAAAACAAAAACAATTATCAATTTTGTAGAACTTTAACGATACGTTTACGCTATTTTGTAAATATAGATTGGTAATGCGGGCCTATAAACTATTTTGGTTGATTATAGGGCAAATTCAGTTAATTTTGTTGGGTTTTTCATGACAGTTATTCAGCTTCAAAAAGATTTTCTTCGTACTCCCTCACAAATGCCATGGCGCAATAAAATTTTTAAAGGAGATTGTGTTTCCGTTTTAGAAAAACTTCCAAAACATTCTGTTGATATGATTTTTGCGGATCCACCCTATAATTTGCAATTGGATGGAGCTTTATACCGTCCAGATCATTCGCTTGTTGATGCGGTTGATGATGCATGGGATCAGTTTGAGAGTTTTGCTGCTTATGATGCTTTTACTCGTGCATGGTTGCTTGCTTGTCGTCGTGTACTAAAACCCAACGGAACACTTTGGGTTATCGGATCTTACCATAATATTTTTCGGGTTGGGACGGCATTACAAGATTTAGGTTTTTGGATGCTTAATGATATTATTTGGCGCAAGAATAATCCGATGCCTAATTTTCGAGGGCGCCGTTTTCAAAATGCTCATGAGACGCTTATTTGGGCCGTGCGAGATCAAAAAGATAAAAAGTACACATTTAATTATGATGCCTTAAAAGCGGCAAATGAAGATCTACAAATGCGTTCAGATTGGCTTTTCCCTCTCTGCACTGGAGCTGAACGTTTAAAGGATGATTCGGGGCGTAAATTACATCCAACACAAAAACCGCAAGCGTTATTAGCGCGTATTATTATGGCTTCTAGTAAACCTGGTGATGTTATTCTCGATCCGTTTTTTGGTTCGGGAACAACAGGTGCTGTTGCCAAGCTTTTAGGGCGTGATTTTGTTGGGATTGAACGCGAGCAAGATTACATCGATGCAGCATGTGAGAGAATTGCGGCGGTTCAACCTTTAGCGCAACCAGAACTAGCGATTTTGGATAGAAAAAAAGCAGAACCGCGCGTAGCATTCAACAGTTTGCTTGAAGCAGGTTTACTCTATCCTGGAGAAGTTCTGTATGATCGTAAGAAGCAAGTATCTGCTATTGTAAGAGCTGATGGTACGATTATGCATGGTGGTGAAGCGGGCTCAATTCACGCAATGGGAAGAAAGGCTCAAGATTCGCAGAGTTGTAATGGTTGGACCTTTTGGTATTATGAGGAAAATGGACGGTTGAAGTCCATAGATCATTTAAGAATGATCATACGTTCACAAATGTTAAAAACGGGTGTTTTATGAACTAAGCTGATCGCTTCATTCTATTGACCACCAAGATACCTGATCTTGATTGAGATGGACGTGAGGGTGTTTTAGCCTTTCTTAGATGTTTTTTATTGACACACTAAATCTCGCTTGTAAGCGACAAGCGAGTATTTTATGCTTCTTTTAGAAGAAATTAAAATGAGAAATTTTCACTCTATGTTCTCATTTTAGTTCCAAAACAGTAAAATTTCAATATAAGCTTATAAAAATGAAATATCAGAATTAAAAGGTTCATTCAGAAGTTCAAAATTAAGTGCTTTTTTGAATACGTACATCTGTAAAGTGCATATAATATATTGATTATAAAGATAATTTAGCGCAACTCATATCGAATTGCCCTCGGAATATCGTCAAGTTTTCTTATTTCAAATTTGTTCCATATTGAATCGATGAAAATTACTTTCTTGCATGTCATAAACGGGGTTGGCGTGTGAATAAAAATTGTTAACGAAAGAACTAAAAGTACCTCTTATAATCCGTTTCACGTACCAAGGGATGTTGAGGGGGCTGGTAAATATAACGATGGTGCTAACTTGCTCCGTCATAAGCGAAAAAAGGATAGATCCTGAAATTTAAATCTAAAGCTTCTAAGCGTTTCTATCGCTCCTTAATTTTTGTCTGTAGAAAAAATTGGTTATTTCATTTTTTAAAATTTTTCTTTTACAGATTAATAAATGATCGCTAGAGATACAAAAGTCTCCATTAGAAAACATTTTTATGAATAGGGAAGGTTATTTAAATCTAAAAGAATTGGGAAGTGCTACGGAAATGGCTTTTTTCATAACAGTAGGTAATGCTTCTTCGGCAAGATGTTGAATGTTACACCACCAACCATTTTCACAATTCATTTCATGAACATCTTCGGTATAGTAAACATCAAGTTTTAGAGAAAAGTGAGTAAAAACATGCGTAATTTGTCCTTTGAATTGCCAATTGGCAGTAAAGGGTGCGTTTTGTAGCCCATTTTCGTTGTTTATGCCAATATTGTTAGGAATTTGGGTCATTCCACCAAGGAGCTTTTGCGTCTGTCGTTTTTCCAAATAAATTTGTTTCTTTTTATTAAGGACCACAAAAGCAATACCTGTTTTTGAAGGGCGTTCTTTTTTAGGGGCTTTAACTGGAAAAGACTCCGGTTGTTGCATCTTTTCTGCTTTGCATAAACATTGAAGAGGGCAGGTATAACAAGATGGTTTGCGTGGAGTACAAATTGTTGCTCCCAAATCCATCATTGCTTGAGCAAAGTCACCAGGACGATTTAAAGCAGTAATTTTTTGTGTTTTTTCTTTAATTTCACCTTTTGCTTTTTGCAATATTGAAGTGATAGCAAAAAGTCGCGCTACCACACGTTCGACATTACCATCAACCACTGCTACAGGGTGGTTAAAAGCAATCGCAGCAATGGCTGCGGCAGTATAATCTCCAATACCGGCTAGAGTTCGCAATTCTTTTACAGATTGTGGAAATTGTCCCGCGTAGTTTTCAACAAGCTGTTGCGCACATTTTTTAAGATTACGTGCGCGTGAATAATAACCAAGTCCAGCCCATGCTTTCATGATATCATCTTGTGAGGCTTTTGCTAAAGAGGAAAGATCAGGCCATAGTTTTAGAAACTTTTTAAAATAAGGCTTAACTGTTTCAACGGTTGTTTGTTGAAGCATGATTTCAGAAAGCCAAACTTGATAAGGATCAGGACGGATACCTTGTTTTTGCTTTTCGGGGGTAATCCGCCATGGAAGATGTCTGTGATTTTGATCGTACCAAGCAAGGAGGTGCGAAGAAATTTCATACATGATTGCTTTCAAGCATAGGGAGATATAAAATGCAAAAGAAAAAAATATTTATTTTGTAATTCATGTTTTTTGCTCTTTTATTGTCAAGGCTCTGGTGAGAAAAGGCTTTTTATTTTGTTGATATTTCATAAATTGAGGAGGCAACAATTTTTAGATGAAACAAATGATTTTAATTTAGTAAGCGGTTGAACAATGATCTAAAAATGAGAAAACAACTTAAAAAACGTATCTTTTATTCTCTTTCTGAGACGGTATACAAAATACTTGATCCAGTTTTACGCAAACGGACAGGGCTTAATGTAGCGCTTATAGAACATTGGCCACAAATTGCGGGCTATGATATCAGTGAACATACAATGCCGCTTAAAATTATTTGGAAACGTCGTGCAGATCAAGATGAAGTTTTTCAGCCAGCAACACTTGTTGTCGCATGTGAAGGATTTGCTGCGTTAAAATTGATGCATGAAACAGAGGAATTACTTCATAGAATTAACGGATTTTTTGGCTATATCGCTATTGATCGCATCAAGATTGAGCAAAGGAGTATGTCGGTTTTTATGAATCACTTGCCTCTAAAACCGCCTTTGAGTGAACAAGACAAAAAATGCGTGGAAAAAATGCTTGAAGGAATTGAAGATAAAAGTTTGCACCAAGCACTTTATCAACTTGGCTGTTGCATTTTTTTGGAAAAAAATAATAAATAGAAAGATATTTTATATATTTTTCTTTAATATATGAGAAAGCATTGGATTCCTATTCGTTAATAACAACAGAAAAGTATTATTTATGGTAAAATATCGTTCTTTTTTATCTTTCGGGATAATTTTTCTCTTCATAACGATTGTACAAAACAGTGTAACAGTTGCTTTAGCGCGTGATCCCAAATCAGTGGCAACTGTTGATATGGCAGAGCTTCTCCAATCGGGTAAAGTAAAGGATCGCTTTGAGGGAGAGGCGGATGCACCAGTCGTCATTGTTGAGTATGCTTCGTTGACATGTACCCATTGTGCGCATTTTTATAATGATATACTTCCCCAAATTCGTAAAAAATATATCAAAACAGGAAAAGTAAAACTTATTTTCCGAGAATATGCTTTTGATCCTCGGGCAACAGCAGGTTTTATGTTGGCACGGTGTGCACCGGAAGATCGCTATTTTCCTTTGATAGAAGTTTTATTTCAAAAACAAAATGAATGGGCTTTCGGAAAAAATGCTCTAACACCATTGAAAAAAATTGGCTTAATGGCTGGTTTTACAGATGAAAGTTTTACTGCTTGTTTGAAAAATCAGTCCATTTTAGATGAAGTAAATGCATCTTTTGAACGCGGTAAAGAGCTTGGTGTCACAGCAACACCTACTTTCTTTATTAATGGTAGTAAATATGAAGGTGCCATGAAAGTAGAAGAATTTTTTTCGGTGATTGATAGTTTTCTTAAAAACTGAATCTTAATCTTCCAGAAGATGGATAGTGATACTTTTGGCCATTATCTCCTTTGGAAGGATTAATATTATGCATTTATGAAGCGATATTGTTTTTGAGCCAATTTTGATCAAATCATTGCTTTTAAGTGAGCCTCGGTTGAATGATGTTTTGATGCTGATATGGGAGGATTTGTACAGTGAAAAAATGGGTTTATAGTTTTGGAGATGGAAAGGCAGAAGGAAGTGCAAGTGAGCGTAACCTTCTCGGAGGTAAAGGGGCTAATTTGGCAGAAATGAGTAATCTTGGTTTGCCCGTACCGCCAGGATTTACGCTGACAACAGAAGTTTGTAATTTTTATTACGCCCATGACAAATCATATCCAGAAGAGCTACAGGAATCTGTTAAGCAAGCACTAAGACGTGTTGGTGAACAAACAGGACGTGAATTTGGGAGTGAGCAAAAGCCACTTTTGCTGTCTGTTCGTTCAGGGGCTAGGGCTTCTATGCCAGGGATGATGGATACAGTGCTTAACCTTGGCATGAATGATGAGACTGTAAAAGCCATTGCTTTACAAGCCAATAATGAACGTTTTGCTTATGATAGTTATCGGCGTTTTATCCAAATGTATTCTAACGTTGTTTTGGGGCTAGACCATTCGTATTTTGAAGAGATTCTTGATGAAGCAAAGGCATGCAATGGTTACACTATTGATACAGAAATGACAGCAGATGATTGGAAGAATGTTATTATTTCTTATAAAGCCTATGTTGAAGAAAAATTAGGAACCCCTTTTCCACAAGATCCTGAACAACAGTTATGGGGGGCAATTGGAGCCGTTTTTTCAAGTTGGATGACAGCACGTGCAGTTACTTATCGCCGTTTACATAGCATTCCTGAAAGTTGGGGAACGGCAGTTAATGTGCAAGCTATGGTTTTTGGTAACATGGGAGAAGATTCGGCAACAGGTGTTGCTTTTACACGCAATCCATCGACAGGAAAAAAAGAACTTTATGGTGAATTTTTAGTTAATGCGCAAGGGGAAGATGTTGTGGCGGGCATTCGAACGCCTCAAAATATTACAGAAAGTGCGCGTATTGTTGCTGGTTCAAATAGACCGTCGTTAGAAAAAATTATGCCTGAGGCTTTTTTGAAATTATGTCAGATTGCGCAGAAGCTTGAGCAGCATTATCGGGATATGCAAGATCTCGAATTTACCATTGAAAAAGGTAAATTATGGATGCTTCAGACTCGTTCAGGAAAACGCACGGCTCGTGCGGCTCTCAAGACGGCAATTGAAATGGTTGAGGAGGGGTTAATAAACCGTGAAGAGGCTGTGATGCGTATTGATGCAAAGTCGCTGGACCAACTTTTGCATCCAACACTTGATCCTAAAGCAGAACGTTTTGTTATAGGACGTGGTTTACCTGCTTCTCCTGGAGCCGCAACTGGTGAAATTGTTTTTACTTCAGAAGAGGCAGAAACTGTGTCGGCGGAAGGTCGCAAAGTTATTTTGGTCCGTGTAGAAACAAGCCCAGAAGATATTCATGGTATGCATGCTGCAGAAGGAATTTTAACAACGCGTGGCGGTATGACAAGTCACGCTGCTGTTGTTGCGCGGGGGATGGGAAAACCATGTATTTCTGGTGCTGGCAGTGTGCGGATTGATTATAACACAAATACGTTGTTTGCCTCAGGAGAAAGCTTAAAAAAAGGTGATGTTATCACAATTGATGGTGGAAGTGGAGAAATTTTCAAAGGGAAAGTTGCAATGTTGCAGCCTCAGCTTTGCGGAGACTTTGCAAAATTAATGGAATGGGCTGATGGGATGCGACGTATAAGAGTTCGCGCTAATGCTGATACACCATCTGATGCCCGTATGGGGCGATCTTTTGGGGCTGAAGGTATAGGTCTTTGCCGTACGGAGCATATGTTTTTTTCTGATGAACGTATCGTTGCCATGCGTGAAATGATTTTAAGTCATGATGAAAGTGGTCGTCGTAAAGCACTAGATAAGCTTTTGCCAATGCAGCGTTCAGATTTTAGTGAATTATTTGAAATTATGTGTGGTTTACCTGTTACTATCCGCTTGCTAGATCCACCATTACATGAATTTTTGCCTAAAACGAAAGCAGAAATTCTTGATGTTGCAACAGCTATGGGTGTTTCTGCTGAAGTGCTTGCTGAACGCACTCAGCAGTTGCACGAATTTAATCCTATGCTTGGATTACGAGGATGCCGTTTAGCTATTACTTATCCTGAAATTGCAGAAATGCAAGCGCGGGCGATTTTTGAAGCAGCAGCAGAAGCTGCCCAAAAATCTGGATCTCCTGTTATGCTTGAAATTATGGTGCCACTGGTTGCGCTTAAATCTGAACTCGATTTTGTGAAAGCGCGTATTGATCAGGTTGCTGAGGAAGTGATGAAAGAAAAGGGAAGCACTATTCAATATATGGTTGGGACGATGATTGAACTTCCAAGAGCGGCGCTTCGAGCAGATGAAATTGCTGAAACTGCTGAATTTTTTTCATTTGGAACAAACGATTTGACACAAACTACTTTTGGGATTTCCCGTGATGATGCAGCTCCTTTTTTGGCAACCTATTTTCAAAAAGGTCTTTTAGAGCAAGATCCTTTTGTGTCTATTGACCGTGATGGAGTAGGGGAACTTATTACCATTGCTGCACAGCGTGGACGCTCAAAGCGTGCAAAAATAAAATTGGGAATTTGCGGTGAACATGGAGGCGATCCTGCCTCTATTGCTTTATGCGAAGAAAATAACCTGGATTATGTTTCGTGTTCTCCTTTTCGAGTGCCAATTGCTCGTTTAGCAGCAGCTCAGGCCGCAATAGCAAAAAGGATGTAATGGGTTAATATTTTTTGTTGTATCGTTATTACTGAAATAAATTTTTATATATTCTTTTATTTTCTTTAATAAAGGGAATAAAAATGCTTCTAAAATGCACGATAAGTTGTGTTACGCGTTAGAGGTTTATGAGAGAAAATATAAAGCACAGGATAGACAAAGATGTATTATTAATGCACTTTTTATTGGCGAACCTCTTGATAGAGAGAAACGTGTTATTGTGCAGTCAATTTACGCGTTTGCTTTTTTATAGGGGAATGAGCTCCTCACGCAAAGTAGAATGCTGCAAACAAATGCATTTTTTTTGCGCATCATGCTGTTTGAGATAGACATTTCTCAGTGATGCCCCATTTCACATTGATATTCGTGGAATGGGGATTATGTAAAACTCCCCGTAAGTTTATAAAAATCTTCCCAAAATTTATAAACTCCATTATGCACTCCCATCTTTACATTTATAAAGGAATATCAAAGTTACACAATCTATTGATTTATAAAGATAATTTTTTATTTCTCATATTGAATGAAAGCTGTAAATATCATAAGATCTTCTTATTTCGACTTCTTTTATAATGAATCAATCAAAACCATGTTTTTTGTATGTTACAGGCGGGATGAGCGTCTGTAGGTAAAAAAATAAAGCAAGGATATGCCTCTTATGAAACGTCTCAAGTGAGAGCTATCACAAATTGAAGGTAGGTACAGTGTGTAATGGTGCCGGCTTGCTTCTTCACAAGCGTAAAGATGATGTGCGCTGTCGCGCAGTTGTTGTGGGGGGGGGGGCCTGCTATTATTATTCACGGGTGTTGTTGCGAAGTGGTTTTGGGTGCTTTAGAGATGTTTTTTAAGAAAGCCCGTGAATGGCAATCCAAGTATATTCCGTTTGGGACATTTTGTTTTAGGTGAGGGGGAGTGAGACCAAAAAGACATGTGATAAAGTAAGAGCATGAGGCAATAGGTAATTTCCGTTATTTTAAAGATATTGCTTTAGATGTCTTTGAAAGGCGTAAAGCTGAATTAAAAGGAAATGGCAAAGATGAAAAATGGTGTTTACCTTAAAATTTCATATTCTTCCCAAATTAGGCTGTTTTCCTGTTTTAAGAGATTATACAAACAGAGATGCGCAATATTCTTGCCTCCATTTGGCATATAAAAGCTATAACAGCTGAGAGAAGTACTAAACTGTCTTAACATTTTTTTCAAACATACTGCTGCGGTAAGTTTGGATGTTGATTTATAGACAATACTAAACGCACACGCTCTCTTAAGAAGACAATGTCATAAAACACATAACTTTCCAGCAATAGATTAGAGAGAAGGCCGGTTTTTTATCAGACACTTTGCAAAACAACAACCATAACACAATTAGCTTTACGTCTACTTATCCTTACAGGTGTTTGCACAAATTCTTTGCATCATATTTATAAAGATCAAATTGACGATAATATATGGACAATTCGTGGTTCGATAATATGAAAGGTTTACGTGATACTACAAAAATTTCGTGTCCTTTTATCATCAGAGGCAATAAAAATGCTAGAACAAGCGCGTTTGCTATTTTGCAATATTCTTTTTTCTGCAATCGGTTGTGGTTTTTTTGAAGCAAATTATACGGCTCAATATGTAATGTGTAAGAAAACCATTCTGATTGATTGAAAATAAGAGGGCTTGAGATGAAGGAATGTTTGAGGGGAGCATTAAACAAACGAAAGATGAATTATCATTATAAATTAAGAGATTATTATGATTAGATTCAATTTAATAAACCAATTTCACGCATTTTCATTAAAATTGTGTGATTAATTTTACCTGTTACAGGAAGATCAAATATTTTTTGAAACTGTTTTAAGGCTTCTATCGTCTTTTGATCTTCTATTCCTGTGACAATAACCTCCTCATTCCCAAAAATATGTAAAGCTTTTTGCACTTGTATAATATCTTCAACAGAAGGCTCTAAAATAGCTTCTTTTAAGTGTGTCATATTTTTTGTATTGTTTGTTTCTATTTCGCTTTGCTTAATTAATATCGCGATTTCATCTGCTGCGGGATTAGATAGAACATTCTTTTGCATTCTCTGAGCAGTTTGCTGTTTCCATAAAGTGATGGCTCGGCGTGTTTTAGGTCCTTCCAGTCCATCTAATGGTCCATCATAAAGTCCTAATTTTGCTAGTTCTTTTTGCTTTTCCAGCATGCTTGCTGATTGAGAGGGTAAAGGTGAATTTGTGTGCTTATGGCTTTGAGAATGTACAGAAGTTACACGGGAGAGTTCTTGTGATTTTTCTTCTTTTTCCGATAAAGTAGAGCTCTTACCTATACTTTGAACAGAGGAAAATTTCATTTGAGTTAAAATATTTTGATGCGTTGTCATTTGCGAAAATAAAGCATTAAATGAAATAAATAAAAAACTAATGCTAAAAAGAAAAGATCCAACAAAAAATAAAGTATTTTTTCGTGTATAGAAATAAAGAGTTTTTGCACTCCAAAAAATAAAATGAAAAATTATAAGAAGAAGTGTTATAACAATACTACTATAGTATTTACGGTGTTTTACAGTTTTTTTTCGGTAGGTCTTTCGTTTTGTTGCCATTACTTTTATTTTCAGTTGCGTTTATTTTTTACAAAGAAACAAATATAAATTAGGAAACGAATATGAATCAGTTTTTACTTCCAGCCAGAGAGAAGTGCATTGACATTATTGATTTTTCCTTTCAAACTCCTAAAATGAGCGGCTTCATTATATCAATTTATAAGTTGATAAATCAACAAGAGTTCTTATCAACGTTTATTCATTTTATTTTATACAAATCTTTAATGTGTATAAAGAGAGCACCAAATGATTAGCATTCAAGATCATTTTGGTGTTTGCAAACTGCATTATCACATATAATTATCTAAACAATAATGCCACGTTATTCTTCATTTTGGGGCATATGTTTGCCTATTATTTAAAATAAAATTGAAAATATTTGCCTATAACGCTAAAAAGATGACAATCATTATCTATTCTTTATAATTTACATATAGATGGTTACTTATCCATAAACGGTTTGGTAATAATAATTATCTCTTAATATTATTATATTTTGGTATAAATTCCTTCTATTAAGTATTAATTAAATTGATGTTTACAATGTTATAGAAAAAACTGGCTTGAGATGTAATCATAAGAGATGCAGTTATTTTTTGATGTTTTTATTGACAGGTTGACTATTTTCATAACATTCCAGTAAAAATTTTATAGATAATATAAATATTTTATCGACACTAGAGTCAGAATAACAGAGTTTACTCTTTTTAGCTTTTTCAACTAAGCTAAGATGGTGGACTATTATTTAAAATAATTATGTACACAACACGATTATCTCTCTCATTTTTTATCATAGTATGTTCATTAACATGACCAGCTTGTAAGTGTATAATTTTGATGTTAATTTTTTACTGAATAGACAATGTATCCCATTTTATACAGCGGAATTGTGCCATATTTATAAAAAAGCCAATGATATAGATCCAATACATGAATACTCAATTTTATAAAAAGCACATTTTATAAATTGTTTATAAAGCAACAGTGTATAAAATGCTTCTTTTATTGTATTTACCACTGCGGTACATTGATTGTCCATGATACGTTTTTTAATCAAATTATCATTTTTTTTATTTTTTATTTTTGTCATTATTTCATTTTTTGTAGCAGATCCAAGCAGTAACCATTCTTCTAGCCCCCAAAATAATGAGACAACAACGAGCGATGTGATTGTTGCTTTTAAGGAAGCCTTAAATGACTTAGGCGCATTTTGTGACCGTAATATAAAAACCTGCAAAGTAGGAAAATCCTTTTTAAGTTCACTTGGTGAGCGCGCATATTACGGTGCAAGAGCTGCTTATGAATATTTAGGGAACATATTAGGAAACAAAAATGATATCAGAGACTTCCCCTAATGTTTCTTACAAAATCGAAATACAAGAGTTCTTACAAAACCATGCAATGTTATCTTGAAATAAGGATTTTTAACGTTCTTCGTGTTATTTATGTTAGGAAGAATAAATATTTATTTTTTATAAGTGTATTCAAGAATGATTATTCAAACGAAACAGGACTAAAATAATGGCGGAAACAATCGGTAATATTATAGAGAACTTTTCGCTTTTGGATAATTGGGAAGATCGTTATCGTTATGTCATCGAGCTTGGCTATGAATTGCCACCTTTTCCAGAAAGCGCTCGAAACGATGCTCACAAAGTTCCTGGTTGTGTTAGCCAAGTGTGGCTTCTATCTTCACGTAATAACTCCAAAGATCCAATATTGACGTTTCAAGGTGATTCCGATGCTCATATTGTGCGTGGACTCATTTACATACTTCTTGCTTTTTATTCAGGCAAAAAAGCTTCTGAAATTCGCAATTCTGATGCTCAAGAGCTCTTTGAAAAACTTGGTTTAAATGAAAATCTTACACCACAACGATCAAATGGTTTGAAATCAATGATTAAACGGATTCGTAACGAAAGCTATATGTAATCCCCTTGGTAGAAATTGCTATATATACAAAAGCTTCACACAAAACATGTATACTAAAATCAACTTTATACACGAAACCATTTTTTCGCAAAATAAGATTATTTAGTTTTTTTTCGTTTGCTTTTGCGTCCAAGCCCCATTTCTTTGGCCAAAGCCGATCGTGTTTTTGCATAATTAGGCGCCACCATAGGATAAGAACTATCTAACTGCCATTTTTCACGATATTCTTCTGGCAACATTCCATAATGTGTCATGAGATGACGCTTTAGAGATTTAAACTTCTTTCCATCTTCAAGGCAAATGAGATAATCAGGAAATACTGAACGCTTCGGATTAACGGCAGGCCTTTGTTTTTCAACTTCGACTTCTGTTAACTCTAGATTCCCTGCTTTACGAAAAGCAGCATGGACATCAGCAATTAAACTTGGCACTTCAGTCGGTCGAATAGAATTATTACTCACGTAGGCAGCAACAATATCAGCAACCAATGTAATAACTAAATTGCTTTCAGTCTCTAAGACTGCACGATGTTCCATTCTTGTTTCCTTTAATTTAAAATTGAGTAATTCAAAATCGAGATATAGTGCATATACTCATGATATAAAGATCTCATGCACATGAGTTTCATATTGTACAAAAATCTTTTTTGTCAATTCAATTATTCTATAAAATTGCCAAAACACAAAAAAATCAAATAAATACCTATTTTTTGTCATAATATACAATAAGAAAAACGAAATTATTACATGCTAAAATATATTTTTATCCTATAACATATCATACATAATATATAATACATCACAAATATAAAAAAATATATGATAAAATTTATTTATTTTTTTTGAGAACGTAAAAATAAAATTACTAATTATAAAAATATAATATATAAATTATTATATTTTATTTTGAATAATTATAGTTTAGTAAGTTTATTTTTAATAAGTTTTAAATTTGTTTTTATTGTTTATATTTATAAAATTTAATAATAAAAAACATGCTATATTATAAAAATAACATAATAGTATTATTTTTAATATAAAACTATTCATTAAAAGGAGATAAGATATTTTTATTTTTTATACAGTAATAATAATATTTTAGATATATTTATTCCTTTCTGTAAAATTATGCGATTATACTGTTTCAAAAAAAATCAATTCTTTTTCTAATAGTTTAATTGTTTTACCAGCCACTTTCATTATAAAAGTGGTGTTATATCCCTAGAAAACAATAGCTGTGATATGTAATGAACAGAAAGGTATTAGTTTTAAAAATTATCATGGTGCTATTTTTGCAAGTGAATAGAACTTATAGATTTTTACACTTGCATCAATCATTGTGATTCTAACATATAAACGAAGCTATTAACATATTTTAATATAGGATTGTGTATGACTCGCACTTTTGCAATTCCTCCCAAAGCATCTAGAATCACTCATAAGGAAATATATCATGGTATTTTTCGTGATGATCCCTATCATTGGCTACGTGCGTCTAACTGGCAAGATGTTTTTAAAGATCCTAACTGTCTTGATCCCAATATTCGACATTATCTTGAAAAAGAAAATGCTTATCAATCAGCTCAAATGGCTGATACAAAACCATTACGAGATTTGCTTTTTACCGAAATGAAAAACAGGATCCAAGAGAATGATAGTTCTGTTCCTATAAAACATGGTCCTTTTGCTTACGGATTCTCTTATGTTACCGGAGGCCAACAACCACATTATTTTCGGACACCAAGGAATGGCGGAGAAAAAAACGTGTACCTTAATGGTGATGTCTTGGCAGAAGGCAAAGAATATTTTAAATTTGGTTCAGTTCAAGAATCTCCTGACCATACACATGTGGTATGGACCTATGATGACAAAGGATCAGAGTTCTATACAGCTAAAATTCGTAATTTTGAGACATTGTCTGACTGTACGGACACAATTACTGATACATCTGGTCAAATTGTATGGGATGCTAGGTCTGAAGGTTTTTTCTATACTAAGATGGATAAAAACCACCGACCTTCAGAGCTCTATTATCACCAATTAAACACAGATCAATCACAAGATAAGCTTATGTTTCGTGAAGACAATCCAGGTTTTTTCTTAGATGTAAGCGGTTCTAAGCTTAATGATGTTATTTATATTAATATTCATGATCATGAAACATCCGAGATCTGGTTAATTCCTGCTGAGGCGCCTTTTACTGTTCCCCAATGTGTACGGAAACGACAAAAAGGTATTGAATATTCACTTACAGAGGGTGGTGATGTCTTTTATATTCTAACCAATTTAGATAATGCAAAAGATTTCAAAATTATGGTAGCGCCATATACATCTCCACAATCAGAAAATTGGTCTGAGTTTATCCCACATCAGCTTGGGTGCCTAATATTATCCCATGATGCTTATCAAGATTTTCTTGTCTGGATCGAACGTTTTGAGGGGCTTCCACGTATAAAAGTAATGGAACGTACCACTAAACAAGTTAATTCCATCGCTTTTACTGAAGAGGCTTATTCTTTAGGTCTGCAAGGAGTTGCAGAATATAACAGTCCAACTATTCGTTTTTCCTATTCGTCTATGACAACACCTGATCAAGTGTTTGATTATGAGATGAAAAGTTGTAAACGAATGCTTTTAAAAACGCAAATAATTCCTTCTGGGCATAATAAAGATGCATATGTAACACGACGGATTACAGCAATAGCAGACGATGGTGAGAAGATTCCTATTTCACTTTTTTACCACAAAAACACTCCTCTTGATGGTGGTGCGCCTTGTCTGCTTTACGGTTATGGTGCTTATGGGATTTCTATTCCTGCCAGTTTCAATAGTAATGTACTTTCTCTAGTGAACAGAGGTTTTATTTATGCCATTGCTCATATTCGCGGAGGAAAAGAAAAGGGAGTAGAGTGGTATGAGAAAGGAAAACATCTCTTTAAGCACAATACATTTACAGATTTTATTGCTTGTGGGCGTTACCTTGTAAACAATAAATTTACTTCTCACGACCGGCTGATTGCTCATGGTGGTTCAGCAGGGGGGATGTTGATGGGAGCTATTGCCAATATAGCTCCACAGGATTTTGCTGGGATCGTAGCGAATGTGCCTTTTGTTGATGTTTTAGCGACAATGTTAGATGCTTCATTGCCACTCACACCTCCAGAATGGGCCGAATGGGGGAATCCTCTTGAATCAGAAGAAGATTATAAGCTTATTGCTTCCTATTCCCCTTACGATAATGTCAAAGCTCAAAACTATCCCCCTATACTTGTGATGGCAGGATTAACAGATCCTCGTGTAACTTACTGGGAGCCTGCAAAATGGGTGGCAAAATTACGAGACCTAAAAACAGACGATAATGCAGTTTTATTACGTATTAATATGGATTCAGGGCACGCTGGTGCAGCTGGACGTTTTTCAAAGCTAGAAGAAGTTGCCTATATCTATGCATATATTCTAAAGATAGCAGGAAAAGACTTTTGCTAATCCATAATATCTCTGTATGAAAGTCTCCGATAATTTATTGGATTATAGAGACTTTCATACACTAAAAAATTATTGAGACAGTTTAAAATTCACATTCTTCATAAAGTTTCAAAACATAGTCCCAATTAATTAAATGGTCTACAAAGGATTCGAGGTACTTCGGTCGAGCATTGCGGTAATCAATGTAATAGGAATGTTCCCACACATCAACACCCAAAATAGGGCAAGCGTTGTGCACTAAGGGATTTTCACCATTAGGCGTTTTCATAATTTCAAGCTTGCCATCTTTAACAGCAACCCACGTCCATCCAGAACCAAATTGGGCACTAGCAGCAGCAATAAAATCAGCGCGGAATTTGTCGTAACCACCTAGATCAGCGTCAATAGCTTTTGCTAACTTTTCAGGAAGTTTTTGGCCACCACCATTTTTTTTCATCCAAAGCCAAAAGTGGTTATGATTGTAATACTGCGCTGCATTATTAAACAAACCAATATTTTTTCCAAAACTTTTTTTAACAATATCTTCAAGGCTTTCATTTTCTAAGCCTAACTCTTTCACAAAATTATTGGTGTTGGTAAGATAAGCAAGGTGATGCTTATCATGATGATATTCAAGCGTTTCGCGTGACATATAAGGCGAAAGGGCATCGTAATCATAAGGCAACGGGGGCAATTCAAAAGCCATTTAAAAATCTCCTCGATTCTAATTGTTAAGCTTATTTCATAAGCCTAATTTGCCATTTACCGAATTTAAAAGCAAATGTTGAATACCTAGTTTGTATGAAATTAGTTTTAATGTCTCTCTTTTTGTAAAAGAAGCTTTTAGGAAATGTATATTCATCAATCAAAAAGGGTATTGGTCTACATAAAGATTGCTTCTGAAGATTTTTTACATCTATGAGCGGGTAATAAATATCATTATCTTTTGAATAAAAAGTAAATGGAAATAGCGATTATTCCTTGTTTTGGTATCTCTATTTTTTCAAATACCATATAAAATGTTTTTAATTTTTGCAAAACTTTTCCAGTTTATTGGTGTATCATAATGTTTTCAACAGAATATTAAGTGTTATTTTTAGGAAATATTTTTCAATGTGCTTGATTTCATTTTATGGGGCTACCCATGAATAATATAATGTAAAAATTAGTGGACATTACCATCTTTATGCTTAATGCAAGAGCACAGCAGCACTATCATACACTTACCGGTTGCCAATGTGGTGACAGCTTTTTTCTTAAATTGAGCAAGATGAGATTTTAATATATCAAGAAAAGTAAATCATATGCAAATTTATTAGATACATGAGTAAACTGCAAGATTTTCATTTTCTGTTCCTAGAAAATCAATACAAAGAGCAAAATAATTGATGGATAAATGGTTCCTACTTATGTTAAAATCACAACTGTATATCAGTTTCTGCTACGAATTTGTATCGATGGCAATGCCATACAAGACTCAGAAATTTTATGATAAAAAAGTAAAGTCTTTGATTTTCAGATATTGCGTCCAATCACAGGAATCGCTATAAGGTGCAAGAGTCGCTATAAAGCGTGTTTTTTTGGGGTATAGCCAAGCGGTAAGGCACCGGTTTTTGGTACCGGCATTCCCTGGTTCGAATCCAGGTACCCCAGCCAATTCTAGTGAAATTAGTTAATCAAAGTTCAGCTTGAGAGTGTCCCCCCTTAACCGTCTGTTGCTATTCATAGCAAGTTTTGTAAGCTGAAAAATACCCATTTGTAGCGGGTTAGCTCTAAATATGGTAAGGTTTTCTTTTACTATAGCTATCGCTTAAAGAGCTCTTTTAAAAGATTCTTTTCTACAAGACGAGGGGGAAATGATTTATGCGCACTTGCTTTAGAAAAACTATTTGACTGGATTTTTTGCTCTATAGCAACACCAGCGGGTGATTTTCCGTATTCCACCATCTTCATTACGCCGAACAGCGTAGCAATAATGCTGATTAGGAAACACATGTCGCTGCATGTCACGTACCATACCAGCAGCATGTCCATAGGGTGCCACACAATCAATAAACCACATATATTCTCCGCCTTGCCAATCCGCATCGGACAAAAGCTCTCCCTTATCAAGCATAGATTGATGATTTTTTTCATCTAAAAAAGCCCAAGTGATAAAGGCACAAAATTCTCCACGTTCATTTTTATAGAGCTTGTATTGCCTAGTCTGTAAAGCTGGTCCTAAATTTCGTTCGATATCCCAGATTCGCCAGCGGCGGTATAAGGAAGATGTAAGCATTAAAACAACCATAGCTCCTAACGCTGTAAGAGGGTCTATGAATGATGATGAAGGATTTTTATGCACACACATTAATCTTTATCTTTCCTTTAGAGATTGTTCTAAAATTTTGGTGATAGGCTCAAAGAAATAAGAAATGAGACGCCGTTTTGAGGTAATGACATCCGTTGTCACAGTCATGCCAGGGATAAATTTAAGTTGTTTGTTATTCAAAGTGATATGATCTTGGTCAATTTTGATTAAAACAGCGTAGACACCATTAATTTCTTTATTATAGCGCGCTGTAGCGCCTACATTAACGACTGTACCGTGGATAACACCGAAACGTTCAGGCGGAAAGGCAGAAAACTTGATGTAAGCACGTTGGCCCTTTTCTAAAAAACCAATATCTCGATTATCAAAAAATGCTTCAATAATGAGACCACCCGAACCAGGGACAATACGCATGAGCGTTTTACCAGCTTCTACAAAGCCGCCCAAAGTATGGATACTTAAATCATCGATACGTCCATCAACAGGTGCATAAAGTGATAAGTGGTCAAGATGGTATTGAGTGCTATCAAGCTTTGCTTTTAATCCTTGAAGATTCAGTTCTGTTTCACGCGAAAGTTGCCGATAGCGGGCAATTTCATCGGAAATGAGACTTTTCCGTTGTTGGCGGAGGGTGTTTATTTCGGCGGCATTTTCTTCCAAACGTCTTTGATTGGTTAAAATTTCATGCTCGACATTTTTAAAATCATGTAAACGCTCTAAATAAACGGCTTGGCTAATGACTTTTGTTTCCATCAGGCTTTTTGCAGCTTTTAATTTTCCTTGGCTTAATTGACGATCATCTTCCAACCTATCTAATTGCGCATGTTGTGTTGCACCGCTGCGCTCGACGCGGTCCGCTTGTGCTTTTAGCGCTCTTAATTTATCTTGGAGAGATTGAAGGGTAGCGCTAATAAGTATTTCTCCTTCTATTCTTGCAGTCTGATTGCCAGAAGGAGGAACTGGCAGATAAGCTAGTCATTTGGTCACAAAATCTTTATCCAAAGGATTGCTTTCAGCAAGAAGTGTTGTAGGTATGTTATAAAGAAAAGAATAACCGGTATTCCACGGTAGGTTTGTGCAAATCAAAAAGGCCACACAGTATGGAGTTGTCCAGCCTTTTTATGCAAGCAAATGGGAAAATAACGCTCACTTTACAGCATTTTCTTAGAACTGATAACGTATTCCACTAGAAAAGCTCGCTCCTGTTATACCCGTTTTTTGTAGCTTTTGTTGGTAACTAACATCACCATGAAGTACGATATTGTGGGAGAGTTGTGCATTGATGCCCAAACCGCCTTCAATGGCAGTTCCGGCAGGATCAAGGTCAAATTCCTTACCAATCTGTATTTTCCCATCATCACTAAAGGTTTTAAGAAAGTTCACTTTTCCATAAAAAGAAAAGGGATAATCACTTTCGGCAGAAACAGTTTTAGTTAAACGTCCGCCAATCCGAACCAACCATTGGGAAGGATTTTTCATATCAATTTCTAGATTATCAGCATCTTTCATGGTGTCAAACGACAATTGTTGATAAACAATTTGTGCTTGTGGCTCAAACTCTATCCCTGCCATTCCTGTAGCAAATTCTTTTCCAATGGTAACCAAAGCGCTCAAGGTTTTGGCACCCTTCAAGTTTGCGGCATTCTTGATATCAGCCGTAGTGATATTTCCATCGATCATGCCATAGGAAGTTAGGACATCGACATATAAGCCATTGTTGTGTTGTATACTGCCATAAGCTGTAACCGCCCATTTATTGAGTGTGCTTTTGTCTGCACCCTCCATATCCTTAGGTGTGAAAGAGAGTTTCCCATAGGTTCCCATAAGTCCAAAATGCATGGTGATATTTTGGCTTTCCATTGCAGCTAATGCACCACCTGCTTGTACGGCAGCATAGCGAATATCAGCGCCATAGCCATATTTGAAGGGACCACGCTCAGAGGTTAAGGTAGCATTGCTACCATAGGGTGAAAAGAAGAAAGAATAATTTTGTGTTGTACGGATATCAGCTAACAATTTGCTTTGCTTAGTAATGTCGGTAAAACCAGCGTAGAAGAGAGCGTTAGGCATCACGATATAGCTTGCCACTTGCGGTACGACAGCTTCCACATGTGGACCAGGGACAGAGCCACCGGAACCGCTACCGCCACCGGAGTCAAGAAATGCTTTATGCAAGCGAAAATCCCAGAAGTTTTCATTTTTTTCATCAAAGAGGTTTTGCTCAATATTGGCTGTGCCATGGCGTGATTCTGGTCCATAAGCAGTTAGTGTGTATTTATAAGGCAAACCATCTCTTGTGATATAACCATTGGCTAATTTGAAGGAGTCTTCCATCGCTTTTCCAGAGACTTGGATAAGGGAAATACCGCCTGTATTCGAGGGGGCCGCAGCATTTTCTACACTGTTTTTATCCCCTACATCACTCTTGATATAAACTGTTGTTGTACCTGATGCATCGCCATGAATGAGAACGCGATCGGTTTTTTGATCATCTACAGCAACCCCATCGTTCCATGCCATGTTAAAGTGGATTTCTGCGTTTCCAGAAGCGTTATAGATCTCTGGAGTATCTTTTTTACCAGAACCGATATGTAATGTGTGATAATGGTTTTCTACTGGCTTTTCAAAAACAATTTTGCTGTCATTGAGGTTGAGTGCAGAAACATCAGAACGTGATTTTTGAGTGATATCAAGTAACTTGCCCGCATCATCTTTTTCTTTTGTGCTGGTGTTCACAAATCATGTTGTATTGTTTTTGAGATCAAAGCTTGTTTGTCCATTTTCGTCATTTCTTACACCACCTTGTAAGACAGAACGGTCTGCGGAGAGTGAAAAGATTTGATTAGGTTTTGGTGTATCATGGATTATCCCTATGAATAACCTATCGGCTCTGATTTCTGAATCTTTGAGGTTGAGTTTACCATTTGATGAATTGTTGGCAACAATACCCGTTCCATCTTTGATGAGAAGGTTTGTATTGGTCAGGTTTATTTCTAAAGTTTGATCGTTTTTTGAGTTATCAAAGCGTATCCCATTGCGCTGTGCTTTTGCAGAAATATCTGTGACATCAATATGTCCGCCATCTTTTACGACAAATGCTGCTCCTTTTGCACTTACACTCCCTCCCGTCATTGTGATTTTGGCTTCTTCACCATCTACATGGAGTCCGTAATTTTTAGATGTTACTGTGACATTATCATTTAAAGTAATTGTGCTACCTTGCAGAGTTTGTACTTCTCCACCAAAGGAACCTCCGCCCATTACTGTTATTTGGGAATTATCATTAGCCAAGAGAGCTTTTTCTGCATTCTTAACGGTTACATTATTTAAAGAAACCATGCTTCCTTTGTCAGCACTTATTCCTTTCTCCATAAGAAAGCCATCTTTACCGCTTGATATTTTCACATCTTTCAGCGTGTTTTCTTTGCTTGTGGTTTCAAGGAATAATGCACCTACTGCTTCACCTCTTGTGACCTCAATAGATCCTCCTGTCATCTTGATTGTCGCATTATCACTTTGGGCTTTAACACCGATCTTAGCATTTTTAATTGTTGTGTTTCCATTCAATTCAATGGTGTTGGAACCTCTTGCAAATGCGCCGAATTTTGTTCCTTTTCCATTTGCTGTGAGAGCAACGTCTTTAACATTAATATATCCACCAGCTTTTGTATATAATACACTATTGCTACCGGTAACAGTTCCCCCTGTCATAAAAATTTTTGATTGCTCACCAATTGCATGGAGGCCATCACCCTCAGATGATGTGATTTTAGCCTCATTGTCCAAAGTAATGGTACTACCACTTTGAGCATTGATTGCATCTTCTTTTGCCTCAAAAGATCCACTAGAAACCATTACTTGAGATTTGTTATCTGCATAGATGCTGCGTTTTGCTTTTGTGACGGTTACATTATTTAAAGTAATTATGCCTTTTATAGCGGAGATTCCTTTCTCCATAAGAAAGCCATCTTTTCCACTTGATATTTTCACATCTTTCAGCGTGTTTTTTTTGCTTGCGGTGTCAAGGAATAATGCACCTACTGCTTCGCCTTTTGTGACCTCAATAGATCCTCCTGTCATCTTGATTGTCGCATTATCACTTTGGGCTTTAACACCGATCTTAGCATTTTTAATTGTTGTGTTTCCATTCAATTCAATGGTGTTGGAACCTCTTGCAAATGCGCCGAATTTTGTTCCTTTTCCATTTGCTGTGAGAGCAACGTCTTTAACATTAATATATCCACCAGCTTTTGTATATAATACACTATTGCTACCGGTAACAGTTCCCCCTGTCATAAAAATTTTTGATTGCTCACCAATTGCATGGAGGCCATCACCCTCAGATGATGTGATTTTAGCCTCATTGTCCAAAGTAATGGTACTACCACTTTGAGCATTGATTGCATCTTCTTTTGCCTCAAAAGATCCACTAGAAACCATTACTTGAGATTTGTTATCTGCATAGATGCTGCGTTTTGCTTTTGTGACGGTTACATTATTTAAAGTAATTATGCCTTTTATAGCGGAGATTCCTTTCTCCATAAGAAAGCCATCTTTTCCACTTGATATTTTCACATCTTTCAGCGTGTTTTTTTTGCTTGCGGTGTCAAGGAATAATGCACCTACTGCTTCGCCTTCTGTGATTTCAATAGATCCTCCTGTCATTTGAATGACACCATTGTCGTTTGTTTCAAGTCCAATAACAGTCTCTTTAATGGTTGCATTATTATGCAAATCAATCATGCTGTTAGGACCAGTGGATTTTGCGCCTGTTCCTTTGTTATATGCGGTGAGAGTGATATCGGCGACATCAATATATCCGCCATTTTCTGTCAACAGAGCACTTTTTTTCCCCTTTACAGTTCCTCCAGTCATTGTGATTTTAGATTGTTCACCATCTGCATGGAGTCCATCATTTTTAGATGTTACTGTGACATTATCGTTTAAAGTAATGGTACTGCATTGTTTAGCTTGTACCTCACCGCCAAAGGAACTGACAGATATTATCACATGTGCATCAGAAGATGCTGCTACGGATAAATCTGCTTCATTAACGGTTACATTTTTTAAAGTAATTATGCCTTTTCTAGCGGAGATTCCTTTGCTCATCGAAGTGTTGTCTTTACCGCTTGATAATTTCACGTTTTCCAATATCGTTGTGCCACTGTCATCAGTGTCTGATATAACGCCATAATCGGCTGCAATAACACCTCCTATCATCTTAAATGTACTACCATGCCATATTCCAACACCACTATGCAGCTGAGTATCGTTTGCACTTTTAATGGTTGTATCCCATAACTCAATTGAAGATTGGGTTCTAAGGACTACAGCATCCAAATCGTTGTTTATTGGATGACCTCCGGTCAGTGTTAAGTTTTTACCGATGACTTTTCCACCATTTGTTGTTTGAATATATTCATAAGTCTTGTTTGATACGTTTTTTACTTCTCCTTTATCAACTTCAAGAGATTCAGCATGTACGTTGAGATTTTTGCCAAAAAGCATAATTGCTGCGATAGCTGTACAGGAGAGTAAAGATTTTTTAGACATAGCTGTTCCTCCCTTATAAGCTCCGCATGTTCTCCCCGCTTAGAAGTAAGAAAAATAAACAATTTAAATTTTAATTACAATACTTACCTATTAGTTAATTTGTTATTATTTGTCAAATATTATAAATTTACTTTTTAATAAAATAAATCATTTTTATTGTTTAATACATAGTATATTAATAGTTAATATATATTAATACTTAAAATATTTTAAATAAAAACATCAAATGAGAGACAAAACAATATTTTTGTTATGAAATAAGTTAGGATTGAGATATTTTCGTTTAAAAGCTTTGTCCTGAAAGAGTAAAAGCACTTTCAGTAATAAGTAATAATAGTGCAAACAAATGACAGGTTGGTAGGGATTTTTCTGTTGGAAGTAAGTACAAGTTTCTACTCATCATCTTGAGAAAGAGGAAGTGACGAGATTTCTGTATCAAGCGCATCCATAAAATCGATAATAAAAACAGCATTAGTCCCCAAATCTCTTGGCGAATAACGAGAAGCAGAACGCATATCAACAAAAGTTGTATCCCCTTCACCAGTTAAACGAATAACAATATCTGAAATAAAGCCAAGGTAAAAAGTTTTTGCCATTGTTTCAATATAAAGCGCATCTTCTTCACCTTTAAACTTTTTTTGAGCCACAACTGGCCAATCATACGCAGCTAAAACATTGAGAACGGATTCGCGAATACGGTCAGGTGATCCATCATAACGGCGCCCCGATATTTCTGGCCATTGTGACATCTGTAATGTTGTTTGTTCAGTCAAAACACTTTTGAGCGGTAAAGCAATGCACAAGCTTGTAGGCATAATTATGTGTCTACAAACTTGACAGGAAGGTTTAGGTGCATAATTTTACAAAATTATATATTTAATTTGGATTTTTTTTATGAATGAGATTATTAGTATTATTGTAGAATTATTATTTTCTATAGGTGCTTTATTTATATTTTTCTATACATTGTTTTCATATTATAAATCTAAAGGTTATAGTAAAAAAGAAATTTGGAAAAAAATTTTGTTAAGAATATTTTTGTTCGTTATATTATTTTCTATAACATTTTTTATTTATATACGTTATTTCTATGAACAATGATTATTCATTATTAATTTATAATTATATATTAATTTGTAAATTTTATTTTTTATGAGTGATATTATTCGTATTATTGCAGAATTATTATCTTCTACATGTGCTTTCTTTATATTTTTCTATGCAATGTTTTTACGGTATAAATTTAAAGGTTATAGTAACAAAGAAATTGTGAAAAAAATGTTGTTAAGCACATTTTTGTTCATTATATTTGTTATATTACTTTCTATAACAGTTTTTATTTGTATACGTTATTTATATGAAAAATGATTATTTATTATCTTTATATAATAATGTTTTTGATATTTTATTTTCAATATTTGTT
Organism: Bartonella sp. AA74HLJMH; assembly: GCF_042197045.1. NCBI lineage: Bacteria > Pseudomonadati > Pseudomonadota > Alphaproteobacteria > Hyphomicrobiales > Bartonellaceae > Bartonella > Bartonella sp. AA74HLJMH. Next base: position 143,916 of record NZ_JBHIRJ010000001.1, read on the forward strand.
TTTATATTTTTATTAAGTTATAGATAAAGTGATGACAGTTGGAAAAATAGTATAAAGGAAGCAATTAAGACATTTAGTGGGTTATTTTTGGCGTTTTGTTTTATTTATGTTGCGTTTAAATATATTATATATTAGTATTTATATTTAAGTTATGTTTGATAAAAAATTATTTTCATTTAAATAAGTTTCTATTATTTGTAATAATATATATTTTTTTTATTATTATGAAATTTCTTTATAAAATTGAAATAATCATTTATTGTAAAATACAGATGAATTTATGTGTATTTTATTGTTAATTTTTTCTGTAACTATATTATATATGCATCATATTTTATGATAAATGTATTTCATCTTTCTTGATGAGGGTGTATTTTTCTATTTTCATTGGAAAAATGCGCCTGTAAGAAATGCTTAATTTCCTTATTAGAGAAGTCTTCTTTCCTACTTTTATGATGAGATTTCTGAGCATAAAAAATATATGTAAAATCAATTATAGTATTTAAGTTTAGAATTTGAATTCAAATATTTTATCTATATGTCACGCGCTAAAAAGAGGCTATAAGTTGCTTTTGGGTGTTTAAAGAACTTGTCAGTAATGCTTATGGCCGTCGAGAGACGATAAATGTTTTGTGCGTTTCTGCACGTCTCAAAATTTATTTTTGAAATAAGCTAATTTAGTAAATGTAACTTACTATACTTCTAACCTCTACTCATTATCTTCAGAAAGAGGAAGTGAGGCGATTTCTGTATCAAGTGCATCCATAAAATCGATAATAAAAGCAGCATTTGTCCCCAAATCTCTTGGTAAATAACGAGAAGCAGAACGCATATCAACAAAAGTTGTATCCCCTTCATCAGTTAAACGAATAACAATATCTGAAATAAAGCCAAGGTAAAAAGTTTTTGCCATTGTTTCAATATACAATTCATTCTCTTCACCTTTAAACTTTCTTTGAGCCACAACAGGCCAATCATAGGCTGCTAAAACATTGAGAACGGATTCGCGAATACGATCAGGTGAGCCATCATAACGGCGCCCCGATATTTCTGGCCATTGTGACATCTGTAATGTTGCTTGTTCAGTCAAAACAATTTTGAGCGGTAAAGCATCGCTGGGACGTATTGTGCGAAAAAAAGCTGGCGGGCTTTGTGTGTCGGTAGAAATATCGTAAAGATCCGGTAAGGTAAACCAAAGTCCAAAAAATAACATCAATGGTGTAGCAGTTATGAGTGAATAAATGATTCCTTTTAAAGCTTTCATTCCTCCTAGGGCTCCATAGACCCATAAGCTGTAAAGTGCTTTTACAGCAAGAAAAAGAGAAATAATCACACAGCCAGTAGAGATACCTATCAAAATTATGAAATCAGTTACGTTAATGACGGAAAAACGTTGTAAAATGAATGAAAATAATAAAACAAAGAACGACAATCCACCAAATCGAGGGGACCATACTGCTGCTCTTGAAATGAACCGAACATATCTCTTCTTCATGAAGTTTTTCCCCTCAATTGTAAACTATAAGCCAAGTTTTTTCAGAGTGCATATCTTACAAAAAGCTTATGCTCATAAAACAAAAATAAAGCACTTATTTTTGAGGTCAAGGATGCATAATGTCTTATAAGTTTCCAGCGGTTATTTTAGCACTTCATTGAAGGTAATCAGTATTTCTTCTATAGTTTATCATGTTATTGATGCGAACTTTATGGGAATGTTTGTAAATAAAAAGAAGTAAACTCAAATAACAAGTTTTACGGTTGTTAGCGGCATATTTTTCTAGAACTTTACTCTTGATTTTCTCTTCTGATTGCTGGGAGTTTTTTCTGTCAGATAATGCGTAATCAAATAGGATATGATGATGTGCAATAGAGATTTCATTCTATCTCAATAAAAAATTTAGGGATCTACAATCAGATAAATCTGAATTCGAATATTTGATTAATAGAGAAAAAAGATAACCATTTTGATAGGCTTCATGTATTTTATAGAAAGGAAGGTGTTGTACAAATGAGAGTTTAGTCCGTTTTTATTCATAAAATATGCGGCAGGTTGCAGATGAAAGAAAAGCTTCACTTTCTTTTTTCGCAAGGGAAGAAGGGACAAAAGTACGTAAAATAACAAACCCTTCATTCAAATTTTTAGCAACCAAAACTGAATTGGTATTTTTTTTAGGTTTTGATTTTTTGAGTTCTATGATTTGTATTGGTTTTCCAATGATAAGATCGAGTGTCGCATCAGGGGCTGTTCGGTCATTAAGGCTATAGAAAATAATTCCGTTGTGTGTGTAGGCTGCTAGTGACCAAAATTGTCGTGTTTTCAAAGCTTTTAAATGAATAGGCCCATTTTCAAGATTAAATCTGCAGACTCTAAGAAGAAAGAGTGGATCAGCAGATTGTTGAATAGGATTATCGGGAGTAAAAGCAACAAATTGATAAGAGGCTCCGGATTTTTTAAGTGCTGTCCATATATTATCTTGTGCCCAATAGGGGATCAGAAAGAGAACGCAAATATGAACGATAATAGCGCCAATGATTGCAAGAAGTGCGATATAAATGAATCTAGTCACAATTTATTTGTCCTGATGGGATTTGTTCTATTGATGGCATTGTAAGCTTTTGTAATGCCGTTGCAGAGATGATTGAGGTATCGTATAAGGTAAGAATAAGCCCGAATTCTTTTTGACTAACTGTTGCAAGCCAATTGCCGGCTTGCGGTGTGGGTGAAATATTGATGCGCAATGAGCCATCATGCTCATAGATAATATTGTCAGTGTGGAGTTCAAAAGGTATTTCTTTGGATGAAGTATAAGGTTTTAGGGATTTGTCAGCTGTATAAAGGGTAAAAAGACGGGTTTCAGGGATGGTGCCTTTGAGTAAATAATGACAGTGATGATGAAGTGGACGCCCTTGGTTATCTTGCCAAATCTGGAATTGAATACCTTCAGTTCGTCCGAGTGAAACAATGCCTTGTTTAGCGGTGCGGGCGCGGGTATAAGGATCCATATTGGCTGTTCCCATTTGTGGATAAGCACTCCATTTTCCAATTCTAAAGAGTCCAAAATGAGGAAAGGAATTGAGCACATAATCGACACTCAGTGTTCCACATAAAATGGAAAAAGCGAAGATAAAAAAGAAAATGGTGATATTAAAAAACATCAGTGAATATCTTGAATTCAAAATGTTGAATCTCCAGTTGTTTTCATTTTCAAAGAAATTACAGATGTTTTTTTCAGATCTTTGTTAATCAATCGCACAATATTCAATGTTTCAGGAGAAAGCGTAGAGGGTATTGGAGGAGGAACTTCAGAATCTGCATGGGAAGAAAGTACTGGGGGCTGATAAGGAAGGAGAGAATCTTTAACACCATAGAGCTGTTTGAGCATGATATTTTGATGTGCAGCAAGCATGATGCGATGCCATATCATGGCAGGAACGCCACCCCCAAAAGCACGATTCATCGGTGAAAAGTTATCATTTCCCATCCATACCGCTCCTGTATAATTGCCTGTAAAGCCAACAAACCAAGCATCACGATAAGATTGTGATGTTCCAGTTTTCCCAGCGACGAGAGTCATGGGTAGAGCAGCACGCTTACCAGATCCTCGTGTCGTGACACCCACCATCATTTGGTTCATATAAGCTGTTGATTGTTCACTCAGAACTCGGTGTAGTTTTTTTCCGTTATGTTCGAAATCCCACACGACACGACCATCAATTGTTTTGATTTGCGTAAACCCATGACGATTACCAGCTATCCCGCCATTCGCAAAGACATTAAAGCCAGTTGCTTGATCCATGGGGGTCATGTTGGAAGTGCCCAGAACCATCGTTTTGTGTGATAAAATATGCGCGTTAATCCCCATATTCTTGATGAGATCTATGATAGGTTGGGTATCGCGGTGAAGATATTGATAGGTGAGATACACAGGGACTGTATTAATAGAAAAAGCTAAAGCTGTTGCTAAATCAATTTTCCCCAAATAACGGCCAGAATTATTTTTTGGTGTCCAACCTCCCCAATTGATAGGAGCATCTAAAACGATTGTCGAGGGAGACAGTCCGTGTTCCAGTGCGGTTGCGTAAACATAAGGTTTGAATGAAGAACCAGTTTGCCGTCCGCCTTGTGTTGCTCTGTTAAATTGGCTCTTTTTATAATCTTGTCCTCCAACAATTGCGCATACGGCACCGTTATTATCGAGTATAACAGTGGAAGCTTGTGTTACGCGATATTGTTGACCATACTGATGTAAATGATATGCAATTGATTCTTCTGCTGCTTTTTGAATATTCGGATCAAGGGTCGTTTGAATAATTAAACTATGGCTTGGAAGTTGATTACGCATTTTTTTGACTTCCTCGAATGCCCAATCAAGAAAATAATCTGGCTGATTATTTTCTCTTTGGGGAAGTGCCTTAGCAGGGTGGCGATGCGCATTGATAATTTGGCTCTTCGTCATAAAGCCACTATTAACAAGATTAGAAAGGACGATATTGGCACGTGTTTGAGCTGCAAAGAGATGACTATGAGGAGCATATTTTGTTGGAGCTTTAAAGAGTCCTGCTAACATAGCAGATTCACTTAAAGAGACATGACGTATGTTTTTTCCAAAATAAAATTTTGCCGCTGCGGCAATACCAAAATTGTTTCCTCCCATATAGGCTCGGTCAAGATAGAGTTGCAAAATCTGTTTTTTGCTAAAATTTGCTTCTAGCCAAAGAGCAAGATAAGCTTCTTTAATTTTACGTGTTATGGTTCTTTCGTTTGTTAAAAATAAATTTTTAGCCAATTGTTGTGTGAGAGTTGAACCACCTTGAACCACACCTTTAGCTTGCATATTTTGTGAAATTGCCCGTGTAAGTCCTTGAAAATCAATGCCCCAATGATCAAAAAAACGACGGTCTTCTGTAGCGAGAACCGCTTTAATGACAGTGTCAGGCATTTCTTCAACGGGGACAGAGATTGCCGGCAGTGCACCACGGTGCCCAATGGAATTTCCATAGCGATCTAGAAAAAGAATGGAAAAGTTTTTAGGAGAAGACCAATCTGTTTTGGTCAGTTCAAAAACAGAAATGCCCAAAATAGTGAAAAGAGTAAATCCCAACAACCCTAATGTCAGTATTTCATCGAGAACTTCAACGATAAAACGTTTCCATCCTTGAAGATGAAAATTTTGTGAGACGATTTTTGCCTTTTTCCAGAAAAAACTGTTAGCAGAACGAATGTGATAAAGCGCTGTGTCTAATCGTGCGTCTAATTCAATGAGAGCAGGACTATGAAATGGCTTACGGTGTTGCCCTTTCTTTTTTTTAAAAAAATCAAACATTTAAAGAGAGCCTATGGCAAAGCAATACAACCAAACAAATCTACAATAATTATATGGAGTAGAAGTATTTTTTTTCTATAGTTCTAACAGAGAAAGAATTTGTTTTAGAATTATGCATTTTTTGTAAGATAGTATATTAATATTTTATTATTTTATTGAATAAATTTTATTCTCATTATTAAAAATATTTTTTTGATTTTTTAAAAATTTGGAGTAATGTTAATATGTTCTTCTGTAAGATAGAGGATAAATTGTTTTCATTTGTGATTTTTTAATCGACTAAAAAAAACCATTATTTCTTTTATCCTTTATCAAGGAAGAGAAGAGATGGGTTATTGAAATATTTATGATGAAAAAAAAATCTTGTTCGTAATAATAGCAGCTTTTTTAGGAGCAGATTCTGTTCTAGCTTCTGGGTGTGCTGAAGTAGGTAAGAAGGCTGCCGCACAAGAGAGCGGGGTTCTCGTCCGTTCAAAACCGGTTGTTCAGGATGGAAAGAACATGTGTGCAATTGTGGTTGTTGTACCAGCCCGTAATGGTGAAAAGTTACGTCGTGTTGAATTTTTTGTTCCTGCTGATTAGTTTTTGGCAGATGGTGTTGTGATGCGTATCTTAATCGTTGAAGATGATCGGAATCTTCACCATCAATTAGCAGAAGCTGTAAGACGTGCAGGATATGTTTCCGATAGTGCTTTCGATGGTGAAGAGGCTTATTTTTTAGGGAGCACAGAGTCTTACGACGCGGTGATACTTGATATAGGTTTACCGCAGATTGATGGTATTAGTGTTGTTGAAAAGTGGCGTCAAGAAGGGCTCTCCATGCCTGTTTTAATGCTAACGGCGCGAGACCGTTGGTCTGATAAGGTGCAAGGTATTGATGCTGGAGCTGACGATTATGTTGTGAAGCCATTTCATTTGGAGGAAGTGATGGCGCGCTTGCGAGCATTAATTCGTCGCACTACGGGACATGCGACAAGTGCATTATGTTGCGGAAATGTTTTGTTGGATACAAAGACGTCTCGTGTTTTTGTAGATGGTCAATTGATTAAACTAACATCTTATGAATTCAGACTGCTTTCGTATCTCATGCATCATTGTGACAGGGTCATTTCAAGAACAGAGCTTACAGAACATCTTTATGATCAGGATTTTGATAAGGACTCGAATACGGTGGAAGTCTTTGTAGGTCGGTTACGGAAAAAGCTTGGAGTGAATTTGATTGAAACTATTCGAGGAATGGGATATCGCGTGAGAACGCGAGGTGATTAATGAATGTTTTTGAAGAGAATAATTGGTATAGGAGGTTCTTTTTTGTAATTACTCGATCTCTCAGTTTACGTGTTATGATCTTATCAACATTATGGGTTGTTATTTCTCTTTTATCGATTTCTGCAGTAAGTATTTTATTTTATAAGCGTTCGACTGAACAAAGCCTAGAGCGTATCCTTTCTGCTCAACTCTACAGTCTTATTGCAACAGTGACGGTGTCATCGGAAGGTACTTTGATAGGAGGGGCTGGGATTGATGATATTCGTTATTCTGATCCAACAACAGGATGGTATTGGGAAGTTGTTGCGATATCCCATAATTTAAAAGGAAGATTGACATCCCCCTCATTGGGAACAGGCGAGATATTTACACCAAGTGATGTTGATATACCTTTTGACAATAAATTCTTTCGCTCTTATCGGATAACGGGGAACAATGGTCAAAAGCTACAAGTGATTGAGAGTGATGTTGTTCTTGATAATAAAAATCATATTGCACGTTTTCGGCTTGTTGGGAATATCGATGAAGCTCATGCCCAGGTAAAGGAATTTAAGCGAACTTTGCAAATTTTTCTTTGGAGTTTCGGTATCGGGAGTGTTCTTATTAATATTGCTATTATTTTCTTTAGTTTTCAACCGTTGAAGCTTATTCGACGTGCATTGAATGATATTCGCGAAGGAAGAGTTCATTATGTGAATACGGATTTAGTAAGCGAAGTGATGCCGCTTGTACAAGAGATGAATGCTCTCATTAATAATAATCAGCGTATTATCGAGCGATTTCGCACACAGGTTGGTAATCTCGCGCATTCATTGAAGACGCCTCTATCCGTGATTATGAATGAGACAGATAAGATGCGCGGAGAAAAGGCTAGTTTGTTGAGAGAGCAAACGCAAATAATGCAAGCTCAAATCAATCATTATCTTCAGCGTGCGCGGATTGCAGCACAATGCGATAGTGTTGTCTATCATACGTCTGTTCGCAGTGTGCTTGAACGCTTGGTACGGGTTATGAAAAAGCTTAATCCTGAAAAACAAATTCAATTTATTATGGATGTTGATGATATTGTTTTTTCTGGAGAGAAGGAAGATTTAGAAGAAATTATAGGGAATTTGATTGAAAATGCTACTCAGTGGTCTCGCGCAAAGGTTTTGATCTCTTGTTGTTTAGAAGAAAATGCTGAAGAAACAGAATATTTTAGTATCTTTGTAGAAGATGATGGTCCTGGTTTAACAGAAGACAAAATTGATGAAGCATTAAAAAGAGGGCGGCGGTTTAATGAAAGTAAACTAGGGTCAGGCTTAGGGTTAGCAATTGTTTCAGATATGGTCAGTGAATATGGTGGCAATCTCTTTTTATCACGTTCTGATTTGGGTGGGTTGTATGCAAAAGTTTTATTACCTAAGATGGGAGAATAACATATTTTCTCCTTAAGCAAGAAATGTCTATAAAGTTTGTAAAGCAGTATTTTCAGATAATACATCAAAGAGTAGGGAAACATTGTTTTTAGTTTCTTTGTTTAATTGATATATATAATAGATTTTATAATATTCTCCATGAAAAAATGAATTTTTATTAATTCACATCACTTTTCTCATGAAGAGGATAAAATGTAAGCGAGTTATTCTCTGTTCGTATTGGAAAAAAACGATATGCTCTTATTGATTTTTGCAGCATTTTTTCTGATTTTTCTGGCAAGTGTTCTTTTTCTTTCACTACGTTTTGACGATGAGATAAAAAAAGAATGGAAAGTTCAAACCGTGGGTGGTTATAGAAGCCATAAGCGTATGATTGAGTTTAACAAGCTTTATATGCATTATAAAAAAAGAAATATTCTTAAGGCTTTAAGTATCTTGTTTGTTCTCCTTATGACATGGAATATTTATGGGCTGACAGGCAATCCAGAAGTGAAAAGTTATTTTTTTAGCGAATTAATGGATAAGGATCCTCAAACTCTTAGTAAGCAAGAAAAGCTTATTCGTTTACAAGTGCTTTTTTTCCGTGCACCTCATGATGGCAAGCTAGCAGATGCGTTAGCGGTAGGGTATCTCGAAGAAAGCCTTTTTCAAGAAGCAGTGAATACTTATTTAGATGCACTTCGTTTGAATGGAGAAACAGCTCCAAGGCTTGTAGGATACGGTTTAGCATTGGTTGGTTATGAAGGGGGAGTGATAACGCAAGAAGCGCAAAATGCTTTTCAAAAAGCAGCAGATTTAGCGCCAACAGATTTTTATCCACGTTTATTGTTGGCTGATGCATTGCATCAAGCAGGAAAAACTGCGCAGGCAGTGCAATTTTTACAAAGCTTTCTTGACACAATGCCTGAAAATTTTTCAGGACAATCACGTGTTAAAAAAATGATAATTCAGTTACGTGATTTATCGAGTGAGCATACAAAGAAAAGAAATCTTGCACCTATGTAGAAGATGTGCAAAGCTTTTAAAAAATAAAATATTGATACTTAATTATAACGTAAATTTTTTCGCAGAGTGTCTATGAACAGTCAATCTTTAAAGAATTCTGCCTCATGGAAGGTTATTTTAGAGCAGCGAAAAAAAAAGCGCTTACTGATCATATTATTATGTTGTTTGGTTATGACAATTGCAGCAAGTCTCATAGTGTATGCAATGCGTCATGCGGTCAGTTTTTTTAGAATGCCCTCTGAAATTACAAGAGAAGATATTTTAACGGAGCGCCCTTTGCGTTTGGGTGGCTTTGTTGAAAAGGGAACTGTTCAATATGTTGGAGAGAGAGGCGTTGTTTTTTTTGTAACGGATAACAAAAAACATGAAAAAGTAGTTTTCAATGGTGCCTTACCGGATCTTTTTCGTGAAGGTCAGGGGGTGATCGTAGAAGGGCATTTCGATAAACAGGGCTTTTTTATAGGGATGCGTATTTTAGCAAAACATGATGAAACTTATATGCCTAAAGAAACAGCTGATCGTTTGAAAAAACATTACATTATGGAGAAATAATTCGATTGTGCTTGTCGAACTGGGTCATATTTTTTTAGCTGCAGCATTTTCAGTAAGCTTATTAGGGGCATTTTTACCTGCTTTAGGTTTTTGGTGGAGAGAGCGTTTGTTAATGCAAACAGTTGTTCCTCTAACATATATCACTTTTACATTACTGCTTTTATCTTTTTTAGTGATAATTTATGCTTATGTCGTATCTGATTTTTCTGTTTTGAACGTTGTTGAGAATTCTCATTCAGAAAAACCGATGCTCTATAAAATTACAGGTGTTTGGGGCAACCACGAAGGCTCTATGTTGTTATGGGTTTTAAGTCTTGCTTTTTTTAGCGCATTGATGGCTTTTTTTAGCCAACATTTGCCAGAAGATTTTAAGACGCTTGTTTTAATTTGCCAAAGTTGGATTACAACTGCTTTTCTTTTATTTATTCTTTTTGTATCCAATCCATTTTTACGCGTGAATCCACCAGCATTGCAGGGAAATGGTCTCAATCCTCTTTTACAAGATATCGCATTAGCAATTCATCCACCGCTACTTTATTTAGGTTATGTCGGTTTTTCACTTTGTTTTTCTTTTGCCGTTGCGGCATTGATTATGGGACATGTTGATAGAATTTGGGCGCGTGGGATTCGTCCGTGGCTTTTACTTTCTTGGTGTTTTTTGACATTGGGTATTATGGTTGGCTCTTATTGGGCTTATTATGAGCTAGGATGGGGGGGGTATTGGTTTTGGGATCCTGTTGAAAATGTTTCGTTTATGCCGTGGCTTTCAGGAACGGCTCTTTTACATTCTGCTCTTGTTCTCGAAAAACGAGAAATATTGAAAAGTTGGACTCTGTTTTTAGCGCTTCTTACTTTTTCCCTTTCTCTGATGGGAACTTTTCTTGTGCGTTCTGGGCTTTTAGTTTCTGTTCATAGTTTTGCTGTTGATCCAGCACGCGGGCAAGCAATTCTTGCTCTTTTATTTTTTTTTACGGGAGCTGCTTTTCTTCTTTTTGCTTTGCGTACCCCTATTTTAAAAACAGAAAGATTTTTTCAACCAATTTCACGTGAAGGGTTTATTGTTTTAAATAACTTGTTACTGACAACAATAACAGCAACAGTATTGATTGGTACGCTTTATCCTTATTTTATTGAGATATTAACAGGGCAAAAAATTTCTGTAGGGGCTGCTTTTTTTAACCTTACCTGTGGACCGCTAATGGTTTTGCTGTTGTTGTTTGTTCCGTTTGGGACAATGATGGCATGGAAACGCGGTGATTTTCTTGCAGTTTTTGAACGGTTGTGGTTTGTTTTTGTATTGGTTGGTATCGTCTGTTTTATAATATTTTATGCGACATCTGTGCGTGATATTTTTGCAGTTTTAGGGATTGGGCTTTCAGCGTTTGTTTTTTTAGGCAGTTTAGCGGATCTATGGGGAAAGAGTGGATATGGTAAGAGAGCTTTTTCAGTACGCGTTAAGAGATTTCTTGGATTGCCATGGTCTACTTTTGGTGCAGCAATAGCACATATGGGATTAGGCGTTACATTATTTGGTATTGTTTGCGTGGCAAGTTTTGGGCAAGAACGTATTTTAATCATGAACGTAGGGGATAGGGTGACGATAGCGGATAAAACGCTTCATTTTGATGCAGTGTATGATGGTGTTGGTTCGAATTATTCGACAATGGAGTTTTATTTTAAAATATATGAAAATAAAAACATTGTAGGTAATGTAACAGCCTCAAAGCGATTTTATTCAAGCCAAAATACATCAACAACAGAAGTTGGTCTTAAAAATCATGGCTTATCACAGCTATATATTGTACCGGGACATATTGATAATCGGGGTCTCGTTGTGCACGTATGGTGGAAGCCTTATGTAATATGTATTTGGTTAGGGGCATTCATGATGGCTATGGGGGGATGTCTTTCTCTTCTGGGGTATTGGTTTCGCATTGGCATGTACAATAGGGTAGTGATTGCTTTAAATTTTTGGAAAAGACATTGAGATGAAAAAAATTCTTTGGATTGTATTTTTTTTAATTGCAACATTTCCTTTTCGATTAGCAATAGCAGTAGAGCCGGATGAGATTTTAAAGGATAAGATTCTTGAAGCGCGAGCACGCCATATTTCATCGCATTTACGTTGTCCGGTTTGTCAAAATCAATCAATTGATGATTCAGATGCTGCTTTAGCACGTGATTTACGGCTTTTAATTCGGGAAAGGCTAAAAATGGGCTATAGTAATCAGCAAGTCACTGACTTTCTTGTTGAGCGATATGGTGAATTTATTCTCTTGAAACCACCATTGAATAAGATAACTTGGTTTTTATGGTTCTCGCCTTTGATCATTATTATCATTGGCGTAAGTATCATATTTTTCCACTTCAAACGGAATAATCATGCGTTATGTGAATGAAAAAGAACAGTCAAAAATGTCATTGCATTAAAAAAATGTTACATAAAAGAAAAAATCAGATCATCTGCAATGAGCAGACAATCTTATTGTAATTATATTAGGGAATACTGAAACCTTACAAAACTTTAATAATTTAGACAGAAAATGGTAAGGTCTGGTATTTTATAAGTGATCGGAATTGAAATAAAGGTATGATTGAATAGGAGCATAGAATAAATGGTTAAAAAGGCTTTCTTTAAAACATTTGTCGCAGTGAGTTTTTCTGCGATATTGGAAAGTGCACTGTTTTTTAGTGGATGTACATCAAGCTTGTGGATGACAAAGGCTCATGCAAGTTCTGTATTTACTTCGTTAATGCAACAACAGGGATTTGCCGATATTGTTGCTCAAGTGAAACCAGCCGTTGTAGCAGTACAAGTAAAGAGCAATAAAAAGAAAGAAGATAGGTTCTTTAGCAACTTTTTTAGTGGTCCAGGACTTGATCAATTACCAGATCAGCATCCTTTAAAAAGATTTTTTAAAGAGTTTTATGATTTTGATAAACCTAAAAATAAATTTCCGCACCAATCGCAGAGACTCCGTCCTGTTGCTTTTGGATCGGGTTTTTTTATTTCGTCTGATGGTTACATTGTGACCAATGATCATGTGATTTCTGACGGAACAAGTTATACTGTTGTTCTTGATGATGGTACAGAATTGAACGCAAAGCTCATTGGGAAAGACCCCAAAACCGACCTTGCCGTATTAAAAGTGAATGATAAAAGAAAATTTTCTTATGTTGATTTTGGTGATGATTCAAAGCTTCGTGTTGGGGATTGGGTTGTTGCCATTGGGAATCCATTTGGTCTTGGTGGAACTGTGACAGCAGGTATTGTTTCTGCACGTGGACGTGATATTGGCACTGGTGTGTACGATGATTTTATTCAGATTGATGCTGCTGTTAATAGAGGAAACTCTGGTGGTCCAACGTTTGATCTTAATGGAAAGGTTGTTGGGGTTAATACAGCAATTTTTTCTCCTTCTGGAGGAAATGTTGGGATTGCTTTTGCTATTCCAGCAGCGACTGTAAAACAGGTTGTACAACAACTTATTGAAAAAGGTTCAGTTCAACGTGGTTGGTTAGGTGTTCAGATTCAGCCGGTAACAAAGGAGATTTCCGATTCAATAGGATTGAAAGAAGCCAAAGGTGCTTTGGTTACTGATCCGTTAAAAGGACCGGCAGAAAAGGCTGGTATTAAAGCGGGTGATGTAATTATTTCAGTGAATAATGAAAAAGTTGCTGATGCGCGTGAGCTGGCGAAACGTATTGCAAATATTAAACCAGGAGAAATGGTAACCATAGGGATTTGGAGATCAGGTAAGGAGGAGAGTATAAAGGTTAAACTCGCTTCAATGTCTGAAGATGAAAGTAAGAAAGAGACTTCAAAATATTCAAATGGACAGAGTGATTTAGATGAAACATTGGAAGATTATGGTTTGATTGTTATGCCTTCTGATGATGGTGTAGGGGTTGTCGTAACGGATGTCGATACCGATTCAGATGCTGCAGATAAAGGGATACGCCCTGGTGATATCATTGTGACAGTAAATAATAAACCAGTTAAACGAGTCTCTGATATTATTAACACAATCAAAAATGCTCAGCAGTTAGGACGAAAGGCTATACTCTTACAAGTGCGAACAAATGATCAAAATCGTTTTGTTGCTCTTCCAATTTTCAAAAAATAAAGCTTTAGTTGTAGGACAAATATTTATTAAACATTTGTCCTACAACATAATAAAATAATGGAGATACGTTTTATGAAGATACTCGTTATTGAAGATGATCATGAGACGGGGCATTATCTCGAAAAAGCATTTTTGGAAGTAGGGCATTCTGTTGATGTTGCTTATGATGGAGATACGGGATACGCTTTAGCAACCACGGAAAATTATGACGTTATGGTTGTTGACCGAATGCTTTTGCATCGTGATGGTCTTTCTATTATTGCTGAATTGCGCGCTAAAGGCAATGAAACACCGGTTCTTATTCTGTCTGCTTTAGGGCAAGTTAATGATCGTGTAACGGGGCTGCGTGCAGGGGGAGATGATTATTTGACAAAGCCTTATGCTTTTTCTGAACTTCTTGCGCGTGTTGAAGTTTTACAACGGCGGAAAAATCCTAAAGAAGCAGAAACTGTTTACTGTGTAGGTAATCTTGAGCTTGATCGGTTAGCACATACGGTAAAACGAGGTGATAGAAACATTCTATTGCAACCACGAGAGTTTCGTTTACTTGAATATTTGATGCGTTATGCGGGGCAGGTTGTTACACGCACTATGCTTTTGGAAAACGTTTGGAATTACCATTTTGATCCACAAACGAATGTCATTGATGTCCATATCTCTCGTTTGAGAGCCAAAATTGAAAAAGATTTTGATGTTCCCCTTCTCCATACAGTGCGTGGAGCTGGATATATGCTGAAAGTACCAGATAACAAAGCATGAATCGTTTGATTAATATAATGCGCACGACGGCGCTAAGGCTTTCAGCACTTTACATTTTATTGTTTGGATTGGTGGCAACAGGACTTTCTATTTATATGACGGCATTTTCTGCTTCATTGTTAACAGAGCAAACTGAACAGGCTTTACATGAAGAATTAAAGTATATTGAAAATGCTTATAATTATGGGGGATTATCCTTATTAATGCGCACTATTGATTATCGTTCAAGACAACCAGGAGCATTTCTTTATCTTGTTACAGATTCTATGGGGCGTATTTTAGCAGGAAATGTAGCACGTATTGAATTAGGTCTTTTGAATCAGAGTGGTTTTATTTCTACCTCTTTTTTGTATTCCCGTTTTGGAGAACATGGCAAAACAAGTGAACATCGCGCTTTGGCGGTTATTGTTGATTTACCTAATGCTATGAAGATTCTTATAGGACGTGATTTGGATGAGCCAGAACGTTTTGCTGTTGTTATTCGCAAAGCTGTGATCATTGCACTTGCTGCAATGGTTGGAGGCGCTTTACTCATATGGTTTTTTGTTGGCAGGAGAGCTTTACAAAGGATTGATCATGTAACGGCTGCATCACAGCGCTTGATGGATGGTGATTTCAGTGGGCGTTTACCTGTTTCTGGAGTAGGGGATGAGTTTGATCGATTGTCAACCAATCTTAATGTTATGTTAGACCGCATTGAAGAGTTAAATATTGGTTTACGTCAAGTATCAGATAATATTGCTCATGATCTGAAAACGCCGTTAACGCGTCTTAGAAATCGCGCTGAAGAAGCGCTTTCAGAAAATAAGACAAAGCTTGAATATCGTCAGGTCCTTGATAGGGTTATTGCAGAATCAGATCAACTTATTTGTACGTTCAATGCGATTTTAATGATTTCACGTATTGAGGCCAGCAGTGCAATTGAACATCTTGAAATGATGAATATGAAACTGATTATTGAGGATGCTGTTGAGCTTTACGAACCTTTTGCTGAAGAGTCAGGTGTTTTACTTCAGTTGGGAGATATATTTGATAAAGAGCTAAAATTGAATCGTGAGCTTGTTGCACAATCAATTTTTAATCTTATAGATAATGCAATTAAATATGCGCCTAAAGGTGGAAGGCAAGCGAAGGTTTGCTTATCAATGGAATATCGTGATGAACATTTATTAGTTGTTGTGAGCGATAATGGACCAGGAATAGCAGAGGATAAACGTGAAAAAGTGACAGAACGATTTGTTCGTCTTGAAGAAAGCCGCACACAACCTGGGTTTGGGATTGGTTTAAGTATAGCAAAAGCGGTTATGAAGCTTCACGGGGGTGAATTGTTACTTGAAAATGCAAATCCAGGGCTTAGGGCTGTTTTGTTATTTCCTTAAAGATATTTTTCTTCACTTTCATACGTAACAACTATTTTAAAAGTATAAAGCAATAGAAAGGAAAGCAAAATGCTTTTCAAGGGAGCAGAGATGAAACAAGCTTTTTTAAAAACACAGCTTCTCCCTTTATGTCCTCTCGATAAAAGTGGTTCCCAATGGTTAAAAGACATGGAAGAACAAGCAAGGAAAGAAGGTTTAGAATCGCTTGTTTCCATCATTTCAGAGAGTGGAACGCAGATTGATTTTATCAGTTCGGTTATGACCTTATCTCCTTTTTTGCGTGAGGTTTTAATTGCCAACCCATCATATCTTAGTGCTTTATTAAATGTTGATATAGAAACAAGGCTGAGCGAAATTATAGATGATATTACAGCTATTGATAAAGATGAAGCTATAAATGAAACTTCATTGATGGCTGCTTTAAGGCGCAAAAAACGAGAAGCGCATGTTCTTATTGCTTTAGCTGATTTGGGTGGTGTTTTTACTTACGAAGTTTCATGTGCTTGGTTGACACGTTTGGGCGAAGCAGCATTAAGTGTAGCACTACGTTTTCTATTAAGAGAAGCGCATGATCATGGTAAGATCAATTTATTAAGCCGTGAGAATCCAGAAAAAGACTGTGGTTTAATTATTTTAGGGATGGGAAAGTTAGGAGCAGGGGAACTTAATTATTCTTCTGATATTGATCTTATTGTTTTCATTGATGAAACATCACCTCATATTGGTAATCTTTCTGAAAGTGTTGACGTATTTTCTAAAATGGTACGCCGATTAATCCGTATCATTCAAGAACGCACTGCGGAAGGATATGTTTTTCGTCTTGATTTTCGTCTTCGTCCAGATCCAGGTTCAACCCCTTTGGCCTTACCAGTAAGGACTGCATTGCGTTATTACGAAGGGCGTGGGCAAAATTGGGAACGAGCAGCCATGATTAAAGCACGTCCAGTTGCTGGTGATAAGAGGGCAGGTTTTAACTTTCTCAAAGAGCTTTTTCCCTATGTGTGGCGGAAATATTTAGATTATGCTGCTATTGCTGATATTCATTCGATCAAACGTCAAATTCATGCGCATAAAAATTACGGTCAAATTGCAGCTTATGGGCATAATATAAAGTTAGGTCGTGGTGGTATTCGTGAGATTGAGTTTTTTGTTCAGACACAGCAGCTCATTGCTGGTGGACGTTTTCCTCAATTACGTGGACGTCAGACAGTTGCAATGTTAGCAGAACTTCACACGCTTGGTTGGATCAGTGAGAAAACGAGAAATAGCCTTATAAAAAGTTATGCTTTTCTTCGAAATGTGGAACATCGTATTCAAATGCTTTTCGATGAACAAACACATCTTCTTCCAAATGATACTGCTCAATTCACGAGTGTTGCCTATTTAATGGGTTATCAAGACAGGAGCAGTTTTATCCGTGATTTATTAAAAACACTTCAGATTGTTGAAAAACATTATGCTGCACTGTTTGAGAATGAGCAAGAACTTGGTTTAGAAATTGGTAATTTAGTTTTTACCGGTGAAGAAGATGATCCGGAGACATTAATAACGTTAAGCCGTTTAGGCTTCGAAAGAGCAAGTGATATTTGTCGTATTATGCGCACGCTCCATTTTGGTCGTTATAAAGCAACGCAATCAGCCGAAGCACGCGAGAGATTAACGGAATTAACACCAGCTCTTTTGAAAGCTTTTGGTGGGACAAAACGAGCTGATGAGGCGATGTTGCGTTTTGATGGTTTTTTACAGGGCTTACCTTCAGGAATTCAGCTTTTTAGTCTTTTGCAGTCTAATCCTTCTCTTTTGGATATGCTTGTCCTTATTATGGGGGCTGCTCCACGTCTTGCAGAAATTATTGCACGCAGGTCCCATGTTTTTGATGGAATGTTAGATCCGAATATTCTTTCAGAATTACCGACCAAAACGTACTTAGAAAAACGGCTTGAATATTTTCTTGAAAATGTTCTTTCTTATGAGGAAATTCTTGATCATTTAAGGATTTTTGCAGATGAACAACGTTTTTTGATTGGTATTCGAATTTTAAACGGTACAATTACAGGAGAAAGAGCGGGTTTTGCTTTTACTGCGCTTGCTGATCTTATGATTACAAAAACATTTGCTACCGTTCAAGAGGAATTTTCTCGTCTTCATGGTCGTATTAAAGGGGGGCGTGTTGGCATATTGGGTATGGGGAAGCTTGGAAGTCGCGAATTAACAGCAGATTCCGATGTTGACCTCGTTTTGCTTTATGAACACGATGATGATGCAGAAATATCTGATGGAGAAAAGCCTCTTTATATCTCTCAATATTATACGCGTTTAGCACAGCGCCTCGTTTCTGCTTTATCCACTCTTACAAGCCAAGGTATTCTTTATGTCGTTGATTTAAGGTTACGGCCATTAGGCAATAAAGGACCTATTGCTGTTTCTTTTCCATTTTTTAAAAAGTATTATCGCCAAGAAGCATGGATATGGGAATATCTTGCTTTAACAAGGGCTCGAGGCATTGCAGGAGACCCTGATTTTTTACAAAAGCTAGAAAATGAAGTGTGTGCAATTATTGCTATTTCTCGTGATAAGAAGGAAGTTGCAAAAGAAGTATGTGAAATGCGTGCCTTGATTGCAAAAGAAAAGCCGCCAAAAAATCAATGGGATTTAAAAACGATGTCTGGTGGCATTATGGATTTGGAGTTTATTGCTCAATTTTCTCTTATTACGCATGTCATTGAGTTTCAAATTGGAGCGACGACAGCGGATATTTTAGATCACTTACCAAACAGTTTTCTTAATCAGTCATGTATTGCTGATTTACATTATGCCTATCGTCTTTATACAAATTTGAGTCAAATTATACGGCTTTGCTTAAATGATTCTCTTGATCCCAATGACATGCCACCTGGATTAAGTGACCTTTTGTTGAATAGTGTTGGGGAACCTGATTTGCTTCGTGTGGAAAAATTAATTGCAGAAACTGGGCAATTGGTCTGTTCAGTTTTTACAAAAATCATGAAACATTAAAATAATTCTATAAGAATAAATAAAAATTATTAATTCCATTTTTATATATTAATTTTTGTCTTTCATTTCATAGACGCTTGAGAGGGTTAGAGTGAAGTTCTCTACTGTTTTTTCAAGTGTGATGAAAAAATTCTCCATTCTAGGTATCATTCTTTATACAAAAAGCGATGAGTGATTAATTTAGTTAATCATATTTTTTATGAGCGTTATCTCATTTTTTCAAAAAATTGACATTATAATTATTTATATAATTTCAGATAATAACGATCAATATGAAGCTATAAAAGCTACTATAGATTAATAGCTTCTGGAAATTATAAATAATATTTAAGCTTTATTTAAAACTAATTTTAATTTTTTAACTGTGTCATTTTTGCTATAGATTTTTTCAAAAAATTGTGAAACGATTTATCATTATTTATGTATCACATTAGCTTTTAGGGGAGCAATTATGATTACAAAGTATTTAGCCTCAACATCTATATTTTCTTTAATTTCAATTTCTGTAGTACAGGCGTCGGATATCGTTATTCCTGAACAACCTGTTCCTGTTATTCCAGCACCTGCTTTGTCTTGGACAGGATTTTATCTTGGAGGACAGATTGGTAACTTTTCAGGTAAAACAACTGCAAGTTATTTAAAACATGAGACAGGGATATGGAATCCAATTGGAAAGGAGAATTTACCTAAACTTTCTGGTTTTATCGGGGGAGTTTATGCAGGTTCCAATATTGATATCGATAATAGTTTTATTATAGGTATTGATACAGATATTATGTGGTTTGGTAAAAAGGATTCTAAAGATGTCAATCTACCGAAAAAAAGTCCAACTGAAGAAACACCAAAACTTGTAGAAAAAACAAGTCTAACAAGAGATTTGCATGAGGAGGATTCGACAACACCTATTAAAGCTGTACGTCATACTTTAAAACAAAAATGGGCTGGTGCTACACGGGTGAGAGTTGGTTTTGCGATTGAGCGTATGATGCCTTATATTTCTGGAGGGATTGCTTATACGCAGCTTCAGAATATTTTTGCGGCAGTAGCTGATAGCAAAAATGGAGAAGTTGATTTTTCTGATTGGTTGCATGATGAAAAAAAGACCATGATTGGTTATACCCTTGGAGGTGGTATTGATTTTGCAATGACTGATAATATTATTGTACGTGCAGAATATCGTTATTCAGATTTTGGCAAAAAGAAGTTCATACAGGATAAATTTGAAATGGGCTACAAGACAAATGATTTTCGTGTGGGTGTAGCTTATAAATTTTAATTTTTTGCAGAATTAAACACTTCAAAAGTCTCATTTTCGAATGAGGCTTTTATTTTTCAGATATGTTCTAGTAAATATCCTTTACTCAAAAGAGCTACTATTTTATTCGAACAATACTTTGATTTGTAAACATAAATTACTTTTTGTCATGTTGAGTGAGAGACCCAAGTGTCATAAGATTTTCTCATTTTAAACCTATACCATATTGAACCGATCAAAACCATGTCTTTTGCACGTCAAAAAGAGGGGGCGTCGTGAGATAAAACATTAAAGAAAGAATAAAAATACTTCTTATGAACCATTTTAAGTGCTAAAGGCTGTCGCTACATTAGGGGATGGCAAAGTGTGAGATTTTGATACTAGCTTGCTTTTCCATAAACGTGAAGATGGTGTTGCTAAATGGACTTAACATTACATCATTCATAGGTACCGTCGGGAAATAGGTTTGGGTGCTTTAAAAGATGCTTTTTTAAACCAACATGTGAATTGGCAAGCTAATGGCATTTTATTTTATTTGAAAGATCTTTCATACAATCAACTTTTCTGTTTTGCGGTATCGTAAAATATTTTATTTAATAACAAAAAGCTCGCAAAAAAATTCTAAAGAACGTAAAATTACATCCGCAATATAACTCAATAATAAAATAATTATAAAGAGTATTATAAAGTGATTTATAGGAAAAAATAGAGAGAAAATTAGGAATTTATTGAGACATAAAAAACATTATTACCTATGTCTGTTATCGAAATATAATCTATTATTTTTCCTAACTTTTTAATGTACGATAATAAATTTTGAGTGAAATAGTAATGGATCATTTCAAATCTATTTACGATAAATCAATCAACATCATTTGTTTATGAATCACAAGTAGGTTGGGTTATTTAAATTATATACTTTAGTTATTATTTGGCTTTTTTAGCCATTGATTTTCAGGTATAGAAGCTGAATGAGCTTCTCTATTATTCTATAAAATATCATCATTGTAATAATATAAGGATTTTACGCATTAGATGCTTTTGGAGGAGTGGATGATGAAATTCAAAGCAGGGTTTATGTGTAGAGCTTTGTGAAGTAAATCACATGCGCAATTAGCAGCTGGAACCCGTGAGACAAGAATCCGAATTATTTATAAATCAGATGTGGTAGAATTTTCGTCCTTTAGAGCGGGAAGGAAGAAAACCGATAAGTTTGTAAAAAGCTAGTCACATAAGTGGGGCAGCAGATGGAACTGTCTGAGAAAAATTGATCTATTGACAGAGAAGGTGAAACTTTATCTTTTAAGGAGAAAAAGGGAAATAAGAATTATGATTTCCAAAGGGATATGAAATAAAAATATTTTTATTTTTGGTTGTTTGGGCAACTATGAAGGTGTTTAAAGATTAATTGTTTCAGTACATGCAATCTCGTTTTTGGGGTTGATAATGCTATAACGTTTTAATTGGCAATGCCATTGATTTTGTAAGCGTTCAATGGAAAATAAATTAAAGCCTGCGGGCGGTTTTTTATCACCAAAAGCTTGTGATGCGGAAGGAACACCAACAATAGGAATTTTTTTAATTGGTCCTTCAATGTAATTCAATGTGGGTAAATGAGTATGTCCGTGAAGAATAAGCTCACAACCGTGGTATTTGATAACGTCTAGAAAACGTTTTATATCCCGTAGTTTTTTATGCCAAGACGTTGCCTTTGGAAAGGGGGGGTGGTGAATCATGACGACACGAAAAAGGTTGCGCTGTGCTGCTTCCTTTAAAAAGAGCGGTAAAGTTTGCGCTTGCATTTTACCAAAATAGCCAGAAGCTTGAAAAGGCAATGTCGCAATGGCTGAAGAAGCTGCTATGATGGCAACATCTTTGCGAATGCGCATATAAGGAAAGGCACTTTTTTGAGGGATGTCACCTGTAATCCAAGGTTTAAAGAGAGTGCATGCTTTTTGTAAAGCGCCGCGGACATAGGCATCGTGATTTCCAAATGTCAAAGAAATATCTTGAGGTTTTCCTAGGTTAAGTAGCCAACGATGAGCTTGTACAAATTCTTTATCGAGAGCAAGATTTACAAGATCACCAGAGATCACAAGGTGATCAGGTTTTGTTTTGTTCAAGGCATCTATTAAAGTTTCTAGGACATCTGTTGCCATCTGACTCTTACGTTTTTTTTGCCAGTTCAGATAACCGGTAAGACGTTTCCCAGAAAGTTCAAAAAGGGAAGGTTGCGGGAGAGGGGAAAGATGTACATCCGATATATGGGCAAGATAAAACATAAAAGCTCGTAAAGTATTAAAAACGATTTAAAGAATAAACATAAGATAAGTTAGTGCTTAAAGGCAAGAAAGATTGTAAAATGAAAATTAGCTTGCAAAAAAGAATGTCTCAAGCGGAATGTTCCAAATAGAATATCCCTAATAAAATATCATTGTGTTGTAGATTCACATATTTGTAAAAAAAACATTTCTCAATGCGTTTGAGCTAATTCCACGATGGTACTCGATATTATAATGGAAAGCTTCTGTGAACTATATAGGGCTTACTGTACACTACCATCTCTACACTTATACAAGGTGCAAATAAAAAACATCATACTATTTTCCCCCAATTTTATGAAAATCCTTGCTTTGCTTTAAGAGGATTCATAAGAGGTATTTCACTCTTTTCTTCAATGGTTTCTATCCATACAGCATCCCTTCTAATAATACGCAAGAGAATGTTTTTTATTGTTTCAATATGAGGATATTGGAAATAAGGAGAATTCCACTGTATTTTGAGTTATAAATCAATACGTTATCTAATTACAAAAGACAAGCAAATACGTAAAAAGATAAGCTGAATTTTAAAACTATTATACGAAATCTCAGACTTTTTAACGGCCTTCATAATACCACATGCTGCTCAACAGTAAAAGGCAAGCAAGCAGTGCAAAAAAACCAGAAAATATCGAAAAATAAAAGGTATTAATTAAACGGGTTTCTGTTGCTTCTTTCAGAACAATTGAATGTGCTGGGGAATAGGACGGACTTGTTTTTGATTGAATCAGCTTAAATGGAGGAAGATGAATGTTTTCTTTTCCTTCAGGGTGTAAACGTCCGATGTAGCCACCAGTGTGCTTAATAATGGGGGCTAGTTTTTCTTGTGTTGAAATCAAGTCAAACAACTCAAGATTATCGAGCATCCCTACAGAAGAAAGTATTGTTAAACCGCCATTTTTAATGTTAAAAATTCCTGTCTCATCAGTGGTCACAGTTGCAGTAAAAAGGCCTTCTTTCTCTTTGGTCAGAGTAATATTTTCTTTTTTTCCAGAGGGAAAGATTATTTCAGCGGGTTCTGGATGGTCTTTTAGAGTTTGGCGGCGAATTGTTAAATGATGATGGCTGCTGGTCGCACTTAATTTTTCTTCCTCAAGTTCTGGTTCTTTCATGAGCCAATGGGCAATACGACGATAAAGAGCAGCATAAGGACCACCGCCTTCGAAACCTCGTGCCCAAAGCCAACTTTCATCAGAAAGCAACATGCCTACACGTCCTTTATCAACATGCGAGAGAAGTAAAAGTGGTTGTTCATCCGCTCCTTTCATGAGGGCGATTCCGTTATTTATGTTTTGAATAGCAATTTGTCGCAACCATTGCCCCCATTGAGAAGCGGGAAGGTTAAGTGTTGCAAGACCCCTTGTGACAGGATGGCGCTCACCTTCTTTGGTTAATGTGGGGCGAAAAGGTTTTTCAATAATAGTTCCATTGGGCAATGCCGGTAGAATGCTTATTAAAGGTGTTTTCGCAAGTGAGTTTTTTTGGGTAAATTCAGGTCCTGTTACCATCAACAATGCACCCCCCTTTTGTACATATTGGGCGATATAATCATAATAGATTAAGGGGAGAACAGTAGAGTGCTGGTAGCCATCAAGGATGATGAGATCAAAGTTATTAATTTCTTCAACAAAGAGTTTTCTTGTGGGAAAGACCACTAAGGATAATTGGCTTGAGGGCGTATTATCTGCTTTGGTGGGGGGACGCAAAATAGTAAAGTGAACAAGATCAATATTGGAGTCACCTTTCAAAAGGTCTCGCCATGTCCGTTCTCCATTATAAGGAGCTCCTGAAATAAGAAGAACGCGTAAATTTTCTCTGATTCCTTCAATAATTGTTATGGCGCGGTTGTTTTCAAAGCTTAGTTCACCTTTGTGTGGATCAGTTATAACTTGGATAATATTTTTTTCAGCATGAGGAAGGGTAATTTCAGTTTGAAAAATCACGCCAGGAGTTACAGAATAATGGCCAATGTCTTGTCCATTGACGCTTAGTGTAATATTTGCTTTCTGTGATATTGTTTTTTTGGCGGGGCCTTTATCCTCTACCAAAATGGAGAGCGTTTGTGGTTTGTTGACAAGGGCAAAGCGTGGAGGAGAAATAAACTTGATTTGGCGATCAAATTCATCTGAGTGTCCTGTAATCAGGGCATTGAGAGGTGCTTCATGATGAAGATCTGATAGGTCAGGGATGTCATGCACTTGTCCATCGGTGATAAAAATGGTTCCTGCATAACGAGAGAACGGTACATCAGATAGTGCCTGTGTTAAAGCTTCAAACAAATTCGTTGAGGGTGCATATTGATTATCAGCAAGTTTCCCAGCTTCAATAAAGCGTGGTTCAAATTGTGGATAATGCGCCAGTGTTTCGACTAATTGCCTGCGCGCTTCATCACAATCATTTGTACGTGTTCCAAATGATTGGCTTTTGCTGCGGTCAATGACAATGCCTACTGTGCTTTTCAGTGGTTCGCGCTGTTCTTTTATGATCATTGGATTGAGCAAAGCAAGGATAAGGGCGCTTAATGCCATCAGACGAAATAAAGAACCTTGCCGTTGCGTAACAAGACCAACAACGACAAAAAGAATCGATATTCCGCTTAAGAGCAGAATCCAAAAGAGTGGTAAAAAAGGCTGAAAAGTGAAAAATGATATCATTGCCTTCTTTCTCTTTTAAAGCGTTCCAAGAGTGCTGGAACATGAACTTGATCCGCTTTATAGTTTCCTGTAAGCACATAAAGGACAATATTTAAACCTGCACGAAATGCCCATAGACGTTGCATTGGATCATTGGGAACAAGGGGATATTTCCATGTCCCTTTTTCATCGAGCGCCCAAGCCCCGGCAAAGTTATTTGCGGTGATGAGAAGGGAACTTACGTTATCGCCGTTGGCAAGAGAGTTTTTATTTTTTTTGTTTGTTGATGAGGATTCAACCCATAAAGGTGAACCACGGTAGAGACCAGGAAAATCTGGCATAATATAAAAAGAACGTGCAACAACATGATCTGTTGATGCTGGCTCAATGGATGGAATATTTAACTCTTTTAAGATATCTCGTAATCTTTGCGTTTCTGGAGTAGCGTCTCCTTCAAGATTAAGATTGCTCTTTATCTGATCGCGCGTGTCAAATAAAATTGTTCCCCCATGTTTCATAAAGTTATTTATTTTTTCAAGGCTTTTGGGGGTTGGTATAGGACTCTTAACATCAATTGGCCAGTAAATAAGAGGATAAAAAGAGAGTTCATCTTTATCGAGATCAAGTGCTGTAACAGAGCCAAGGGTAAGCATCGTGCGCTCTGCGATAAATTGACTTAACGCTTCTAGACCACTTTTACTCGTTGTATCAATTTCATGATTATTGGTTATAACATAGGCAAGATGTGTTGCGCCAGCAGCTTGTACACTATCATGATGATTTTCTTTCGTTTGTGCATGAAGAGTTGGATCATATGAAAACAAGGCAATAAGACTTATAAAGGGGACGAGAAACATATTACGCCGTTTCATGAAAGAAAAAATATCTCCCATCCATAAAATGAGAAAATTGTCAAAGGCGAATAATAAGATGGCTAATCCTAAAAGTGGACCGATAAGATTTTTTTCTTTTGTATCGTAAGATAAAGGGCTTTTATTAAGAGAAGTTGGCAATGATGATTGTTTCATCAAGTGCGACGAATGAGTTAAGAGATTGAGTGCATAAAAATTGTTTTTGGTACCATAAAGTCCTGGGGGAGTATGGTAGGAAGGATGGGGTGGATTTTGAGAGTCAAAGATCAAAGGAACAACATCAGAGGGTGGTACTTGTAATTGTCCGTCAACGGCTATAGTTCGCCAAGGGTTTTGTATCACTGTTCTTTTTTCTCTGTGTGTTAGGTTTGTGTTTTCGTTAGAACCTAATGTGATTAATTTTTGCAGCATTTGTGCAAAAAAGCCAGAAAGAGGAAGGTTAGACCATGTTGGGTCAGGAGCAACATGAATGAGAATGAGGGTTCCTTTACCACGTTTTGCTGCGGTAACAAGAGGGGTTCCATCCGAAAGGCTAAGCCACGTTTTTTCAAAAAGATCTGGGGTTGGTTCTGCGAGGATTTGGCGCGAGACAGTAACATCTCCTGGAAAGGGAAGACCAAAGAAAAAGCTATTTTTTGCAAAAGGGGCAAGCTTTTGTGGTTTTGTCCAAGACATAATACTTCCAAGGGAACGTTGACCTGGGCGCAGTGGTATCGGAAGAAGGTTATCGTAATGTTCTGCGCTACTGAGTTTTTCTCCTGCAAAGCGGATGAGTGTTCCCCCTTTATTCACAAAATCAGAAAGTTTTTTTTCTGCTTTTGGGGGTATGTTAACAATGTCACCCATAATCAAAACAGATGGATTTTGTTTAAGCAAATGATCAATATCCGTTGAAAGCTCTCTTCCACCGGCTGTTATAAGCTGTGTATGACCTTGTAAGGCTTTGATAATGTAATAAAATGGAGCAAGTAAAGGCTGTGCCATTTCATTGGTATCGGGTGAGAGAAGAGCAACACGGCTTATCCTGTTATGGCTATCTACCAAGAAGGTTGCAGCAGCATGGTTTTGATTGTTTATTTTTATCCAAGCGATATCATTGCGTAGTTCAAGTGGTACATTAAAAGGAACAAGTGCTGTTGTTTCTCCTTCAGAGAAATTGTTCGTAAATTGACCGAGAAGTTGATTATTTGAATCGTAAAGGCTGAGTATAGCGGGAGTATTACTGTGTGTTGTTGAGCGGATAATACGCGCGCCCATGTTTCCATTGTTATTTTCTATGGATGTTATGCCGGTTAAATCGGAAATATCAGTCAAATACCACAAGAAGTTTCTAGGTTTTAATTCTTCAAGAAGAGCAAAAGCTTGCTCATCTTCATTTGTTTGTAATCCATCACTTAAATAAGCAATATCAAGAGGTTTTCCTTTGGTTATTTCGCTGAGTTTTTTGAAGGCATGCACACGGTTGACAGGCCAAGGACGCGGTTGCAAATGCATTAAATGCTGTTTTATAATCTTGGCTGGTTGGGGCTCTATATTGGAGATATTATTTTCAGCCGTTGCAACAAGATAAATATTTTTTTGCTGTTTTTCTGCCTGTGCAAGGAGCATTTCAGCGATAGAGATGCGCTGTTTCCATTCTTTTACAGAAACCCAACCATTATCAATAATGAGTGCAAGGGGTTGAGATCCGGAAAAGCTTATTGGTTTTTGATTCCAAGTGGGGCGTGCTAGAGCTATGATAACAAGTGCCGCTATGGTTAAACGCAACAAGAGCAACCACCAAGGTGTATGTTTTGCTGTTTCTTGTTGATGAGTTGGTTTGGGTAAGAAGCGAAAAGGGGGAAAAAGCTCTTTACGCGGAGATGGAGGAGTTATCCGCAACAGCCACCAAATGACCGGTAGGAACAAAAGCCCTAGTAACAGAAAGGGAGCAGCAAAACTCAAAGTGCCCTCCTTTTTTGCAATGGAGAGTCGCTCATTGTATTTGCAAGATGAAAAATGGTCTCTGTTAAAGGTTGATCTGTTGTACTAACGTGATAAGACCATCCTTGGCGTGCGCAAAAATTTACCAATTCTTGTCGCCTTGCGTGATATAGTTTACAATAGCTCTTACGAAGATCTTCTGCTTTAGTGGAAACATGTTTCTCTTTCGTTTCGGGATCCAAAAATTCTGTGTGACCTGTGTAGGGAAAGCTTTCTTCTGCGGGATCAGAAATTTCAATTAAATGCGCTGTCACTTGTTTTGTAGTTAAAACGGTTAAATATTGGATGATTTTTTCAGGATAGTCGAGAAAATCACTCATTATAATGACATGTGAAAAGCGTGTAATCGTTGAAAAATCCGGAAATAAATTTTCATCTGAATGATTTTCTAAAGCAAAGGCTATTCGTTCTACGACATTGGATGTCATTGTGGGGGACATTAAGTTAGGAATAGCAATATGTTCGCCACTGCGTGCAAGAAGGGATGCCAAGGTAAGGGTAAGAATAATGGCATGATTACCTTTAGAGATTTTAGAAAAGCGCGAACAGTAATGCATTGATGCGCTCTGATCAGGACAAAGCCAAACGGTTTGTGTCGTTTGCCATTCGTGTTCGCGCAGATACGTATTTTCATCACGCGCTGAGCGACGCCAATCAATGCGGGTAATGGATTCTCCTTCCATATAGGGACGAAATTGCCAAAAGTTTTCCCCATTACCGCTTTTACGTTGTCTGTGCCATCCGGTTATCAGTGTATTAGCGATATGACGCGCTTGTAAAAGGAAATATGGCATTTTGCCAGTATCCTTATGCAGTTCATTTGCCAGCGACAATGGAGGCTTTTGTAAAACTTTTTTGCCAAGTGCCATTCAAAGAGCATCTTTCACAAGGTTATTGATAATATCTTTTACGGTTATATCTTCAGCACGGGCAGAAAAATTAAGAGCCATGCGGTGTTGTAATACAGGATAGGCCAATGCTTCAACATCATCAAGTGAAGGGGCTAAGCGTCCATAATAAAGAGCACGGGCGCGAACACAAAGTGAAAGGGCTTGTGATGCCCGTGGACCAGGTCCCCAAGAAACATAAGTATTAGCAAGGCTATTGTCTTTATGAGGGCGAGATGAGCGGACAATTTTTAAAATAGCTTCGATCACACTTTCTGAAAGAGGCATTTTGCGAACGATATTTTGAATTTTTTGCAATTTTTTGCCGGATAAAATTGGTTTTGCATTTGATTTTTTTTCTTTTGTTGTTTCTAAAATAATCCGTCGCTCTGTTGTGAGGTCAGGATAGTCAATATCGATTTGCATCAAAAAGCGATCCAGTTGTGCTTCAGGAAGTGGATAGGTCCCTTCTTGTTCGAGAGGATTTTGCGTTGCAAGAACATGAAAAGGTTGTGGCAAATCATAACGGTTACCTGCAACAGTAACATGATATTCTTGCATAGCTTGTAAAAGGGCTGACTGTGTCCGTGGGGAAGCACGATTGATTTCATCGGCCATGAGAAGTTGCGTAAAAATAGGACCTTGAATGTATCGAAAAGAACGTTTACCGTCTTTATCGGAATCCATAATTTCAGAACCAATAATATCCGATGGCATTAAGTCAGGAGTGAATTGGATGCGTTTTTCATCAAGCCCTAAGACTGTTCCCAATGTTTCAACAAGACGTGTTTTTGCAAGTCCTGGAGCACCGACAAGAAGGGCGTGACCACCAGCAAAAATAGCGATTAAAGCATATTCGATTACCTGATTTTGCCCAAAAATAACTTTGTCAATTTCTTTTTGTAAAATATCCAATTCTTTGTGTGCCGTATCAATATCATCAATAATGACTTGAGCTTCATGATTGATATTGACCTTTTTTATAGAATTGGATGATGGATCATGTTGACTCATATTTCTTCCTTAAGGCGTTTGTCGCAAAAATGGTAATTTTCTCTGCATGATAATGGATATCTTATTGTTTGTAACAGAAAATGAGAAGAAATGAAGTATCATATGCCGTTTTTTTTCATATTCGTATAGAAGAGAAAAGTTTCTTTGGAAGAATAGACGTGCTTTATAAGGGATGTCTTAAAAAATTTGTTTTATGAAGAGAGTTTTTTAAAGCAATGAAGACAACTTTTTTGAAAGGTTAAAGGGTGAATATAAGACAGAACTTCAAACAGGTTGCGTGGTTACAACAAAGTGATATCCAAACACTTCTTCGTGTTTTGTCTGTGGAGGGGGAAGAGGCGCGTATTGTAGGGGGAGCAGTGCGCAATCAACTGCTAGGGCAGCCTATTAGTGATATTGATATTGCAACAACCTGTTTGCCGCAACAGGTTATTGCACGTGTAGAAGAAGCAGGATTTAAAGCTATTCCTACAGGGATTGCTTTTGGTACAATAACAGTAGTTGCTCATTCATGTTCTTATGAGGTTACAACGCTTCGCTGCGATATTGAAACAGATGGTCGTCATGCAAAAGTGGCATTTGGTCGTGATTGGAAAAAAGATGCTGAACGGCGAGATTTTACGATAAATGCGCTTTATTGTGATGCTGCTGGCAACCTTTATGATGATGTGGGAGGTTTGAGTGATATTGCTAGCCGAACAGTTCGTTTTATTGGGGTTGCAGAAGATCGTATTGGCGAAGATTATTTGCGTATTTTACGGTTTTTTCGCTTTTTTGCGTGGTATGGAGCAGGGCGACCTGATGTGCAAGGATTGAAGGCATGTGTTCGTTTAAAACACGGTTTAAAAAAACTTTCTTCTGAACGTATTTGGGCAGAAATGAAAAAGCTTCTTGCGGCGTTTGATCCAACGCGTGCTCTTTTATGGATGCGACAAAGCAGAATTTTGGCACTCATTTTTCCTGAAACAGAACGATGGGGTATTGATGCAATTCACGCATTGGTGAAGACAGAACAGGATCTTGGTTGGAAAGTTGATCCATTGTTACGGCTAGAAAGCCTTCTTCCTCCTGATCCCATGCGTCTTCATGAAATGGCACAGCGCTTGCGTTTTTCTCTTAAAGAAACAACGCGATTAAAAGAATGGGCAGAGTTAGAAATAATAAACCAAAACTGTTCTGATCATTTTGTGCAAAAACTGATTTATTTTCATGGACGACAGCCAGTTTTAGATCAATTATCGTTGTCTGTCGCTGCATCACATCTTGATCATCTGGAAAAAAGTGATGCTTTGCAAAAAGCAGAGGGTTATGTCAAGCTTTATCAATTTGCCCAAAAATGGCAAATTCCAACTTTTCCTATTAATGGTAACGATTTAATAAAGAAAGGTTTTACAAAAGGTGTACTTTTAGGAAAAAAGCTTAAAGAGCTAGAAATGATATGGATTGAAAGCGGATTTTTAATGGATCGTCATGCACTATTAGAAAAAATTGATTTATAATATTTCTGTTTATAAACTCACTGTTGTTTATATTTTTTAAGTCAACATATTAATTTATAATAATCATTATTCATGTGAAATAAGAGTTCACAATATTGTAAGGTTATTTCAAACCTGTTCATATTACATCAATCAAAGTTATTGCCTTACACGTCACAAGTGAGGAAAAATGATTACAGAGAGGAAAAATGTCTCTTATGAATCATCTCAAAGATAAGGATTCTCGAAAATGAGAACGAATAAAGAGAATAGTGGTAGCGGTTTGCACCTTGTATGACCATAAAGAGGGGGATGTTCACTGGATTTTTACTATGAGGAGTATTTAATCATTCATAGGTGGTGATATGAGGTGATATGAAATGGATGTGATGGGCACTAAGAAATGTTTATTTTACCAGCACTTAATTGTTGGAAAATGATAGGCATTATACGCTCTAACTGTTCTTTCTATGTTGTATTATTGTTTTTCGTGATAATTTATGTTTTTATAGATTACAGTTTCTTTCATGATAACCAATTTGGCGTAATGCTTCTCCTGTTGTTATGGCTACGCTCATGGCGAGATTTAGAGAGCGTGCCTGTGGTTGCATGGGAATTTTTAATGTGTAATCGGCCGCTTCATGAACATAATCGGGAACGCCAGCTGTTTCACGACCAAAAAGTAAAACATCATTTCTTTGATAGCATATCTGCGTATAGCATGTTTTTGCTTTTGTACTTAAAAGCAACAGGCGGCGGTTAAAGTGTTTCATGGAGCTTATAAAATGTTGCCAATCAATGTGTCGTTCTAAGGAAGCATATTCGAGATAATCCAATCCTGCGCGTTTGAGATTACGATCCGACAGATTAAAGCCTGCAGGTTCAATAATGTGCACATGTAAACCAAAGCAAGCGCTAAGACGTAAAATCGTTCCAGTATTACCAGCAATATCAGGTTGGAAAAGAGCTATATGAAGTGTCATGTTCTCTGTAATATGATTTTTCTTTCGACTTTGTAAAGAAGCACCACAATTTATTCGAAAAATATGCTTTGAGAAATACATGTTTTTTACGGTTCATTTTTATTCCCTTTAAATTTCAGGGAAAAAGTTATGTATACAGGTCTGTTTGGGATCAGAGAGAAGCTCCCTATTAGGGACTTCCTTTTATTGAGCAATCCATGAAATGACTTGGCTCATTATGTTGAAAAGTGGGATATTTAATGAGGTTAGATCATCAATTTTAATTAAAATCAACAAAATATGCTTTTTATGCAAAAACAGAAGCGAAAAAAATACTCATGCAACCAGTTGGAATTGAGGGAGGGAGAGATGCTGTAAATGTGTTAAAGAAATAACCGATAAGCTCAACTTGTTTACTGAGATATGGTCATAACAAGACTATGTTTCTTTCTTTAGAAGTGTTTATTTACATGCTATCTCTGATTTTCACGGGCGGGGGAGTAATTTTGATTGATTAATATGAATAGGTTTGAAATGAAAAAACCTTACGGTGTTTAGGGATTTCATTTACTCTGTAAAACGATGAATTATCATTATAAAACAGTTTTTTGTATAAACCATACAAATGGCAGGAGTTTTTTACGGGGATGTTTTTATGGTTGAGGTAACGGAGTGATCAAGCATTGTACAATGGGAGAGGGTATGGTAAAAGAATGTTTTAGCAAAGTGTCTCTTTAAGTTAAGTCCATGGGTGAGCAAACGAGGCGGGATTTTCTGTTTTTGGTAACAGCTGTTGCAGGAGCAGTTGGAATGGGAGCGGTTGTGTGGCCTTTTATCCGTCAGTTGCGTCCATATGAAGCTGTTTTGGCATCTTCCTCTGTTGAGGTTGATCTTTCTGGTATTGAAGAGGGGATGTCTGTAACGGTAAAGTGGCGAGGACAGCCTGTTGTTATTCGAAATCGTACGGCAAAAGAAATTGCTGATGCGCGCGCTACTGAATTGAGACTTCTAAAAGATCGTCAAGCGCGCAATCCTAATCTTGAAGGTGAAAAGGAAGCAACAGATTTTGCGCGTTCAGCAGGTAAAGGACGTGAAAATTGGCTTATTGTTATTAATCTTTGTACGCATTTAGGCTGTATAACACTTGGGCAATCTGGGAAATTTGGAGGGTGGTTGTGTCCATGTCATGGGTCTGTTTATGATACTGCTGGAAGAGTGCGGTCAGGTCCAGCTAACTATAATTTGGCTATTCCTCCTTACCAATTTCTTTCTGATACTTTGCTCAAAATAGGATAAGGTTATGACAAGGTTTTCTCCTTATTGTCCTAAAAATGCACTTGCCCGTTGGTTTGATAAGCGTTTTCCTCTTCCTCGTTTTTTTTATAATGCATTTGTGATTTTTCCTGTTCCGCGTAATCTTAATTACTTTTATACATTTGGCGGTATTTTAACCATTATGCTTTTATCACAGCTCTTGACTGGTATTGTCTTGGCTATGCATTATGTTCCGGATATTCATTTGGCTTTTGAAACTAGTGAACGATTTCGGCGTGAAGGGCAGTTTGGTTGGCTTTTTCGTCCATGGCATTGTGTAGGCTCTTCGTTTTTTTTTATTGCTGTTTATATCCATTTAGCACGTGGACTTTATTATGGTTCTTATAAAAATATGCGAGAAATGGTATGGGTTACAGGTATTTTTATTTATATCATCATGATGGCAATAGCATTTTTTGGTTATGTGCTTGTTTGGGGGATGATGTCTATTTCAGCGGCTTCAGTGATTGCAGGGCTTTTAAAAACGATACCTTTGGTGGGGACATGGTTGCATGAGACACTTCTGGGTGGTTATGTCGTAGGACAACCAACGTTGAATCGTTTTTATGTTTTCCATTATGTTTTATCATTTATTTTGCTTCTTTTTGTGGGGCTGCATATTTGGGCAATTCATTGTGTTGGGCAAGGCAATCCAACGGGTCTTGCTATACAATCAGATAAGGAAACAGTTCCATTTTCGCCTTATGCGCTTATCAAAGATATTTTTGCTATTACTGTTTTTCTCATCTTCTTTGCCTGGTTTTTGTTTTATATGCCCGATTATATGGGGCAGGCTGAAAATTATAGTGTGGCAGATCCTTTAAAGGCACCTCTTCGTGTGGTTCCAGAATGGTATTTTTTGCCTTTTTATGCGATGCTTCGTGCTATAACTTTTGATATCGGTATTTTCTCTTCAAACTTTGTTGGCTTTGTTTTATTCGTCAGTTCGATTTGCATTTTAATTTTTGTGCCATGGTTAGACCGCTCTAAAATATGTTCAGCAAGATATCGACCTGTTTATAAAATTTTCTTTTGGGCGTTGGTTATTGATGTCGTTTTTCTTGGTTGGTTGGGGTCAAGAGAAATAAGTGACAAAATTCTTTTATGGACACAATTGGCTACGGTTTATTATTTTATATTTTTTTTGGTTATTTTGCCGATTTTGCCAGCGTTTGAAAAAAATTGTTCTCTTCCTTCTTCAATTATGCAAGATTTAAAACAGAAAAAAAAGAGACTATGGTAAATGTTTTTGTCGGGCTGGTTGTTATTGTTGCTATGAGTTTTTCTGCTCAGAGTTTAGCGAGTGATGCCTCTGATCAGGAAGAAGGATTTATTTCTTTTCCTTTACAGGTTCCTAAAAAACAAGAATGGAGTTTTTCAGGTCCATTTGGGCTTTATGATAAGGCGCAATTGAGGCGCGGATTAAAGGTTTATAGACAAGTTTGTTCCAGCTGCCATGGGCTAAAATATGTGGCTTTTCGTAATTTAAAAGATCTTGGGTATGATCAAGAACAGATCAAAGCTTTGGCGGGGCAATATGAAGTGCGCGATGGTCCTAATCGAGAAGGAAAATTTTTTAAACGTGCTGGGGTTGCAACGGATTATTTTCCTTCTCCCTTTTCACATGAAGAAGAAGCAAGATTTATTTTGAATAGTGCTTATCCTCCAGATTTGACATTGATAGCACGTGCACGTGGGGTATCTTTGCCGTTTCCTGCTTTAATTACTGATGCATTGACTCATTATGATACAGCTGGTCCAGATTATATTACAGCTCTTTTAACAGGATATCAGAAGGCACCGAAGGAGATAAAAATTGCGAATGGTTATTGGTATAATCCTTATTTTATTGCCGGTAATTCTTTAACTATGGCTCCTCCTTTGAGTGATGGTATGGTTGCTTATGAAGATGGAACCCCAGAAATCATTGAACATTATGCGCGCGATGTTTCTGCTTTTTTGATGTGGGCTGCCGATCCTCATATGGAAATCCGTAAAAAAACCGGTTTTCGTGTTATTTTATTTTTAATCATTTTTGCAGGGTTTGTTTATATTTTAAAAAATCGTATTTGGTGTGGTTTAGAAGAAGAATTAGAGAAAGAAATAAAAGACGAAATAAAGAGAAAAGGGTAAAGCGATAAGGCTCAAAAGAGTATAGAGTATAAAGAGCATAAGGAACAAATCTTTTTATGATGCATTGAGGTTTTATAAAGTAAAAGCAAAGTAAAAATGGAGATGTTAAAATGAAAAAAATTGCATGTACTACTCTTATGTCAATTTTGATGGTTTCTAGTACTTATGCTCAGTCTTTTGAAGTGCCTTCAAAACCTGAAATGATCTCTTCGACGGGTATTGTACAGGTGGGGATAGATAAGTCTGTGCGTTATGTGACACCTTTAGCAACGGATTTTGTTGCTTCCAGTCTTATAGGCGCCAATGTATATAATATAGAAGATGAAAATATTGGTGAAGTAAAAGATATTATTTTACGTGAAAATAATATTGCAGGATTTGTTATTGCTGTTGGTGGTTTTCTTGGCATAGGCGAGAGTTATGTGGTCGTTTCTCCAGAAACAATCCAGATGACAAATGATTATGGTAAATGGAAACTTATTACAAATGCGACAAAAGATTCTTTAAAGAACGCTCCAACATTTAAATACGAAGGGCGTTGGACACGCTAATTTTATATTTCTATTCTTTAATGGACCAAGCTGTTGCTATCACAATCATATGCTAGCAACAGTTTTTTTGTTCTAAAAACTCTTGAGAATTTTTGCGACAAGATTCCAAGGAGCTATTACCAAAGTTTTCAAAATAAACTATTAAGACAGAGTGAAGATTTAAGTATTATGTTTAAATAACATGATATCGCCATCTTGCACAATGTATTCCTTTCCTTCATCGCGGGCTTTTCCTGCTTCCTTTGCACCGCTTTCTCCACCCAGAGCAATATAGTCATTATAGCTGATGGTTTGGGCACGAATGAAACCGCGCTCAAAATCTGAATGAATAATACCAGCTGCTTGGGGAGCTTTTGTACCACGCGTAATTGTCCATGCTCGTGTTTCCTTAGGCCCACAGGTGAAGTAAGTAATGAGATCAAGTAAATGGTAACCAGCGCGAATGAGGCGATTGAGACTCGGTTCAAAGAGTCCTAGCGCATTGAGATATTCTGATGCTTCAGCATCACTCAGTTGTGTAATTTCCGCTTCGATAGAAGCAGAAATGATAATGCTTTGCGCATTTTGCTCTGTTGCCATTTTTTCAACTGTTTGGGTAAAGCTATTTCCACGAGCGGCGTCATTTTCGCTTACATTACAAACATAAAGTACAGGCTTGGAGGTTAAAAGATTCAAACTCTTAAGAATGTGGTGTTCATCGGAAGAAATATCTTTGAGTAATAACCGGACAGGGGTTCCCTGTTGCAGTATGTTTAATGCTTTTTCCATAATAGGTAAAATTGTGAGAGCTTCTTTGTCTTTTCCGGTTGCTCGTTTACGGATTTGTATGATTCGTCTCTCAAGACTTTCAAGATCCGCAAGCATGAGTTCGGTTTCAACCGTTGTCGCATCACAAACAGGATCAATACGTCCCTCTACATGGGTAATATCTTCATTTTGAAAACAGCGTAAAACGTGGACAATAGCATCGACTTCGCGAATATTGGCTAAAAACTTGTTTCCTAAACCTTCGCCTTTTGAAGCTCCTCGCACAAGTCCCGCAATATCGACGAAGTTAATGCGTGTAGGAATCATTTCTTTTGAACCAGCGATTGATGCAATTTTTTCCATTCGTAAATCTGGAACAGCAACTTCTCCGGTATTGGGTTCAATGGTACAAAAAGGATAATTGGCAGCCTGTGCAGTGGCTGTTTTTGTTAATGCATTAAAAAGAGTTGATTTCCCGACATTAGGTAATCCGACAATACCGCATTTAAAGCCCATGAGAGTCTTTCTTTTCTATTAATTTTATGGTCAAGATAAAGCTTCCTTTTTATAGCATATTTTCAGAAGAGTTATAGTCCTGGTCTTGCGATAAGTGAGAAAAAAGTCTAAAGTAATAGGTATCTACTTTTTTACCTTAGTTCTTCTTACCTTATTGTTCTCCTTAGTTACAAGGATAAGAAAACTTCGAATTAATGTTAATATTGTGCTAAGTTTTTCATGGTATGCAAATCTGCATAAATAATTAATCGGAGAAAATAGAAGAGTGTTATCTCGTTGTGCCTTTTTAATTGCAGCACTTTTGGCTTTGGCTGGATGTGCTACACGTCAGTCAGATATGTCATCGGTACCTTTTCAACAAGTTCGATACATTCCACCAGAAATACAGGCTTTGTATGGTCCTGTAACGAATGAGACCTATTCGTTACCTGCTGTTGATCTTGCGACAATTGATCCAAAATATTGGCGACAAGAGGTGATTTATTATACATCTTATGCGCCTGGAACATTGGTTATAGATACGCAAGAGTGTTTTCTTTACCTTATTGGTGAAAATGGAAAAGCTTTGCGTTATGGGATTGGTGTCGGTAAAGAAGGCCTAGCATTTGAAGGTGAGGGGGTTATACAGCGCAAGCGTCGGTGGCCAAATTGGGCTCCTACTGCAGCTATGATGGCTCGAGAACCAGAACGTTATGGTCATCTTGGGAAAGGAATGCCACCAGGGCCCGATAATCCATTAGGTGCGCGGGCACTTTATTTATTCAAAAATGGGAAAGATACACTTTTCCGTATTCATGGCTCACACGAATCGTGGTCAATTGGGCGTGCTATTTCAAGTGGGTGTATCCGTTTGCTTAATCAAGATATTATCGATCTTTATGATCGTGTTCCCATTGGTTCGCGTGTTGTGGTATTGCAAAACAATAGGAGTATTCCTACAGTTTATAGTCAACAATCAAATGGTTACGATCCGCTACAGTCGACCATTCAGCCAAATGATTTTTTTTAATTTAGGGGAGAAGATTGGAGAGAGCTGTGTTTGCTGTTCAATCTTCTCTTTCTCTCAAAAGAGAATATAAGCCTTTCTTTTTCAAAGGTGTATACAAGCTTGTATTCTGTTCTATTTTCTAGCTTCTCACGTTGCCAACAGATTTTGCCTTTGAGAACGTTTATAAGAGGATTTTTTTAAGAGTTTTTATTCATATTCTTCACGCGACAGGGGCACGCAAGCTAATGGTTCTGATTGTGTTTTATCGTTTGTGAAACTTCATTCATAAAGAGGGATTTATCATCTTTTATAAGGAGAGCGATATTTTTTGCAATTGTCTCTAAGAGAGGGGATAACCATTCTTGATCAGATTTGGTAAAATTCCCCAAGACATGTTGATGAACAAGTTCTTTGCTTCCAGGATGACCAATTCCTATGCGTATACGACAATAGTCAGTACCACAATGGGCATCAATAGACTTAATGCCATTATGCCCATTATGTCCTCCACCAATTTTTATACGAACTTTCCCCGGTGACAGGTCTAGTTCATCATAAATGATGATCAAATTCTTTAAATCTAATTTATAAAATCGCAAAGCTTCACCGATAGCTTGACCAGAAAGATTCATGAAAGTTTGTGGTTTTATAAGAAAAATTTTCTCATTATTTATGAAACCATTGGAGATTTCTGCTTGAAACTTCTTTGACCATGGAGAAAAAGAGAAGGACTGATAAATGGCATCAACAGCCATAAAACCGATATTATGGCGGTTATTTTGATATTGTAAACCAGGATTGCCAAGACCAGCAATAAGCCACATGTGTATCTTCAGTCAAAGTATGAGTAAGGGTAATGTCTCATAAATTAAGGCGGAAAAATTCCCGCCTTTTGAGTTTTATGAAGTTTGTGTGTCTTCTTCATCATTTTCTTGTTCAGAAGTTTCATCGCTGACATCCATGCCAGCAGGAGCTGCAATGGTTGCAATGGTAAAGTCTCGATCTTGGATGATGGGAGTCACATCTTTTGGCAGTTGCACTGCTGAAATGTGAATAGAATCACCAATAGAGTAGCTGGAGAGATCAATTTCAATAGCTTCAGGAATAGCACTTGCTGGAGCTGTACATTCAATTTCGTGCCGAACAATATTGAGGACACCACCCTTTTTAAGTCCAGGTGCCGTATCTTCATTGAGGAAGTGGACAGGAATATTCACTTCTACAACGGATTTTGCTGAAATGCGCAAAAAGTCTACATGGAGGGGAAAGTCACGCACGGGATCTAATTGATAATCTTTTGGCAAAACCATAATTTTTTGCTTGTCAAGAATAATCGTTGCAATGGTGGTGCGAAAGCCACCAGCATGAATTTTGTAGAAAATTTCTTTATAGGGAACTGTTATTGCCAAAGGTGGTTGTTTTTCACCATAAATGACAGCAGGAATAAGACCGTTGCGGCGAAGTTCACGGGAGGACCCCTTACCAACCCGCTCGCGTTTTTCGGCCTTAAGAGTGTAGCTTTTGCTCATAATTTAAGTCCTTTTTACATGATTGGAGATCCTTCAAAAACAGTAATAGTTTTTGCATGGATATGAAGATATGCGCTAACCAACAGCGATCACTCCATTCTACGTTGCCTCCAAGGGTGTCTACGCAGAAGTTTGTTCTATAGTTCAAACTATTCATAGATGCAAGAGTTGTGGGAAAAATCGATGATTTCTACCGTTAAAAAGGAGGAAATGTTACAAATTACGGTGTGGATGGAGAATCAACCAATATGTGCTGGCACTGATATGTTCAAAATCAAACACTGGAGATGTTATGAAGGTTGAGATTGCCTTGGGTGAGATGTCAGAAAGTCGTGCTTTGCATAAATCGATGCCAGCACTTCTTGATTTGGAAGAATTATTGGCGACACGTCTTCTTGTACAAGGTAATTCTGGTTCAGGGAAATCACATCTTTTACGCCGTCTTCTGGAGCAAAGTGCTAAGTGGGTGCAGCATTGTGTAATTGATCCAGAAGGCGATTTTGTAACTTTGGCAGATAAATTTGGTCATGTTATTGTAGAGGCTCAACGGAGCGAACTAGAGTTGACACGTATTGCGCATCGCATTCGACAACATCGGGTTTCGGTGGTATTTAATCTTGAAGGCTTGGATACTGAACAACAGATGCGTGCTGTTGGGGCTTTTCTTGGGGCACTGTTTGATGTGGAACGTGATTATTGGTATCCTATGCTTGTCGTTGTCGATGAAGCACAATTGTTTGCTCCAACTGCGGCAGGAGAAGTTTCTGATGAAGCACGTAAGATTTCTCTTAGTGCTATGACCAATCTTATGTGTCGAGGACGTAAACGTGGTCTTGCTGGTGTTATTGCGACACAACGTTTGGCTAAGCTTGCCAAAAATGTTGCTGCTGAAGCTTCAAATTTTTTAATAGGGCGGACTTTTTTAGATATTGATATGGTGCGCGCCGCTGATCTTTTGGGGATGGAGCGTCGCCAAGCGGAAATGTTTAGAGATCTTGAACGGGGAAATTTTATAGCTTTAGGCCCTGCTTTATCACGACGTCCCTTACCAATCATTATCGGTTCTGTTGAAACTTTGGCACGCTCTTCTAGCCCTAAATTAATGCCACTTCCAACAGAGCGGGATGATGTGCAAGAGCTCGTTTTTACTGCTTCACCAGAGGAAATTTTAACGCCATTTAAACAAACACGAGAACCGATGAGGGAAAAGTCAATGCACGAGATGTTAGAGGAGGTCGTGCATAAAAAACAAGAGTTGTTAGAAGAAAACCCAAGTTTATTTCCTGAACTTTCTGATGTTGAGCGTGACGGGCAAGCAGAACATATTATTCGGGAAATTCTTGAGGATTCTGAAGCTTTTTATCGTTCAACAGCGGTGCTTTATCAAGATTTTTCAGTTCGTTGTCGTATCCATGGTATGTCAAAGGTTCCTTTTAATCTTTCACAATTTCGGCGTAAATTGGCTATTGCTCAGGCTTTTGTTGATGAACAAACGGCTGTCAGTGAACATTGGAAACATATTTTGCAGATATCAGAAAGTTTGGAAGAAGATGTTCAAGGAGTCTTCTTGAACGTGGCACAGGCCGCATTAGGGGGAAAGCCTTGTCCATCTGATGCATTTTTAGCACGCCTTTATGGGACTCATTCTTTAAGCCGTGCACGCCGACTTTTAACCTACTTTGAAGAGCGTGGACTTATTGTTATTCACACGCATTTTAGTGGTCAACGTATTGTTGCCTTTCCTGATCTTGGTGTTGAAACAGCGCCGGGAGACCCCAAGGAACCACTTTAACCAAATAAGCTGGAAACCGATTGTTCTGCTGCTGTCCTTGCTATTGCTTCTCCCATAAGGTCGGCAATGGGCAAAACACGAATATTATGGGTTTTCTCAATAGCTTGTGTTGGCATAATTGAATCTGTAATA
Source organism: Bartonella sp. AA74HLJMH (assembly GCF_042197045.1). Classification (NCBI taxonomy): domain Bacteria; kingdom Pseudomonadati; phylum Pseudomonadota; class Alphaproteobacteria; order Hyphomicrobiales; family Bartonellaceae; genus Bartonella; species Bartonella sp. AA74HLJMH. The sequence continues at coordinate 185,871 of NZ_JBHIRJ010000001.1, forward strand.
ACCAATTCTTTCATCTCTGAATTGGCAATTCGCTCGATTGCATTACCAGAAAGAACACCGTGCGTGATATAAGCTGTGACACTATTGGCACCATGTTTAAGCAGAGCACTTGCTGCATTGCATAAAGTTCCACCTGAATCAACAATATCATCAAGCAAAAGGCAATCTTTTCCCGATACATCTCCAATGATATTCATAACTTCTGATTCACCGGGGCTTTCGCGACGTTTATCCACAATAGCGAGCAAACTGTTCAAGCGCTTGGCGAGCGCGCGCGCGCGCACCACACCACCCACATCAGGTGAAACAACGATAACATTTTCAAGAGAATAATGCACTTTGACATCGCGAGAAATGACAGGAACAGCATAGAGATTATCCGTAGGGATATCAAAAAAACCTTGAATTTGTCCTGCATGAAGGTCCAATGTTAAAACACGATGGGCCCCTGCTTCAGTAATGAGGTTGGCAACAAGTTTTGCAGAAATAGGAGTTCGTGGTCCTGGTTTTCTATCTTGGCGGGCATAGCCAAAATAGGGGATAACAGCTGTAATACGACGCGCAGAAGAACGACGAAGGGCATCAATCATGATGAGTAATTCCATCAAATGATCATTTGCGGGATAGGATGTAGATTGCAAAACAAAAACATCTTGTCCACGTACATTTTCATGCAGTTCTACGAAAATTTCTTGATCAGCAAAGCGCTTTACAGTTGCTTTGCCTAAGGGGATGTTCAAATAATTTGCAACATCTTCAGCTAGGCGTGGATTAGAATTTCCGCAGAAAAGTTTCATAGTAGAACCTCTGAATCATCATGGTGGGAATGCGACACGGTTTTTAATTTCTTTTTATTAAATTGCAAGAGAACAATTACAAAAGCCTTACAATTTTATCGATTATTATTAAAGAGCTATGCAGTATGTTTTCTCTTTTTCCAAAAGTTTATTACTTTTAGAGCAAAGTTTTTCTCCATGCGGCAAAGAAATACATATTGATTAAGCTTTTTGGTTATTACTTTATAAAAATACTTTCAATATGGGGAATGCTTCATATTTAAGATGAATGAAGGGGAGTAATAAAAAGAAGTATCATCTTGCCTTCAATCATTATAACCAAACATTGAAAATGAGCATAGCGAAGGCTATCATATTTTATGGGCTGCTAGATAATTTCGTGAAAAAAGCAAAGTACAATGGGATTTATTTTTACATTTGGGTAAAAAGTTTAGTTTTGCAGTTTTGGTATTGTTCTCAAGCATAAAGGGGCTCATCTTTTGTTTTTCAGCATAATAGCAGAAATCTGCCGTCCGTAATCGGGTTCGTTGCGGTGTATTGCACGGCGATAGGAGAAAAAACGCTGTTCATCTTGATAGGTACAAAGCTCTACACAAGAAGCATTAACACCTGCTTCTTTGAGTTGGTTTATAATAAATGCCCATAGATTAAAATAAAAGCGATTTATTTTGTCTGTTTTTAAAAAATATTTTTGGTATTTGCTGTGGTAATCAATAAATTGGTCGTAAAATTCATTTGTTACTTCATAGTGATAGGGGCCAATACAAGGTCCAAGGACTGCTGTTATTGATTGTCTTTTGGCTCCTTGTTTTTCCATAACAGCAATTGTTTTCTCGATAATTCCATTTAAGCTTCCGCGCCAGCCGGCATGAGTTGCAGCGATGACTCTAGCTTGTGGATCAGCAAACAGAATGGGTCCGCAATCTGCTGTAAGAACCCCAATAACGAGTTCTGGGGTGGTTGTAACCAGAGCATCAGCTTGAGGAGGGGCACCGATAGCTGCTTGATGAGCTACGACAACGTTACAGGAGTGTATTTGATTAACTGTGACTAAATTTTGCGCTTCAATAGAAAAATAATTGGCAATCAAAAGACGATTCTGTACAACATATTCAAGTTGATCATTTGAACCTTTCCCAACATTAAGACTATGATAAAGATTTTTTGAAACACCACCTTGACGTGTAAAAAATCCATGTTTTATTCCATAGGGGTGTAAAGTAGAAAGATTTTTTGCAAGAATGGGATGAGGGATAGATTTCATAAAAGTTCCTTATGGAGATTATTTGAAATGAGGATGGAGATGTTCATATTTGTCAATGAATATTTCAGATAATGATGTGCTTATTGACAAAAGCGCCGATCACCAAAATTGGGGAGGTATGGAGATATTTTTATCACTGAAATGTAAAACTTTAAATAATTTTCCCATCTGATCTGGACTAGTGAGCCGTTCGATGTCTTGGCGGATTTTGTCTTGCAAAGGAGCACTTTTGCCAACTCCAAGCTGGTTTGCGCGCTCCAGTAGCCCCATTTTAAAAAGAAAATCTCCTTGCTCTAAGATTTCAGCAAAACAGCCCTGTTCAAGAGCTATGTTTTTTAAAAAAGAAAAATCAACATGGGATGTTAAATCATGTTCACCAGGGGCATCAAAAACATCACGAAATCTATGTTTTGAGAGTGCTTGCAAGGTATCGCCAAAGGCAAGCTCACAAGCACCATAGTCGATAAGTAAAGCAGAACCTGTCACTTGCACTAAATGGTGGCTGATTTGTTGCATGAATTGATGCCGTAAGGGGGCATGTTCAAAAATTGTTCCGTCAGGCACTTTAGAACAACAGGTTTGTAGACAAGAAGAGGGAAGTTTATGCGGGGCAGCAATAAAGATGAAATCTCCATTTTGATTGACTGTAATGCGGCGCTCTTTCCATTCTCCATTGACTTTAATATATTGGTTGATAGGGAGTGTATCGAGAAATTCATTAGCAATGAGGAAGAGAGGTTTTGAAGGAATTTGATTAAAATTTTCAATGCTATGGATTTGTTTTTGATAAGAGCAAAGGCGTTTTTTTTGTTCTTTTGCAAGTTTTTTGCTTATTTCGATCAGAAAAATTTCAGCAGCATTAAATGCCGTTTGAGAGAGCTTTTGGATAGTTCGCAAAATGTCATCCATCAAAGTTCCTCGTCCTGGACCTATTTCAGCGAGAATAAAAGGGTGAGGGCACCCTTGAGCTTTCCAGCTTGCAAGAGTCCAAATGCCAATCATCTCTCCAAATAATTGGCTTATTTCAGGTGCTGTAATGAAATCACCAGCATGTCCAAAAGGGGTTTGTGTGTGATAATAACCAAATTGGGGATCGGTGAGTGCCAACGTCATATATTGGCTAACAGTGATTGGTCCATTAAGGACAATAATTTCTTTAATTTTTTCTTTGAGATTGGCCATTTTCTGTCGGTTTATATTTAAAGGCGTGGAGAAGAAGATAAAACCCTACAAGAAGCATGGGAAGAGATAAAGCCATGCCATAGGTAAAACCAGTAGAATGGAAAAGAGTCGAAAACCATTCTGGATCTTCTTGAGGCGCACGGTAAATTTCAGAAATGCTGCGTGCTATTGCATAGCCTATAATAAATATCCCTGATACAGTACCGGGACGTTTTAATGCTTTGAACCAAAAAATAAGAAGACACAGGATGATGAAGAGAAGAAATCCTTCCATAAATGCTTCATAAAGTTGGCTTGGATGGCGCGGTAAATAGTAAGGATCGAGAGGAAAACAAACAGCCCAAGGATGTGTAGTAATATTGCCCCATAATTCTTGGTTGATGAAGTTGCAAATTCGTACAATGCCGATACCAATAGGAGCACCTGCAGCAATGATATCAAACATGGCTCGTATGTTAATATGATTTTTACGGGCAAACCAGATCATAGCAATGATAATACCAATAAGTCCGCCATGAAAGGACATTCCCCCATCCCATACGGCAATAATAGCACTTGGATGATTAAAATAGTAAATGGGATCCCATACAAGAACTTGTCCTAAACGCCCTCCGACAACAACACTTATGGCAGACCAGACAACAAAATCTCCGATCTTTTCTTTATCCATAGGAGGGTGGCCTCTATACCATAGAGATGTTTTTTTTAATAATTTTTGTGCATACCACCAAGCAAAAAGAATACCCAGCACGTAACCAAGTCCATACCAATGAAGTGTTACGGGACCTAGCTGGATAATAACAGGATCAAGAAAAGACGGAAAAGCAATGGCTGGACAAGACGAATTGTTCATGAGTTAAGCATCTTACATTATACGAGATGAATATGAAGTGACTCTGATGGTCAGAAATGACAGATGAATACACAATGGTCAAGTCAGTAGGGAGGCTAGTCAGAAAGGGAGATAGATTTCCACTGATTTATCGTGGTAAAAATATGGTGATAAAAGGAATATTAAAAAATCTTAAACAAAATCATTATGAAAAATCTGCACAGTATGTAAAATATAGAGTAAAAGGAACAAATTACAGTATCTAAATGTTATGAGAATACGCTATAATGCGTGCGTCAATAATTAAAATTTAAGGAAAAAGGTTATGCGTAATGGATCAAATCGTATTCTTGATGAATTAGCAAAATTAGCAACGGATGCTGCTGACGTTGCGCAAGGCATACGACGTGAAGCTGGAACAGCTTTTCGTGTGCAGGCTGAAAAGATAGCAAACAAACTTGATCTTGTTTCTCGCGAAGAGTTTGAGACTTTTAAGGAGATGGTGCTGAAAATCCATGCTGATAACGCTGATTTGAAAAGACGCCTTGATGATTTAAAAAAAGATGATTAAAAAAAACGCAGACACAAAAAAAGTAAAATAGTTTTAAAAAAAGAATCTTCAAAAAAATATCCCCAATTTTTCAATATGATGCGTGAAACTAAAAAATGCTTAATCTTGAGTCTGTTAGAGCGGAGCATTTGTTTATTTTTGATTTTTTTTGGGGGTAAAGTACATTTTTTTGAATCAGGGGGGCTGGCGCTATGAAATTGTATCAATACACTGAAAAGACTTGATGATTCGTTTTATGACTATCAGGTTGCCCTAAACAGCGCGATTGTGTTCTGGGTGTTTGTGTACTGTCGATGTTTTTATGTGTATTTGTTTGGTGTAAAGGTTCTGATTGTAGCAAAATATTGTTACAGTTTAGACGGTTTATATTCTGTTGACAATGTTTTAAGATGATTGAGGATTGTGATGAGGCTTGCATTTTGCGCCACAGAAAGAAAAGAGCACCCTGTTGACTTTATCGAACAGATTGCCTGTGAATATGATTGGTCGTTTGAGCGGGATGCACAAGATGAAATTAGCGTTTGTGTGGAAGGAAAACGCGCAAACTATCGTCTTGCTTTTTCATGGATGGAAGAGCATGAAGCACTTCATTTAGCTTGTTCGTTTGATCTCTCTATTAAAAATGCTCGAACAGCTGAAATACAGCGCTTATTGCTAGCAATTAATGAAAAGTTGTTGTTGGGACATTTTGATTACTGGCAAAGGAATAATTCAGTCATTTATCGACAAGGTCTTCTTTTGGCTGGTGGGATGCATCCATCTCATATACAGGTTGAAACATTGTTGATACATGCACTTAAAGCTTGTGAAAGCCATTATGTTGCATTTCAGATGGTTGCTTTGTCGGGAGAAAGTGCTTACAAGGCACTGCAATACACTTTGTTTGAAACTGTAGGGAATGCCTAAAATATGCAGTCTGTTATTTTTACAGATGGTTTGCGGAAATATTGCTCATAGGGGGACATCAAGAATAGCGCGCACTCCCCCGAGTGGGCTCTCATCTAATTGTATATTGCCACCATGGCTGCGTGCTATGTCTTGAGCAATAGAAAGACCAAGTCCTGTTCCACTTGCATCTTGATTTCGCGCTTTATCAAGTCGAAAGAATGGCTTAAAAACTTCTGTGCGCATATTTTTATGAATTCCAGGTCCATTATCATCGATTATTAATATAAAAGATTCTTGTTGAGAGTTAGCGGTTAGTTTAACAGTCGTGCCGTAACAAAATGCATTTGATACAAGATTGCTGACCAAGCGTGTAAAAGCACGGGGACGTACTTGTATTTCTGTAGGACCTTCAATAGTGTAAGAAAATTGACGTTTGTGAAGATGAGCATCGGCGGAGAATTTTTGCATAAGAGCATTTAAATCAAAAGTCTTGACACTTTCACTTCCTTCACCACGAGCAAAAGCAAGATAATCTTCTAACATATTTTGCATGTCACTTACATCTTGCTCAAGCGGTTTAATATCAAAGTCAGTATTTACTAATGCCAGCTGAAGTTTAAAGCGTGTAAGAATGGTTCTTAAATCATGACTTACTCCTGAGAGCATCATGGTACGTTGTTCAATTTGGCGTTCAATACGTTCACGCATGCGTAAAAAAGCGATGCCTGCACGACGGACTTCATCAGCTCCTTGTGGTTGAAATCCTTTTGGTAAAGGACGACCGCGTCCAAAGCTTTCTGCTGCTTCAGCCAATTGTTGAATCGGTTTGATTTGATTGCGTAAAAAGTAAATTGCTATCAGCAATAAAACAAGAGCTGTTCCTACCATCCAGCTTAAAAAAATAGCAGTATTGGAAGCATAGGCTTGGCTGCGTGGAGCAAAGACGCGTAAAATGTTGTGACCAAGGTGGATACGGATTTCAACAAGATCAGAATCTCCTACGGTATCGATCCAGAAGGGACGGTTAATTTGGCGGGTGATTTCTTCACTTAAAAAATAGTCAAGAATTGCAAAAAATGGCTTAGGTCCTGGAGGGGGTAAGGAGGTAGGAGATAGAATAGAAATATTTAATCCCATACGTTGTTGTGCAATACGCTTGATATCTTCATAGTTATCTTGTTGGGGATATGTTTCAAGAATATCAATAATGGCTGAAATATCATGCACGACAGCCGTTGAAAGACGCTCCGTTACCATTTGCCAATGGCGTTCCATAAAGACATAAGCAATGACCGTTTGCAGAAGCACCATGGGAGCAATGATAATGATCAAAGAGCGAGCATAAAGCCGTTTAGGCATTTTTTTCGTTAACCATCGAAGAAAAAATCTTAAAGGTTTGATCATTCTTGTGCCTATTCAATAGAGAGTTTATACCCTATTCCTCGCACGGTTTGGAGCCATATAGGCAGTGCTGGGTTTTTTTCGATCTTACGACGAAGGCGGTTGATCTGCACATCAATGGCACGTTCACTTATATTGTTGTCATCGGTCGCGAATTTATGGCGCGGAATTGTATCGCCTGCATTTTCGGCAAACATGACCATCATTTCTTGTTCTTTATCTGTTAATTTAATAATTTCTCCTCCTTTTTTGAGTTCGCGTCGTGAAATTGAAAATATATAAGGACCAAAAACTATTTGCTCAATTTTGGGTTGGTGAGGGGGAAAACCACGTCGTAAAATGGCGTTGATGCGAAGGAGAAGTTCACGAGGGTCAAACGGCTTAGCCAGATAATCATCTGCCCCTGCTTCTAATCCACGGATACGATTGTCTATTTCTGATAAAGCTGTTAACATAAAGATAGGGACATCTTTTGTTTGGCGGAGTGAATGAGTGAGATCAATACCGTTTTCGCCAGGCATCATGACATCAACAATAAGAAGATCAAAATCTAAACTTGCTAACAGTCGTCTTGCTTCATTCGCATTAGCTGAAACTGAAACACGAAATCCATTTTTAATGAGAAACTGAAATAAAAGATTGCGAATGCGTGTATCGTCATCAATCACAAGAAGGTGAGGGGCATCGTCACACAAAACTTGAACGTGATTGCTCATTCTTAAAAAACCTTGATAAAAATTTAGTTTACACAAAATGCAAGTTTACATAAGTTGTATAAAGCTGTCGAGCAGCACCTTTACCTTAAAGGAAAGAAAGTTTTATTTATAAATTTAAAAAAGTTATTTTTGAAAAGGATATTATGGGTAGTCTTAATATACATATTATTCCAGTTACGACATTCCAACAAAATTGCACTTTGCTTTTTGATAGTGAATGTAAAACGGGGGTTCTCGTTGATCCTGGTGGTGATTGGCCGCGGATTCAAGACGTAATCGAAAAGAATGGTGTTATCGTTGAGGCTATTTGGATAACACATGGTCATTTTGATCATGTAGGAGCAGCAATGCAAGTGAAAGAAGCGCTTAATGTAAAAATTATCGGTTCACATCGCGATGATAAGCCTGTGATGGATGCCGTGAGCGAAAGCGCAAAAAATTATGGCATCACTGATGCTTGCATTTGTATTCCTGACCAATGGTTAGAAGATGGTGAGTGCGTTCATTTTGCTGGACATGTGTTTAAGGTTTTTCACACCCCAGGACATTCCCCTGGTCATGTTATTTATTTCAATGAAAAACAGCGCTTAGCGCTCTTGGGTGATGTTCTCTTTCGTGGTTCTATTGGACGTACGGACTTCCCCTTCTGTTCTTATGAAAAATTGATGCAATCCCTTCGAGAAAAAGTTTTACCTTTAGGCGATGATGTTTGTTTTATCTGTGGGCATGGTCCCAAAAGTAGCATAGGCTATGAGCGACAAAATAATCCTTTTCTTCAAGATTTTAATATATGAGCAAATAAAAAAAAACGCTTTGAAGCGTTTTTTTTGCCATTTAAGACTTTTTAGTAGAGCAGAACAGAAGTTAATTTATTGGGGCATAACAAACGTGTTCCAAACCATTATGGTCTCGGAAAGTTCCTGTTTTAGGGTTGAAAGAACGGTATTTTTTCTTGCAATATTGAAGCCAATCAGACTCTAATGATTGTTGTACTGGCTCATATTCCACCGTTTGCGGAGCTTCATAAATTATCTGTTCTTGTGGAACCTGTTGATATACAATTTGATGCTGTGGTGCGGTTTGATAAACAACTTGTGGCTGTTCTGATTTTTTAAAAATTTTGCCGAGAAGTGCACCTGCTGCAAGAGCAAGAATGCCCATTGCTAAAGCTTCTCCTGAGTTATTTATATTAATACTACTGTGTTTTGTCTTTTTGCGCTCGACATAATGATATGTCTTGTGTTCAACATGATGGTGTTGTTGTGCTCCCCATTTATGGCTAACATAATGACGCGTGTGGGGGTTATCAAAAGAGTGATGTTCACTATGAGAAAAATGGGAGCTAAAATTGTGAGACGGTAAACCAGCCTCCCTTCTCATGTCATAGTTATGATACCATGCCATATCCGCAAGCGTTGGATCTAATGGCATCAAAACGGTTGCAGTAGACATTGCTGATAATACCGCTAATCTGATCACTTTTTTCATAATGATGCTCCTTGTGTAAATTCGTATTTTTCACATCCTACACGTTTCAAACTGAATAGAGCCTGAACAATTTTGGACTTTATTGTGACAAAAAAATAAAAATTCATTTAGTTAAAACTATTATCAATACAGTAAAATAAAATCATGACAGAATTTTGATTTCAATTAATGTACTCTTCTTAAGGTTAATTAAGCAGCTTGTATTTAGAGCACCAGATTTTTTACTATTGGTTATAAATTATTTATTGATGAGTACTTTTTTATTGCTTGATACAATATGAATTGAACAATAGGTGTATGAACAAAAGTTATCGTTTTTTATTATAGGCTTATGGTGCTAAGATAGAACCTTATTTGTGTGATTGAATACAGTCCTGTTTGACTACTCTCTTGTGAGGCTAAATATTGAGTTCGATATCATATTATAACTGTATAAATATAATATATTGCGGGAACTTTTTTTGATATATGGGAAACATTCTTGTTGGGATATGGCTGTTAGTTTGACAGTATTGGCATGACAAAATGCATTTGACACAAGATTGCTGATGAGACGCGTGAAGGCACGTGGGCGTGCTTGTATTGGTGTAGGGCTTTCAATGGTGTAGGAAAATTGACGTTTGTGAAGATGCGCATCGGTAGAGAATTTTTGCATAAGAGCATTTAAATCAAAAGTTTTAACACACTCACTTTCTTCACTACGGGCAAAAGCAAGGTAATCTTCTAACATATTTTGCGTGTCGCTCACATCTTGTTCAAGCGGCTTGATATCAAAGTCAGTATTTGCTAACGCTTGCTGAAGTTTAAAACGGGTGAGAATGGTTCTTAAATCATGGCTTATACCCGAAAGCATCATGGGGCGTTGTTCTATATAGTTAGAAGATGGTGAGTGTGTGTATTTTGCTGGACATGAGTTTAGGGTTTTACATACACTGGGGCATTCCCCTGGTCATGTTATTTATTTCAATGAAAAAGAGCGCTTAGCCCTCTTGGGTGATGTTCTCTTTCGTGGTTCTATTGGACGTACGGACTTCCCCTTCTGTTCTTATGAAAAATTGATGCAATCCCTTCGAGAAAAAGTTTTACCCTTAGGCGATGATGTTTGTTTTATCTGTGGGTATGGTCCCAAAAGTAGCATAGGCTATGAGCGCCAAAATAATCCTTTTCTTCAAGATTTTAATATATGAGCAAATAAAAAACGCTTTGAAGCGTTTTTTTTTGCCATTTAAGACTTTTTAGTAGGACGGAACAGAAGTTAATTTATTGGGGCATAACAAATGTGTTCCAAACCATTGCGGTCTCGAAAGGTCCCTGTTTTAGGGTTAAAGGAACGGTATTTTTTCTTGCAATAGTTAAGCCAATCAGATTCTAATGATTGCTGGAGTGGCTCATATGCCACCGTTTGCTGCACTTGATAAACTCTTTGATTTTGCGGAACTTTTTGATAAATTACCTGATTTTGTGGTACTATTTGATAAACCACTTGTGGCTGTTCTGGTTTTTTTAAAATTGTACCAAGAATCGTACCTGTTGCAAGACCAAGAATACCCACCGCTAAAGCATCTCCTGAGTTATCTATATGAATATTACTGTGTTTTGTCTTTTTGCGCTCGACGTAATGATATGTTTTGTTTTCAACATGATGATAATGGTGGTGGTGGTGATGATGGTGTTGTTGTTGTTCCGTCTTACTATGTTTGGCTACAGACCTTTCATGTTTGGCTTTAAATCTTCTCTTGTCGTCATCAGAACTCTTGTGGAAATCATCAACAAACTTTTGGAAATCATCAGATAAAAAGCTACGTTTTTTATCAGAACAATGGGAGCGAGAAAAACCGCAAGGCAGAATATCAGCTTTCTTCCTCATTTCCTTTATCGCATCATCTGTTTCTTTACGCATCTTCCTCATCATATCATCTATTTCTCTCGAGATAGAGTCACTACGATTCCATGCCATATCCGCAAGCGTTGCATTTAGCGGCATCAAAACGGTCACAGTTGACATTGCTGATAATACCGCTAACCTGATCACTTTTTTCATAATGATGCTCCTTGTGTAAATCGTATTTTTCACATCCTACACGTTTCAAACTGAATAGAGCCTGAACAATTTTGGACTTTATTGTGACAAAAAATAAAAATTTATTTAGTTAAATCTATCGCGGAGACAGTAAAATGAAATCATAACAGAATTTTGATTTCAATTAATGTACTCTGCTTGAGGTTAATTAATAAGTTTGTATTGAGAGTCCACGATTTTTTACTATGGAATATAAACTCTTTATTTAGGGATAATTTTTTATTGTTTGGTACAATATGAATTGAACAATAGGGATATGAATAAAAGTTATCATTTTTTATCATAGGCTTATGGTGCTATGATAAAGTCTTATTTTACTTTATTTGTGTTATAGGACAGTGCCCTATTTGAATATTTTCTTGTAAGGATAAATAATATTGAGTTAGATATCAGAGTATAACTTTATAAAGATAATATATTTTAGAAATTTTTTATAAAATGTTCTCTCTCATGTTGTTTTAGACAAATTGAAGCACCGTTGATGTTGGAGGTTGTCTATTTTTCGGATAACGCTGTTTGCTTTTGAGCTTTCGTCTTTTTTAGAAGAGCTGAAGATTATTTTATGCGGTTTGAAATTTTTTGCTCCTTCATTGATTGCGTTTTTTTCGTTTTATTGTTGCTTGATTAGGGGTGTTTTTACGAGATTTTCCTTTTTGATTTTCCAAAATACCAGTGTCCATGGTTGGTCCCATGTGTGCAAGGTCTGGTTTGGAGAAAAGACTTGGTTGTAATACGCGCTCATGGGTGGATTGTTCGCTATGATGTGTTAAGGGATTTTCCGCGAGTTCTAGTTCTATCTTTTGTAATTGTTTGATTTCATCGCGAAGGCGTGCTGCTTCTTCAAAATTAAGATCAGCAGCTGCTTCATGCATTAATTTTTCGAGGTGTTTAATATGAGATGCTAAATTGTTGCCAACCATATTTTTTTTCTCGATGACATCAGGGATATTTGTATGAATATGGTTGGTTTCATAGCCTGAATTAAGAATATCTCCGATATTTTTTTTGATACTTTTCGGTGTGATATGGTGTTCTTCATTATAGGCTATTTGTTTTTGTCGACGTCTTTGTGTCTCCTGTAAGGCTCGTTCTATGGAACCAGTGATCGTATCTGCATAGAGGACAACACGGCCATCTACGTTACGTGCAGCACGTCCGATTGTTTGTATGAGGGAAGTTTCAGAGCGCAAAAAGCCCTCTTTATCGGCATCTAGAATGGCAACAAAACCACATTCTGGAATATCTAAGCCTTCTCGGAGCAAGTTAATACCGATGAGGACATCAAAGGTGCCAAGCCGAAGATCGCGTAGAATTTCAATGCGCTCTAATGTATCAATGTCAGAATGCATATAGCGTACACGAATGTCTTGTTCGTGGAGATATTCAGTTAAGTCTTCGGCCATACGCTTTGTGAGAACTGTCACCAATGTACGGTAGCCTTTTTGAATTGTTTTACGAATTTCATTCACAACATCATCGACTTGATTTTTGGCTGGACGAACCTCTGTTGGTGGGTCAACAAGCCCTGTGGGGCGAATAACTTGTTCTGCAAAAGTGCCGTGAGATTGTTCTATTTCCCACCGTCCAGGTGTTGCGGAGACAGCAATCGTTTGTGGGCGCATAGCATCCCATTCTTCAAAGCGCAAAGGACGGTTATCCATACAAGAAGGGAGGCGAAAACCATATTCTGCTAAGGTTGCTTTTCTACGAAAGTCACCTCGGTACATGCCACCAATTTGGGGAATGGTTACGTGGCTTTCATCGATAAAAACAAGAGCATTATTTGGAATGTATTCGAACAAGGTTGGTGGTGGTTCTCCGGGTTTTCGTCCCGTTAAATAGCGTGAATAATTCTCGATTCCAGAGCATGAGCCGGTAGTTTCCAACATTTCTAAATCAAAAATTGTACGTTGTTCTAAACGTTGTGCTTCTAAAAGACGTCCAGCCGCATTTAATTCATCGAGGCGTTGAACGAGTTCCATTTTGATCGATTTCATCGCTTGGTTAAGTGTTGGGCGTGGTGTTACGTAGTGTGAGTTGGCATAAATTTTAATCGATTGAAGATCGCCTGTTTTTTGACCCGTTAGAGGATCAAATTCCGTAATTGTTTCCACTTCATCACCAAAGAGCGAAATACGCCAAGCACGATCTTCGAGGTGGGCAGGGAAAATTTCGATTGTATCCCCTCGAACACGAAAGGAACCACGAATGAAATTGATATCTTGTCGATAATACTGTTGAGAGACTAAATCAGCCAAGAGTTTTCGTTGATTGAGTTTGTCCCCTTTTGCTATTTGGAAGGTCATAGCAGTATAAGTTTCTACTGAACCAATTCCGTAGATACAGGATACAGATGCGACAATAATGACGTCATCACGCTCTAAGACAGCACGTGTTGCAGCATGGCGCATACGGTCGATTTGTTCATTAATTGAGGATTCCTTTTCAATATAAGTGTCTGAGCGTGCAACATAGGCTTCTGGTTGATAATAGTCATAATAGGAAACAAAATATTCGACGGCATTATGGGGAAAAAAACTTTTAAATTCCCCATAAAGCTGCGCTGCTAGAGTTTTATTGGGAGCTAATATTAAAGCTGGACGCTGTGTTTTTTCAATGATATTGGCCATTGTATAGGTTTTCCCTGAGCCGGTAACACCCAAAAGCACTTGTGTACGTTCATTTTTTTGAATTCCCTCGACCAGAGTTTTAATGGCTTGAGGTTGATCTCCCGCTGGTTTAAAAGATGTTTCGAGTTGAAATGGAATACCACCTTCAGATTTTTCAGGACGAATGGGGCGGTGAGGTGTCCATAATGCACCATTCTTAAAAAGAGGATTACCTGAAGCAATAAGAGCAGAAAGAGCTTCTACTGTTGCAGTAACACCATTTTTCATTGTTGTATCCTTTGATAGAAAAGTGCTGGTGATTTTAAAGAAAATACTAATTTTTACAAATTTATTACGACAACAGCAAAACGTTATTGAACAGATTTATTTTGGTTTATTAGAGCTTTCATTAGGATATTGATCAAGTTTTTATGAGACAAATTCTTCGAAGTATTTCTTTGGAAGGAGCATATTTGTGGTTGTTCGTGAACACTATTGCATTTTTGCCATGATGATATTCAAGAGGGCATAAGTTATTATGGCTGTTATGGAGAATAATCGGTACGTTTGGGCATTAAAGACATTGTATATGTGTGATAAAGATCATTTCCATCTTTAAATGAAAGATAACGAGATGACACCCAACCTATTTGAGTGTTATATCGGATATGGCACCAATTTCCTTCACAGTTTTTAACAAAAACTAATTCTCCAGCAGAGATTAAGCCGCAAAGTGCATATTGAGTGCTGGGACCTGTTCTAAAATTAAGATTTCTCGTAACAAAAGCATCTGCTGCCTCTGATATTGTTGTGGCTAAAAAGAAAGAGCCAAACATAAAAAAAATGACGATTTTTTTCATTTTTCTGTAAAGAATTTCTTTAGAGATTTTCTATCCTTCTCTCTTCATATTCTATATAATTTCTTTTACTAGATTATGATAAAACAGAAAAAAATACAATTCTTTCTTCTTTAGGACACTTTAAAGAGAAGAGTGAAGTTTAACGTTTTAAACACCAAAATGAGATGTTTTAATCACTATTTGTGCATGTTTTGTTTCCTTTATTTATTTTTATATGGAAAACAGCGATACTGTACTATATAATAAAAAAGATCGTAGTTTTCGGATTCCAAAAGTAATTTTGGAAGCCGTTTTTTGTATTTTTATTAAACCTTCCGTGTAATAGAAAGGGACGGATTATGGAAAAAGTTCCGATGACTACAGCTGGTTTTGAGAGTCTTAAAGAAGAGTTGCGTTGGCGTCAACAACAGGAGCGTCCGCGAATTATTGAAGCAATTTCTGAGGCGCGTGCGCATGGTGATTTATCTGAAAATGCTGAGTATGATGCAGCTAAAGAAGCGCAAAGTCATAATGAGGGGCGTATAAATGAGCTTGAAGATTATATCGCACGAGCAGAAGTTATAGATGTCTCGCGTCTTTCAGGTGACAAAATAAAATTTGGCGCAACCATTAAACTCTTGGATGAGGACACTGAAGAAAAAAAAGTGTATCAGATCGTAGGAGATCAAGAAGCTGATGTAAAGGTTGGTAAAATCTCTATTTCTTCGCCTATCGCACGTGCACTTATTGGCAAGCAAGAAGGTGATGTGATTGAGGTGAATGCACCAGGTGGTGCGCATAATTACGAGATCATTAAGGTTCAGTACATCTAAATAACATATGGATTATTATGCGTGTATCTTTGGACGAAACTGAAATTATTGCGCCTCACTTTAAAAGGCGTTTGTCGGGAGTAACATCTACGATTATTCAGCTTATTCCACTGCAACGCGAACAGGGTGTGCGTATATCCACTTTGGGGTTTGGTTTACCACGAACTTTACCAACACTTGCCTTTAAGGACCTTTTCGGACTTTGGAAAAGTCCGAAAGGGAAGCCGTTTCGTATTTGGCATGCACGACGCAATATTGAGATGCTTTGTGGGATCTTTTTGCGCGATGTTTTGCGAATGAAGCTGAAACTTATCTTCACATCGGCTTCACAACGTCATCATAAGCCTTTTACCAAATGGTTGATTCGCTGTATGGATAGGGTTATCGCTACCAGTACACGTACGGGCGTCTATTTAGAAGTGCCTCATAAGGTTATTATGCATGGGGTGGATGTGAGGCGTTTTACTCCACCACACACTCTTGATGATTGCTTTTCTTCGACAGGATTTCCAGGAAAATATGCGGTAGGATGTTTTGGGCGTCTGCGCTACTCAAAGGGAACAGATTTATTTGTTGATGCCATGATAGCATTATTGCCTGACTATCCTGAATGGACAGCACTTATCGCTGGTCGTACGACAGAGCAATATTATCATTTTGAAAAAGAATTACGCCAAAAGATTGCTAAGGCTGGTCTGGATGATCGCATTATTTTTCTTGGTGAGATTCTGGACATCCCTTTATGGTACCGTCGTTTAACACTTTATGTTGCACCCTCTCGTACAGAAGGTTTCGGTTTAACACCATTAGAAGCAATGGCATCACAGGTTGCGGTTGTAACGAGTGATGCAGGAGCTTATAAAGAATTGGTTGTAGAAGCGACAGGAACAGTTGTAAAAGCAGGAGATGGAGCGGCTTTAACAGCAGCAATTGAACCTTATTTTGCTGATGTAGAAAAAACATTGGCATCCGGAAAGAAAGCTTTAACCCATGTTCGTACGCACTTTCCTTTGGAAAAAGAGGCAAGCAAGATTGAAAGTGTTTACAAAGAACTGTTTGCAGAAAAAAGACTTTGATTATTATATCAAAAATCTTCTTGAGGAATGATAAAAGTATTTTCCTTAAAGGTTTTTCATAGTTATCAAGAAAACAGCTCAATGATATAAATGTTATTTTACAAAATTTATATTGTCTTTAGTAGAACACTATAAGAAGTTCCCAAAATTTTGGATAAAAGATTAAAAATGTATACGCTTGAGAGCGATATGTAGTTTATGATAAAGCATACTAGGAGAGAAGAAAGCTACTTTTATTCATTGATATTTTAGAATAAGAAAATAATGCTTTAACTCAAGTCTGGGGATTTATGCACTATCTTATACGGTGTCGTGCTGATATTGTTGGTTTTGTAAGACTTAAATAGATAGCAAAAAAAACGTTTTCTTGTCTTAAAAAGATAATGATGGTATCTCCATGGATAAAATAGTCGTACATATTTTCAATAAATTCATGATAAGATGGATTTAAGATCAATATATATATATATATATATATATGATTTTTATAGATAATTTACCTTTTCAATTTGAATAAGAGCTTTGAGTAGCGTAAGATTTTCTTATGTTAAATCTGTTGATATTAACAATGAGAGCTATCTTCTTGCACATCACAATTGGAAGAAGGCATGTGGTGGATAAAAACTATTGAAGACAGGGTGTAAAGAGATTTCTTATAAATTGTCTGAAATGCAGGCTGTTACGACATTAATAGAAAGAAAATAATATGGTGGTACTAATTTATATCTTATTTTTTTGTACCGACTTGCACCTTATTGTTATTTAAGTAAAAATGATGGTGCCCATTTTATATCTTTCATGAGGGCTGTCGTGAAATGGGGGTGATGAGTATTGTGAGATGTTTTTTACAAGCTTGTGAGTTCGTAATATAATAGCATTTTTTTCTATAAGGGTGTAACTCTATTAAAGAGAAAAAACACTTTTATCAACAAATATTCATATTTTTTGCATGAGAGATTATTCGTAAAAAAGAATGTTCTATGCGTCCACTTTATTTGATAAAGAAGATCAATAAAGTGAAGTTTTATATGTTATGGCTTTGAAAATATTGGTATTTGATTGTTTTTGTTGAATTATTTTTATATCATTGATATGATGATTTGTATGGAAATTTTAGAAAATCTTCAGTGGATTGAGTAAGGGGTGAATATTATGACGCATACTGTTCTCGCCTTTTTATCTTGTCAATTTTTTATCATGGTAGCATAAAATACTCTCTGCATTAGAATTGTTCACGCCAGAAAGCGGGAATAAAAAGGACGAATATTGTTATGATTTCAAGGCGTCCAGCTAACATTAGAAAACTTAAAATCCATAAAGCATGGTCGTTGATTGTAGAGAAATTACCAGTGGGGCCAATAATATCTCCAAAGCCTGGACCAACATTTGAAAGTGCGGTTAAGACCCCCGTAAAGGCAGAGGTAAAGTCAAGACCGGTTGTAAGCAAAAGTGCAGTGCCGATAACAAGGCAAAACATATAAAGACAGACAAAAAACAAAACGGCTTGAGCAACATCATTTGATATATTTGAGTGATCGTAGCGCGCTTTTACAACGACATTAGGAGAAAGAAGTTTTTCTATATTTGTTTGTGTAATACGCCAAAGAATAATGAGGCGATTGATTTTCATGCCACCAGAAGTAGAACCAGCACATCCGCCTGTAAAAGAAACAATGAAGAAAATTCCAAGCGCAAACGGTCCCCAAAGTTGATAATCTTCAGCGCTATAACCTGTGGTGCTAATAATGGATGAAAGGTGAAAAATGACATCAAGAAAAATTAAGTGGAACGCGCGATGATCATAAAACCGTAGCCATGCCGCTAAAGCAAAGCTGAAAAGGAGAACGATATGGAGAAAAACAATCACTTGTGGGTCAAGGAAGCGTTTGGAGTGTCCAGGAAGGACTAATTTAACATAAAGTACGAAAGGTAAAGCAGAAAGCAACATGAAGATTGTTGAAATAATTAAGATGGCTGGTGTATCAGAAAAATAGCCAAAAGAAGCATCATGCGTTGAAAAACCAGCTGTTGCTACTGTACTCATTGCATGGTTAATGGCATCAAATAAATTCATGCCTGCAGCAAAATAAGAAAGCATACAAGCCAATGTTAACCCAACATAAGCGATGATAATTCCGTTAGCAATTTGGTTGATGCGAGGCAATATTTTTTCAGATTTATCAGATGATTCCATATGAAAAAGTCGCACGCCACCCACACGCAGTGAAGGCAAAATTAAGAGGGCTAAACCGATAAAACCAATGCCCCCAATCCAGCATATAAGAGAACGCCATAATAAAATACTTCGCGATAAATTATCAAGATCAGAAAGGACTGTGGAGCCTGTTGTTGTAATTCCAGAAACAGATTCAAAAATGGCTCCTGCTAGAGAAATGGGAAGAGGAGAAAGATAAAGAGGTAAGGCACCTACGATGCTTCCTGTAAGCCAAAGACAAACAGTGAGCATAAAGCCAAGCCGTGCTGAAAAGCGACAAGTAGCTCCCTTAGTTGCTAAAAGAATCAGCGTTGCTAACATGGTGGTTATGGCACAAGAATAGAGAAAGCTTATCCAATTACGATTGTTGTCGTGCAAATCCACAAAAATTGGCAAAAGCATTGCTCCTCCCATGATTAAGGCAAAACGTGCACAGACATTGATAATAAATTGAAAAATGATCGTTCCCTATCTTTGTATCTCTTTTTATTATGGTTTTGTGCTCATAAGAAGTTACATTGTTCTCTTTATAGGATAAGGATTAATTCTTAACATTAGCGTGCCTTGATGAATTAGTAATCAGACCTTTTCATAAAACTTGAAAAGAAGTATACATAACATAATTAGGGCTCTTGAAAAATATTTTTTTAAAAGGCTGCATTCCGTTATCATTTATAGAATAATTAATTTATAATAAAGTGAAGGGGATTTAATGGTACAATCGCATATTCGTCTGCTGATTATTGGCTCAGGTCCGGCTGGTTATACAGCGGCGATCTATGCAGCAAGAGCAATGCTTAAGCCGGTTTTGGTGACGGGCTTGCAGCAGGGTGGACAATTAACAATTACAACTGATGTTGAGAATTATCCAGGTTTTGCAGATCCCATTCAAGGACCATGGTTGATGGAACAAATGGCAAAACAAGCTGAGAATATGGGGACAAAAATTGTCTATGATACAATTATAAAGGCTGATTTGTTGAAGTATCCTTTTGTCTTATATGGGGATTCAGGAACACAATATTCTTGTGATGCACTGATTATTGCAACAGGAGCTCAAGCGCGCTGGCTTGGTTTAGAAAGTGAACAGACCTTTATGGGCGGAGGTGTTTCCGCTTGTGCTACATGTGATGGCTTTTTTTATCGTGATAAGGACGTTATTGTCGTGGGAGGAGGAAATACGGCTGTTGAAGAAGCACTTTATTTATCGCATTTGGCTAAAAGTGTAAGCGTGGTTCACAGGCGGGGGCAGTTTCGGGCAGAAAAAATTTTACAAGATAGGTTGCTGGCTTGTAATAATGTGCGTGTTCTTTGGGATCATGTGGTTGAAGAAATTGTGGGGCTGCCAGCTCAAGATTCAAAGGGCGCTGTTGTAACAGGGGCACGTCTGAAAAATGTTAAGACAGGTCACGAGATGAAAGTGAATGCAGAGGGCATATTTATTGCCATTGGGCATGATCCTGCTGTTTCTCTGTTTGAAGGACAGCTGAAACAAAAACGAGGCGGCTATTTATGGACAGCACCCGACTCAACAGCAACAAGCATTGCTGGTGTTTTTGCTGCTGGGGATGTGACAGATGAAACATTCCGCCAAGCTGTAACAGCTGCGGGAAGAGGATGTATGGCAGCGTTGGAAGCAGAACGGTTTTTGGATATACCCAGGCGTTAGTCACTCATTGAGAACATAGAGAATATAGAGGTAGAATTAATTGTGGCGCCACCGTTGGATTGGGATAAGTTAAGGGTTTTTCACGCTGCAGCAGAAGCGGGATCTTTTACGCATGCTGCTCAAAAACTTCATTTATCTCAATCAGCCGTTTCACGACAGGTTTCGGCTTTAGAACAAGAGGTTGGGGTATCCTTATTTCAACGTCATGCGCGTGGTTTGATTCTTACAGAACAGGGAGAAACTCTTTATCGTACAGCTCATGATGTTTTGATGAAGCTTGAAAGTGTGCGTTTGCAATTAAGTGAAAGCTATGCAAAACCAACGGGGCACTTGCGTGTGACCTCGACCTTTGGAATGGGGGCAGGGTGGATTGCAGAGCGTATGCCAGAATTTCTTAGTCTTTATCCTGATATGCAGGTTCAGCTTTTGCTTTCCGATGAAGAGCTTGATTTGACAATGTGTCATGCGGATTGTGCTGTTCGCTTACATCAACCCAAACAACCTGATCTTATACAAAGAAAACTCTTTACAATTCATATGCATGTCTATGCTTCGGAAAAGTATATTGCAAATTATGGAAAGCCGGAAAAATTGTCTGATCTCGATGAGCATCGTATTATTTCGTTCGGTGAACCTGTTCCACCTTATTTGTCTGGTTTAAATTGGTTGGAAAAGGCTGGTAGAAGTGATGGATCATTGCGCGTTTCAGTTTTACAAATCAACAATATCATCTCAATAAAGAATGCGCTTATGCGTGATCTTGGGATTGCTGTGCTTCCTGATTATATCGTCAATAATGATGAGCATTTAGTGCGTCTTTTTCCTGATATGGTTGATATTCCTTCTTTTGATACTTTTTTTTGTTATCCTTATAATTTAAAGAATTTGGCAAGGTTAAATGCTTTTCGAGATTATATTTTTTTAAAAGCTCGCCAGTGGTCTTTTTAATATTAATATCTTAATTTATAAGGAATAATTAGCTGTTTTGCAACTTGAGACTCCCGTAATATTCTTTCGTTTCAAATTTGCCTATATTGAATCAATTAAAATTATTTGTTGCACATTAAAAGTGGAGGGAGTTCGTACGGGTAAATATTTTTGAAAAGAGGGATAAATGTTTTTTATGAATGCTAGCAACCGTGAGGGTTATTATATATTGAAAAATGGACAATCGTGTGATGGTGTAGTTAACATTTTTACTATTTAATTAAAGAGAGTGGTACATGATGGAGACAAATTTAAAGCTATGTGTTTATTGCATAGCAGATACGCTTAAGTCTTTGTTGTGCTTTTCCTTATAAAATGACATAGAATACTATCTCTTGATTATGTTGCCTCCCAGTTTCGTTTTCTTGAGTGTTCCCTTACGAAGATCTATCAGATTGATTTTATCTCTGAGGATTTTCCAAATTTGCCGGACATATGTCCGGCTTTTTTTTTAATTTTTGAAAGAGTCCCTAGAAATTGCAATATATGGGAAGATGATAAAGAAAAAATTTCGAAACTGGTGGATATCCAACAATTTTTTTAAGAATACTAAAATTCAATGAGGAGTTTGAGAGGGGATATTCTATTGTACTGTAAAAGTCTGTCTTTTAGGGGTGTGATATAAAATATTTAAAACCTTATACATGAAGTGCTTTTTATTAGAATGTGAGGTGAATATTTAAGGCAGGTCTTGTTCATAAAGCCTATGAAGTAAATCAAGTAGTTATTAAATAGAACTTAAAGGAAACTGGATTGCTTACACAACGATGGGAGGTGGCTTCTTCTTCGTTTTAGGACGAAGAAGAAGCTGAGAAATAGAAGAGATTTTATTGTAAGGGCCTTTGATTATAAGGGCAATTGTGTTTAAAAGTGCTCGGTCTTTTTTAGAGTTATAAATTGAATGGAGAAAGTAGAATAGGCTTGTCATCTCTTATGATAATAGACCGATTCATTTATTTGATAGCTAAATTTTTTTGATCTTTATCTACAGCATCTATTTTTGTGTTTATTCATAGATATTTTTGCTGAATCGATAGATTTAGACCATGACACAGTTTCAGATATTTTCTCGGATATACTAACATTCGGCAAAAAACAATCACAAGAGATGATATTAAAAATTTTAAATTAAACTGTTGCAAAAACGCTGTATACGTATACAAGCTTTTTCAAGTAATTCTTCTGATGTTGCATAAGAAATACGAAAAGTTGATCCAAGTCCAAAAGCAGATCCTTGGACGACAGCAACAGCTTCTGTTTCTAGAAGCGCTATGGCAAAGTCTTCATCATTCGTAATACGTTGACCATTGGGTGTTTTCTTTCCAATAAGTCCGGTGCAAGAAGGATAAACATAAAAAGCACCCTCAGGCGTTGGACAGTGAATGCCAGGAGCTTGATTTAGCATGGAGACAACGAGATCACGGCGTGCTTGAAAAATACTTTTATTTTTAGCAATAAAGTCTTGTGGCCCGTTGAGTGCTTCAACCGCAGCCCATTGTGAAATGACACTTGTTCCAGATGTTTGCTGTCCTTGAATGGTATCCATGGCTTTAATTAATTCTTGTGGTCCGCCTGCATAACCGATTCTCCATCCCGTCATCGCATAGGCTTTAGAAACACCATTCATTGTGAGTGTACGCTCATAAAGCGCTGGTTCTACTTGAGCTGGAGTCACAAAGGTAAAACCCTCATATGTGAGATGTTCATATATATCATCGGAAAGGATATAAACATGAGGATATTTTACTAAAACATCTGTAAGTTTTTTCAATTCATTATGTGTATAAGCGGCACCTGATGGATTTGAAGGAGAGTTAAAGATGAACCATTTGGTTTTGGGGGTAATGGCAGCTTCTAGCTCTTGTGGTTGGAGTTTATAAGAAAATTCGGCTTTTGTTTCTAAAAAGACAGGCGTACCATCGTTGAGTGCGACCATTTCTGGATAACTAACCCAATAAGGGGATGGAATGATGACCTCATCTCCTTTATTCAAAGTTGCCATGAATGCATTAAAGAGAATTTGTTTTCCACCGGTACCAACAATAATTTGTTCTGGTTGGTAAAGAAGGTTATTTTCTCTTTTAAACTTTGCAGAAATTGCTTGGCGCAATTCTGGAATTCCTGATATGGGAGGGTATTTTGTTTCTCCCCTTCGAATAGCTTCAATAGCCGCGTTTTTGATGTTGTCTGGGGTATCAAAGTCTGGCTCTCCAGCACTTAAAGCAATAACATTGCGCCCTAATGCTTTTAAATGGCGGGCCTTTTGAGAAGCAGCAATTGTTGCAGAAGGTTTGATACGAGACAGTTTGTCGGCAATAAAAGCCATAATTTTAAATCCTTATATTATATCAACAAATGGTTATTGCTTTAAGGATATTCTATAAGAGATTATATTGTATGCAATAAAAAACTTCCAAAATACTCTTACACGGGCTTTATATTCTTCTTTTTTGAGATATTTTACAAGATAATCTCTTCGTAGATTTTATGAAAGTTTTTGAGGAAGTATAAGAGAGGTTTGATAAATTGTGCAAAGGAGATAAGCAGTCTTTTATTTTAACAAGGTAAAATAATGCTTTATACAAAATAAAAAAATCTTCGTCTTTACAGACGAAGATTTCTAAATAAAATATTGCAGAATTTAAACTTTAAAGTGCTGCAAGGTTACCAGCGGCAAATTTTCCTGAACGACGATCTTGAAGAACATCATAAGAGATTTTTTGCCCTTCATTAAGACTGTTTAGACCTGAACGCTCGACGGCAGAAATGTGTACAAATACATCTGCACTACCATCGCTAGGCTGAATGAATCCGAAACCTTTTGTTGTATTAAACCACTTAACTGTTCCTGTAGACATAGGAAACTCCTTAGAATATATAATTATATTGAGCATTGAAGCTTTCATTTCTTCAATACGGTTGTAGATCGAAATTAGGTGGGAGAAGTTTCGTCGAAAGTGCAGATTGCACAGGAAAGAAAGTCACGTAACCGAAAATTCGATGAAACCTCTATAAAAGTTTTTAGAACAAAAAGCAAGTCTTAATCAATTTTTATATAAAGAAAAAATAAGAAAACAGTGTATATTTTGCTAAGTAGAAAAAAATTCAACTAAAATAACTTTGTAGTGAACGTACCTCAAGGTGCCTTTTTTTGAGTGCTTTGATCGCTTCTACGACGGCTTCGGCTCCAGCTATTGTTGTATAATAGGGAACATTTTGCATGAGTGCTGCATAACGTAATGATTTTGAGTCTGAGATGGCACTGGCAGTGCTAGTTGTATTAAAAATCAATTGAATTTGGCGATTACGAATAGCGTCTTCAATATGGGGGTGTCCCTCTAGAACTTTGTTAATTTTTTTTGCTTCAACGTGGTGTTCGGTGAGAAATTTTTGTGTTCCACTTGTGGCGACAACAGAAAAGCCAAGCTCAGTTAAACGTTTTACAGGATTTAAGATGCGTTTTTTATCTTCATCCCTTACAGAAACGAACAAAGTTCCTTCTTTAGGGAGTTTTACACCAGCTCCAAGTTGGGCTTTAGCAAAAGCAAGCGAAAATTCATAGTCAAGTCCCATAACTTCACCGGTTGAGCGCATTTCTGGACCAAGAAGTGTATCAACACCTGAAAAACGAGCAAAAGGAAATACTGCTTCCTTGACGGCAATATGTTGTTTTTTTTGCAAAGAAGGTAATCCACCATAAGCTTGAAGAGCATCATGAAGCGTTTCTCCTGCCATAATACGTGCAGCCATTTTAGCAATAGGGCGACCAATCGTTTTTGCAACAAATGGGACAGTACGTGAAGCACGGGGATTGACTTCTAAGACATAAATGGTGTCATCTTTTATAGCATATTGTACATTCATTAAGCCGCGAACATGAAGTGCTTGTGCTAATGCTTTGGTTTGGCGCTCTAATTCAGTAACTATTTTATTTGAGAGCGTATGGACTGGTAGAGAACATGCTGAATCACCAGAGTGGATACCAGCTTCTTCAATGTGTTCCATAATACCAACGATTAGTGTTTCTTTGCCATCACATAGACAATCAACATCTACTTCAATTGCTTCTGTTAAATAGGTATCAAAGAGAAGCGGATTTTTACCAAGCAATATATTGATTTGTCCTGTTGTGTCGTTAGGATAACGGACTTTGATATCTTCTGAAATTAATTCAGGGACACTCTCAAGTAAATAATTTTGTAAGCTACGTTCATCACGGATAATTTGCATAGCACGTCCTCCTAAAACATAAGAGGGACGTACAACCAAGGGGAAGCCTAGTTCGTGGGCAATGAGGCGTGCTTGTTCAATGGAGTGGGCAATACCATTTTGAGGTTGTGTTAAATTAAGTTTAAATAACAGTTTTTGAAAGCGATCTCTATCTTCTGCTAAGTCGATAGCGTCAGGTGAAGTACCTAGAATGGGGATGTTGTGTTTTTCTAGAGCGCTTGCCAATTTCAAGGGTGTTTGTCCGCCAAATTGGACGATGACTCCAACCAAATCTCCTTTTTCCTGTTCTGCTTCTAAAATAGCGATAACGTCTTCTGTTGTTAAAGATTCAAAGTAAAGGCGATCAGAGGTATCATAGTCGGTTGAAACTGTTTCAGGATTACAGTTAATCATAATCGCTTCAAATCCTGCATCACGCAGTGCAAAAGCAGCGTGGCAGCAACAGTAATCAAATTCAATACCTTGCCCAATGCGGTTTGGTCCACCGCCTAAAATAGCAATTTTTTTGCGTTCAGAAACGTGTGCTTCCGAGTGCTCTACACCTGCAAAAGGAACTTCATATGTTGAATACATATAGGCTGTAGGAGAAGAAAATTCAGCGGCACAAGTATCAATCCGTTTGAAGACGTGTTTAACATTCAGTGATTTGCGTAAAGCTGCGATATAATCGGGTTCTTTCCCTGTAAGGGAGGCTAATCGCGCATCTGAAAAGCCCATAGCTTTTAACATACGTAAGTTATCTGCGTCTTGGGGTAATCCATGAATGCGGATACGCTGCTCCATTTCAATGATGGAGGCTATTTGTTTTAAAAACCACGGATCAATTTTGCTAATTTGGTGAATCTCATTTAAGGGTAAGCCTGTGCGCATGGCTTGAGCAATATAGCGTAGACGATCAGGGCTTGGTATGGCAATGGCGGAGCGTATAGAACTTTTTTCATCACCTTCAGCATGCTCTGGAATCACAATTTCATCAAGACCCGTAAGCCCTGTTTCAAGTCCACGGAGTGCTTTTTGTAACGATTCTTGAAAAGTGCGTCCAATTGCCATGACTTCTCCTACAGATTTCATCGCAGTTGTGAGGACAGGTGATGAACCGGGAAACTTTTCGAACGCAAAACGAGGAATTTTTGTCACAATATAGTCAATAGAAGGTTCAAATGATGCTGGTGTTGCACCACCCGTGATATCATTTTTTAATTCATCAAGTGTATAACCAACAGCCAGTTTAGCCGCTACTTTGGCAATGGGAAACCCCGTTGCTTTTGAGGCAAGCGCTGAAGAGCGAGAAACACGCGGATTCATTTCAATAACAATGAGGCGACCATTTTCAGGATTGACAGCAAACTGTACATTGGATCCCCCCGTTTCAACACCAATTTCTCGCAAAACAGCAATCGAGGCATTGCGCATACATTGATATTCTTTATCGGTTAAGGTGAGAGCAGGTGCTACAGTGATCGAATCACCGGTATGAATCCCCATCGGATCAATGTTTTCAATAGAACAAACGATGATACAATTGTCGTTCTTATCACGAACAACTTCCATCTCATATTCTTTCCACCCTAAAACACTTTCTTCAATTAATACTTCTGTTGTTGGTGAAGCTTCAAGCCCACGTTCAATAATTTCATAGAATTCAGAGCGGTTATAAGCGATTCCACCACCAGTTCCACCAAGGGTGAATGAAGGACGAATAATAGCTGGAAGCCCAACAACATCAAGAGCTTGAACTGCTTTTGCTGTTGCATGAGCGATATAATGTTGTTTGCGATCAGCTTCGGTATGTCGCCAGTTGCGCTCAAGTTCTTCGAGTGCTTTGTCAAGCGCAGCACCAGAAAGCTTTGCTTTAAGTTCAGCACACGTTTTTGCGTGTTGTTGGCGATTTTCTTCTTTCAGTTCTGTTGCATTGGCTAACATAGAGCGTGGCGTTTCCAAACCGATTTTTGCCATCGCTTGGCGGAATAAAGCACGATCTTCAGCTTTATCAATAGCATCAGCATTGGCTCCTATCATTTCAACATGATAGCGGTCTAAAATACCCATACGCTTTAATGATAAAGCAGTATTGAGGGCTGTTTGTCCTCCCATAGTGGGTAAAAGGGCATCGGGACGCTCGTGGGCAATAATTTTGGCAACTATTTCAGGAGTAATGGGCTCTATATAAGTTGCATCAGCTAGATCTGGATCTGTCATAATCGTGGCAGGATTAGAATTTACCAAAATAATTCGGTAACCTTCTTCTTTTAATGCTTTACAGGCTTGAGTGCCTGAATAATCAAATTCACATGCCTGACCAATGATAATAGGTCCTGCTCCGATGATAAGAATAGATTTTATATCTGTGCGTTTGGGCATGACTTTTTCCTATGACAAATATCTATGTGCGATTGTTGCGGGCAAAATATTTCAGTTCTGAGGCTACAATCATTTTATAAGTTAAGTGACAAAGAAAGTAAGCATTAAAATACCTTTTCCATGCTTTTTTTCATAAAATTGAAGATAAATTTCTTTTTTGAGTTGAGTCATCTCGTCAGTCTATCAAAAGTATGACCTTTGATAAAAAAATAATAACAGTGCTCTAACAAATTAGAATATTCAAGCATATGTGGAGCATAAAAAGCCGGAACATCTTTCCAATCCATTGCCGGTATATTTTGTGTTTTATGACATTTTTTGCCTAAGAGAGCACGCGCTTTTTCTATTGCTTGTAAAACATAAGACATTATTTATGGTTCAATGGGATTTCGTAAAATGAAGTGGGAAGCTTATCGTGTTGTTCCGTAAAATACTGCCGTTTAGAGCTGTAATATAAGGTATGAAAATTGACCACATTAAGGTATTTTTTGTTAGTATATGATAAAATTCAGGACAAGATTTGTCTGTAGAGAGCTTATGAAATAAACCATATCAAATGGGATCAGTTGGAATCTGTTATATAAAAAGCAAGATTGTTGATAAATCAGCTCTGGTCGAAGTTTCTGTTTTAGGGTAGGGAACGTCAATCTATAGATGTGTCCGTTTCATAAAAGGATGAGAGTGTATTTTAATACAATGGCTAAGGAGATCATTTCAGAATGATTTTATTTGTTTTTTAAAGAGAGTGAATACTCTCCTTTTACTTTATTGATGATGTTCAAGACTTATTTAAAATATAAAGAAGGTTAAAATGCTGAATATTTCCCAAACGAGAGTATTCTGTCTGAAAGATGTATCAATAGGAAAGCTTTTGGTGGCTAGGTCTCAAAAAGGGATTTGTCATATAGCGTTAGGAGACACTATAGAGCAATTATTACAGGAGTTTACGATACGCTTTGGTGATGTACAACAAGTTGTAGGTGACAATACATTTAAGAGAGAAGTTGCCCATATTATAGCCATGATAGAAACACCTAAGCTGGTAAAAAAATATAATTTTCCCTTAGATATAAATGGTACAGTTTTTCAACGACAAGTATGGGCAGTATTATGTGATATACCATGTGGTGAAACAATTTCCTATGAGATCTTAGCGTGCCGTATTGGTATGCCGAAAGCTTTTCGTGCCGTTGCTAATGCCTGTGCACGTAACGAATTGGCTGTTATCATTCCTTGTCATCGTGTTGTGCGTAAAAATGGTTTTATTTCAGGGTATCGTTGGGGGGAAAAACGGAAACAGATTTTACTACAACGAGAACAAAATGGAGAATTTTAACTTTGTGTGATGGGCATTATAATCGTTACAGTTGTTCCTTTCATTTCTTTTGAAGTAATTTCAAGTTTTCCTTTGTGGAGTTCTAGCAAGGAGCGTGAAATGGCTAATCCAAGACCTGAGCCTGTATGAGACTTAGTAAGCTGATTTTCAACTTGTTCAAAAGGTTGCCCAAGTTTTTTAATTGCTGATTGGGGAATACCAACACCTGTATCTGTAATTTTAAAAATAAGGTTATTTTTTTTCTTGAAAGCGCAGACATCAATATTTCCGCCAGAAGGCGTAAATTTAACGGCATTAGAGATGAGATTAAGGAAAATCTGTTTCATTGCACGACCATCAACTTCAGCATGAAGTTCTGGGGTAATGTTTGTTGTAACAACAATATTTTTTTCTTGAGCTTGGGGCGTTAGTGTTCGTACTGCTTCACTAATGATGGGCTCAAGATCGGTATTTTTACAATCAAGCGTAAATCTTCCTGCTTCGATTTTTGACATATCAAGAATGTCATTGATAAGGGTTAGAAGATGGGTTCCTGAATTGTAAATATCATGCATATATTCCTTATAGCGTTGTGAGCCAAGAGGGCCAAAAGTTGATTGCAACATGATGTCTGAAAAACCAAGAATAGCATTCAGAGGCGTGCGCAATTCATGAGACATATTGGCTAAAAATTCTGATTTAGCCTTATTAGCACTTTCGGCGCGTTCTTTTTCTGCTTTCAAACTTTTATTAAGTTTTTCAACTTCTGTTGCGCGTTGTTGAGCACTCCCTCGCGCGCGCTTGAGTTCTTGAATGAAAGAAAAAAGACGCCTTTCACTGTCTTCAAATTTTTCCTGTTGTTGTTTAAGCTCAGAAATGTCAGTACCAATACAAACCAATCCTCCATCTTGGGTTCGTCGTTCGTTAATTTTGAGCCAACAACCATCTGCCGTTTGGCGAATACTGGTTAAGTTACCAGTACCATCATCTTTAAGGGGATATTCACTGAGTGCAGGGCGTGCCATGGCTTCGACGGTTGCACGTTGGATACCTGATTGGAGAATTTGTTTAGGAATAGCGGCATATTCGCAAAATTTGCTGTTGGACATGACTAAACGTCCTTCAGCATCCCACAAGACGAAAGATTCTGAAATGTTTTCAATCGCATCACGGATACGAAGGTCGGCTTGCGCTGTTTGTTCAGCCAATTGTTGCTGTTCACTAATATCGAAGGAAATACCAACCAAATGGGGTTCTTCTTCTTCAGTCACTTCGGCACGAATGCGCATCCATACATAATGACCATCAGCATGACGCATAGGAACGTTAATATCGATATGCTTTTTTTTACCGCTCATTAATTCCTGAGCAAGATCAAAAAAATTCGCATCATTTGGATTGATAATGGCGCTAATTTGGGAAATTGAGAGCAATGCATCTTGAGGGACATAGCCGAGCATTTCGTACATTGCT
Organism: Bartonella sp. AA74HLJMH; assembly: GCF_042197045.1. Classification (NCBI taxonomy): domain Bacteria; kingdom Pseudomonadati; phylum Pseudomonadota; class Alphaproteobacteria; order Hyphomicrobiales; family Bartonellaceae; genus Bartonella; species Bartonella sp. AA74HLJMH. The sequence continues at coordinate 216,697 of NZ_JBHIRJ010000001.1, forward strand.
CGTGACCAGTAGACGCGTCCACTTGCCATATTCCAATCCCATAGTCCACAGCGTCCACGCATCATTGCCATATCAATACGGTTTTGAATTTTTTCTGAAACAAGATCTGTTTTGCGTGCTCGTACAATTTGGTTATAATAAGCATAAAGAAGAGCGAGGATAACGCCACTAGTTCCAATGAATATGGTTATATTTAACGAGAGAGCTTTCCGCCATTCCATGTAAATATGTTGCATTTTTTCACTGATGAATACCCCATATTGTCCATTTTCTGTTTGCTGAAAGGAAGCAAGAGCAGGAATATCTTTTCCTATTGTAATTTTCATGATTCCAGCATGTTTTCCTAGAGCTTGTAAAGTAATGCTTTCAGAGGTAAAATCCTGTAAGGGTTTTCCTAAGACAATCTCGGAACTTGATGAAGCTAGGACATTGCCTTTTTGATCGACAATAGCAATAACAGCGCTGGTTTTTATAAAACCTTTGTTACGAAAATTGGTTAGGATATTTTGTAAATGATTATGAGAAAGAGCAGCAGCTTTTCCTTGTCGAGTGGCGGCAAGTAAGTCACGGTCAATCGTATTGGTAATATGAGAAGCTAAGAGAGTGATGGTAGAATGCGTGTTTTTATCAATTGTGTTGCGCCAATCATAGATTGATAGGAAACGGATCGCTGCTAGCGTAACAAGAAATGCAAGAATTACAAATGGGAGTGAACGTCGCAGCCAAGGTTCAATAAAAAGAAGTTTTTGATAGGCAGGACCAGAAAACAGATTGGTACGCTCTGTCCGCTCCTTGCGACTTTGAGCGCTTGATTTTGAATCAGCATACACCTCCCTTGGCGCATTATATGCGTCCAATTTAGCCATCTCGCGTTCCTTTAATTCTGGAATAATGTGATTTAAAAACTGCTTCGATATTCATAGTAACCCCATCGAGTGCAATGAATCAAAACAGGAGTCTTCTGTCCAGTCTTTTTTTTAAAAAAATAATTTTACTTTTATAATTTTGGAATATGAAAAGAAAAAAGTACTTTAAACGTGATCTATAAACAGGCTTAGATTGCCTGTTTATAGATTTAATGATGATCGAATAGTTTATAGAATTTATTTAAAAAAATATTATAGCATATTGATTTAAAATAATTTTTTGTTTCAAGTAAGCAGACGGTTGATGATATCAGCAACATCGCTTGATAATTTTGGCGCAGCAGCAATCATTTTTAATTCAGTTTCAAGTTTTTGTTGTCGAATAGGTTCTAATTGTCGCCAAGAGCGCATCATTGTTAATAATCGTGAAGCAAGCTGTGGATTTTTTTTGTCAATTTCCAAAATGACTTGGCAAAGAAAATGATAAGACGCTCCATCCATCCTATTAAAGCCCGTGAGATTGTTAGAGGCAAAAACACCGATTAGGGAACGTACACGATTAGGATTATCTTGTGAAAAAAGCGGATGTTGCATGAGCTTTTGAACATTCTCGAGTGTTGATGTGCCAGCAACCATTGCTTGAATAGAAAACCATTTATCCATGACCAAAGGGTCATGCCGATAGCGGTTTTCAAAATCATTTAAGGCATTTTGTGCCTGCTCACTTTCATTAAAACGCTTCACGAGAACAGCGATACTAGCCATACGGTCAGTCATATTATCAGCTGTTGCATATTGTATAGCAGCTCGATTTGGATTGGTTTCAGCAATGGAAAGGTAATCCAGTATGATATTCTTTAATGCTCGTTTTCCAGCTTGTGCAGTGTTTGGTGAATAGGGCTCTTGGGTTTGCATTTGTCCATAGAATTTTGTTAAGAGCTCTTGATGAGTTTGTGCAAGTGAAACTAAAAACTGATTGCGGATATAATGAATACGATCTGGGTCAATATTTTTACCGATTGTATGAGCAAGCTCAACTTCACTAGGTAAATTTAAACAGAAGGCACGAAATTCAGGCTCTAAGGTTTCATCTGTTATGATCGTTTCAATCAGCTTTAGCAAAGCAGAAGAGAGTGTTGCTTTTTCTTGTGTTTTATCTTGAATGCTTTGAATCAAAGCTTGCGTCATTAAATGATTAAGAGATTGCCAGCGATTGATGTGATTGTCATCATGTTGTGCAAGAAAAATAAGTTCTCTTTCATTGAATGGAGTGTGTAGAATGATTGGTGCTGAAAAGTCTCGCAGCAGTGATAAAACGGGTTTTTCACGCAGTTCCTTTAATGTAAAGGTTTGGCTTTCCTTGGATAAAAGCATAACATCTGATTGAATATTTGTATCTGCTTCATAGGTGAGGTTTTCTCCGTTAGGTCCTAACAAGCCAAATACGATAGGGATAAGCATAGGCTTTTTTGTATTTTGTTGTGGGGTTGCGGGAATATGTTGCTTTGCATGAATTGTTAAAACACCATCGCTATAATGACTATCGATTTCTACATTGGGTGTTCCTGCCTGTTCATACCATAGCATGAATTGGGAGAAGTCTTGACCAGACACTTCAGCAAAACAGGTAATAAAATCTTCAATTGTACAAGCTTGTCCATCATAACGTTGAAAATAAAGATCAGTGCCTTTACGAAAAAGAGTAGGACCTAAAATAGTCCGTATCATGCGAACAACTTCAGCACCTTTTTCATAAACAGTTGTTGTGTAAAAATTATTAATTTGGCTATATTGACGAGGACGCACAGGATGCGCAAGAGGTCCTGCATCTTCTGCAAATTGCGTCGCTTTTAATGCTTTTACATTTTCAATTCGCTGTAGGCTGCGTACATTTTGATCTGATGAAAATTCCTGATCACGATAAACAGTGAATCCTTCTTTTAAACAGAGTTGAAACCAATCGCGACAGGTAATACGATTACCGCTCCAATTATGGAAATATTCATGTGCAATGACACGTTCAACATTTCTATAATCCTGATCGGTTGCTGTTTCAGGATCGACAAGAACATATTTATCATTAAAAACGTTAAGGCCTTTGTTTTCCATTGCTCCCATATTAAAGTCGGAAACAGCAACAATATTGAAAACATCAAGATCATATTCGCGCCCAAAACATTGTTCATCCCAACGCATGGAACGTTTAAGAGCATCCATTGCATAGGTTGCGCGTTCGGTTTTTCCTTTTTCTACATAGATACCAAGCTCGATACGTCGTCCAGATACAGTTGTAAAATGGTCTTCTAACTTATCAAGATCTCCACCTACTAAAGCAAAGAGATAAGATGGTTTGGGATAAGGATCTTCCCAAATGGCAAAATGGCGATTATTTTCTAAAGTTCCTGTTTCCACCAGATTACCATTTGAAAGCAAGATTGGGATTGTTTGGGTATCTGCTTCAATTTTCACTCTATAGGTAGAAAGAACATCTGGGCGGTCGTAAAAATAAGTAATACGACGAAAACCTTCCGATTCGCATTGTGAGCAATAAACACCATTTGAAAGATAAAGCCCCATAAGTTGGCGGTTGCTTTCAGGATTCAGTTCCGTAACCAATTTCAATGTAAAAGGAACCGTTGGTGGCGTTGTAATTTCTAAACGTGAAGGCGTCACTTTATAAGTGTTTGGGGCTAATATCTCATCATTAATAGAAACGGAAATTAAAGTAAGATCATCACCAGAAAGAACAAGAGGTGTTAATTCTTTTGTATCGTGACGGGATTCAATAGACAATATGGCTGTAACATAGGTTTTTGTCGGTGCTAATTGGAAAGAAAGTTGTGTTTTAGGGATAACGTAAGGGGTTGGTTGGTAGTCTTCCAAACGATAAATAGATGTTATTGGCTGTTTCATAGTTTTTTCCCATTTGTATTTTAAGAGTTAAAGAAGGGTGTGTTAATTTTAGAAGCAAGATAGGATTAAAGAATTACAAAAGGTTGTCGAGGCGATTTTTTACTTCTAAGAAGTCTATCCATGTAAGCTTCTTTTGACTAGGGGTTCTAAGAAGGTAAGCAGGGTGGAAAGTTGGCATAACAGGTATTTTTATATTATCCTCGCTTTCATAGATATGCCATTTCCCTCTTGTTCGGATAATCCCATTTTGAGATCCAGTAAGAAACTGTGCAGCAACACCTCCCAGTGCTATAAGAACACGAGGACGCGCTAAATAAATGTGCCGTTCAATAAAAGGGCGGCACAAGGCAACTTCTCTTGGTGTTGGTGTACGATTTCCTGGTGGACGCCAAGGAATAGTGTTGGCAATGTAAACATTATTTCTTGTTAAGCCAATTGATGCGAGGATTTTATTAAGCAACATCCCGGCTTTTCCCACAAAAGGAATTCCTTGTATATCCTCGTCTCGTCCTGGTGCTTCGCCTATAAGCATCAGGGGGCTTCCTGCTGTTCCATCTGAAAAACAGGTATTTTTTGCTGTCAATTTTAATGAACAGCCATTAAATGCAAGGAGAGCAGATTTTAATTCATCAAGTGTCTTGGCACTTTTTGCACTCTCTATAGCTGTGGATTCATTTTGTATAGTCCTAGAGTTATGCAGCTGATGATGATCTAATTTTACGGTTGGAGATGTTTTGGGAGATGCTTGTTGATTATGAGAAATGTTCACGACAGATATTAATTTTCTCTCTGAACAAGCAGACTGCTTAAAACGATCAATAGGGAAATCCGTCAGAACGGCATCCGCACCACTTTCTTTATAAAAGTTTAAGAGTTCTTCATAGGAAATTGAGCACGGCGTTTGATTTAACATTTTACTTTTTCTAATGATCTAGCGATTATAGATCAAACAAAATTATCCTTCAAGTTTTATTAAATGTATTCGCTAGCCATTAATGTATAAGAACGCTGATAGGATTCTCTCTTTTCACAAAAAAGGCAAATCGTAAAATGCGAGTGTTCGCGATTATATACATCTTTAAATGTACAATTTGTTTAAATTGCGCTATTTCAACTTTTTAAACAGACTAAACTCATTCATAATAAAAGATTTTTTTACTGAATGCAAGTGGTGTTATAATATTTGTTATCATTGTATTATATATTTAATACTTAATTAAAGTTACTTTTGTAGTATTTTATTTATAAAATAAAGTATAAATTTTTTTATTATTATATTTTTTAAATAATTTTTATTAAAAAAATAAATATATTAATGAATATATAAATATTAATTTTATATGAAAAAAAATACTAAGACGTTATAAACTATTTTTACAATGGGTTAAAAGCAATGTGTGGATATATTCTTTTGCTTTTTTTACCGCTGAAATGAGAGGTTCATTTAATGCTAAATGCGCTGCAATAGCGCTTGAGAGAATGCAACCTGTTCCTCGCATTGTTCCTTTTAAACGTCGAGTAGAGATATTTATGACTTCAGTTTTGTCAATGAATCTATCAATTGCAAGAGGACCTTCTGCATGTCCCCCTTTTACTAAAATAGAGCGAGCTCCCAATGACAAAAGTTTTTTTGCTTGTTGTATTGCTTGCTTATCATGAGATGCCAATGGACTGTGGCTAAGAAGAGCGAGTTCTTCTCTATTCGGTGTTAAAAGATCAACATGAGGAAGCAGTTTATCGATCATCGTGTCGATGATTGTTTCCGTTATTAGTTTTCCTCCTGATGAAGCGACAAGTACAGGGTCCAAAATAACTGGAACATGGGGATAGTCTTTGAGTACGTTACAGATTGCTGCTATAATTGCTTTTGTCCCCGTCATACCGATTTTTATTGCGCTTATTGGATTTGCTTCTAGGGCAGCACGCATTTGCGCAGCGACGAGGTCTCCACGCATTGGAATGATTTCGACAACGCGATGATCATCTTGCACGTTAACACAAGTAATTGCTAAATTTGCTTTTATTTGAAAATGTGCAGAGGTTTCTATATCACGAACAATACCAGCACCTCCTGTTGGATCAGTGCCCGCAACAATAAGAATGGAAGGTATCAACGCCATGTTTGTGTCACTTTTATCCACTGCTGTACACGCTCTTCTGGTTTTTTATGGAGGATAATATCAGTCACAACAGCAGCACTATTTGCTCCTGCTTTTAAAACACCAACTGCGCGTTCTGGTGTTAAACCACCAATACCCACCAAAGGTAAAACACCAATCCGCTTTCTCCATTGTTTGATTTTTTCTAGTCCTTGCGGCATCCATTTCATTTTTTTTAAGATTGTCGGATAAATAGGACCAAGTGCAATATACTCAGGATTAGCAGAGAGTGCGATATCCAATTCATGTTCATCATGTGTACTAAGACCAACTTTTATACCACTTTTACGAATTGCGTGAAGATCAGCATTGCTCAGGTCTTCTTGTCCCAGATGAATAAAATTACACTTTTCATCAATTGCTATTTCCCAATGATCATTAATAATTAATTGTGCTCCCAATTTATTGCATATGTTTTTTGCACGCTTAATATGTTGACGGATTATTTGTTGATTTTCATGTTTCATACGCAATTGTACGAGCTTGATACCAAGAGGAAGCAAACGTTCAATCCAATCAGCGTTATCAACGATGAGGTAAAATGGATCCAGTTTCATGAAAATACCGCTTTTCCAATGATTGGTGTTGAAGGGACTGCTACATTGCGTGCTTCGATCATGCCAGCTTTATATCCCATACGTCCTGCTTGAACAGCTTTAGAAAATGCTTCAGCCATTAAGACAGGATCACCTGCTTTAGCAACTGCGGTATTAAGCAGTACTGCATCATAACCGAGTTCCATCGCAATGGCGGCATGTGATGGGCGTCCAATGCCGGCATCAATAATAAGAGTAGCATCAGGAAGGTAAGCACGGATAGAACGCAATCCATCAGTATTATGAGGTCCTTTGGCAGAACCAATAGGAGCACACCAAGGCATAATAACACGGCAACCAATGTCAAAAAGTTTTTCAGCAACAATGAGATCATCCGTTGTATAGGCAAAAATTTTGAAACCTTCATTGTTTAAAATTTGAGCAGCTTCAATTAAGGAAAAAATATTTGGCTGTAAGGTATCTGAATTACCGATAATTTCGAGTTTAATCCAAGCCGTTTTAAAAAGATCTCTTGCTAATTGGGCTGTGGTTACGGCCTCTTTAACAGTATAACAACCAGCAGTATTAGGAAGCACTGTTACCCCAAGTTCTTGAAGAAATTTCCAAAATTGTCCACCTTGTTTTCCACCTGCAGTTTCACGGCGCAAGGAAACAGTTACAATTTCCGTATTCGATTTATGAATAGCATCACGAAGGATTGCTGGTGAAGGATATTGCGCTGTACCTAATAGAAGACGGGAAGAGAATTGTCGTCCATAAAGATTCAGCATAATTTTAGCCTCCTTGCATTGGGCTTAAAATTTCAATTTTATCTCCTTCATGCAAGACAAATTGGCTTCGTGCATCTATGGGAACAACTTCAGCGTTAACAGCAGTTGCAAGCCAATTTCCTTCATACCCCAATTCTTCAAGCAAGAGACCGAGAGTCATAACTTCTGTTTGGACTGTTTCACCATTAACAAATATTTGCATGTTTTATTCCAATGCCAATTCCATTGCTCGTTTTGCCATTTCTGGAGACAACAGAAAACCATGTCTATAAAATCCATTAATAGAAATAAAGTTACCATCTTTATGCACAGAAGGGAAGTTATTAGGATAACATGGACGAACACCAACGCCAGATTCAATAATTTCTGCTTCAGCAAAAGCAGGATGTAAAGTATAAGCCGCGTTGAGCAGTTCCATCATTGATCTTACAGAGATTGCACCATCAAAGTCACTTTCAATCATCGTTGCACCAATCATAAAAATATTATCTTGTCGAGGTACAATGTAGAGAGGAAACCGTGGGTGAAGAAGACGAATTGGACGCGAAATTTTAATATCGGTGCAGCGCACGAGAAGCATTTCGCCGCGTACGCCCCGTATATTTTTATCTTTTCCTAAACGTGCTATTCCTGTCGCATCAATAACAATATCAAAATTTTTTTCAGCTATTTCTACATCAACAAAACAGGCTCCATTGTTGAGAAGTTTTTCTTTTAAAGCCATAAGTGCTTTGCGAGGATCAATATGGGCTTCATTTTCATAAAAGAGTGCACAGTTAAAACGTTCCGCAAGATCTGGTTCAAGATGAGCTATTTCTGTATTATCTACGGTTTTGTGATTATGCGTACGCACAGAAAATCGTTCAAGCTCTCCTCTATCTCGTGTAGGTGCAACCACTAAAGTGCCTTTTTGTATGACAAGGTTTGGGAGCGTTTTACGCCACCATTGTATAGCTTGTACACCAAGATCTTCAACAATTTGTTCTGCACTTTCCCTTTCACAGTAAGGTGCAAGCATTCCTCCTGCATACCAACTAGCACTTCCTATAGGTGAATGAGGGGGGGCCGATACAGTAACAGAAGCACCTTTTTGCTGTAACATAAAGGCAACTGTTAAGCCGCCTACACCTGCACCTTTGATAAGAATGTTCTTCAACTATTTACTTTCTTTTTTTGAGGAGGAACAATTTCCATATAAAGGTCACCATTTTTCTGATATTTTTCGGCCATGGCGATCATACCTTCCCCTTTTGTTTTTCTTATTGCAGCTGCCTCACGAATATCATGGGAAATACGCATAGAACAGAATTTTGGTCCACACATGGAACAAAAATGCACTAATTTATGGGCTTCTTTAGGCATTGTCTCATCGTGAAAGGCACAGGCTGTTTCTGGATCAAGAGAAAGGTTAAATTGATCATGCCATCTAAAATCAAATCGTGCACGCGAAAGAGCATTATCGCGCAATTGTGCTCTAGGTAAACCTTTAGCAAGGTCAGCGGCATGAGCAGCAATTTTATAAGTGATCACACCAGTTTTTACGTCATTCCTATCGGGGAGTCCTAGGTGTTCTTTAGGTGTTACATAACACAACATAGCAGTTCCAAACCATCCAATCATAGCGGCACCAATTGCTGATGTAATATGGTCATAACCAGGAGCAATATCCGTTGTAAGAGGTCCCAAAGTATAAAAAGGCGCCTCATGACAAAGATCTAATTGTTGCTCCATATTTTCTTTAATTTTGTGCATTGGGACATGTCCTGGTCCTTCAATCATAACCTGTACATCCTTTTTCCAAGCAATTTTTGTCAATTCTCCCAAGGTTTTAAGCTCTGCAAATTGGGCCTCATCATTGGCATCGGCAATAGAGCCAGGGCGTAACCCATCTCCTAATGAAAGAGAGATATCATATGTTTTTGCAATATCACAAATTTCATCAAAATGTTCATAGAGAAAGCTTTCTTTGTGATGATGGAGACACCATTTTGCCATAATAGAACCGCCTCGTGAAACAATACCTGTTACACGATCAATGGTCATAGGAATAAATGGTAATCTTAATCCTGCGTGAATGGTAAAATAATCAACCCCTTGCTCTGCTTGCTCAATAAGGGTATCACGGAAAATATCCCATGTTAAGTTTTCGGCAATACCCTGTACTTTTTCGAGTGCTTGATAAAGAGGAACTGTTCCGATGGGCACAGGAGAATTTCGGATAATCCATTCACGAATATTATGAATATTTCGACCTGTTGAGAGATCCATAACTGTATCTGCTCCCCAGCGAATGGCCCAAACCATTTTATCAACTTCTTCTTCCATAGATGACGTTACTGCTGAATTGCCAATATTGGCATTAATTTTAACACGGAAATTACGCCCAATAATCATGGGTTCGCACTCTGGATGATTAATGTTTTGTGGAATAATGGCGCGTCCACAAGCAATTTCATTGCGAACAAATTCGGCAGTATAAATTTCTGGTATTGATCCAGAAAATGTTTCATTTGATGGTACATTCTGCCGTTCTTTTACTGCTAATCCTTCATTTTCTCGTATAGCCACATATTCCATTTCTTCGGTAATAATGCCTGCGCGCGCATAAGCCATTTGTGTAATTGCTTTGCCATTTTTTGCTCGTAAAATAGGACGTTTTTGTTTAAAGGCTGGTGTAAGGTTTTTATCAGAAGTCAATCCATTATCTTCAGGTTTAACTAATCGTGCAGGATAAGTTTCAGTATCATCCCGCTTAGAGAGCCAAGGCAAGCTAATTGCCGGCAAACCTTTTGTAATATCAATGATCATATCTTTATCTGTGTAGGGGCCAGAAGTATCGTAGACGTTTAAAGGTTTTTCACCACTGCCATCAGTCAGTGAAATTTCACGCAATGGTACGCGCACATCAGAAAAGAGAAGGCTCTGTTGATAAATTTTGCGTGAAGCGGGAAAGGGGCTACAACTGATTGATGGAGTATTTTTCTGCACAAACTTTTTCCTTATAGACACGGAGTTCAAAAATAGGTTGCGATGTTAATGGAGTTACGATGTTAATGGAGATGTATTCAAATTATCAATCACGAGCATTCGGGTGAATAAGAATAATATTGCTTTGTAGCAAAGAAAACCCAATACAGCTCAAGAAAAGTTATTTTGAAAAACTGATACAATATCTATTCTAATATTTGCATGCCTCCTCCCACTTGAAGTATTTTTGTTAATACGAATATGGTTGGCTTAAATATCTATATTGTCAATCATAAAAATATATTTTAAACGATTTTGGTGTGTTTTTAAGAGTGAAAATAGATATTATGAAGTGATAAACTATGATATTGAAGCTTTTATAAACCAGAATAAAGTTAAAAACGGATTATCAGGGAAAAGTAGATAGTTTATGGCTTTGATTGAGATTTTTTTCATATTAAAATAATAACTCAGAATACCATAAGATCCTCTCATCATATATCTTTTCGTATAAAAACACTTCCTTGCACGTCATAAGTGGGAGCGTATGGGGCAAAGCACTTGAAGAAAGGAAGCCAAATGTCATTTAATGAACATTCTAAGAGTGAGGCTGTCAAAACGTGGGAGCCAACAAAATGTATGATGGATTCCACTTGTATCTTCAAAAGCTTAAAGCTGATGATCTATAATGGCTTACTATTTTATTATTGACGTGCGCTGTCGTAAAATAAAAGGAGTATATTTTGAGCAATATTTCTTAAAAAGTGCGTAATATGCAATATCATTATATTTTGTTTGGGGTACTTTATTCTTTATGAGGGGGATGTTCCCATTAAGAATGCGATAAACAAAAGCGTGAAACAATACCTAATCTTTATTATAAAAATAATATTGCCTTGAATCTTTTGAAAATTGTGAAGATGAATAAAAAAATAACGATAAAAATGGACGTTGGCTTTTCATATGAAGATTTCATCAACACTTTTAAATAGTTGGAAGAGAAAGGAAAGCAAAAGGATGTATCTTAGCACAAAAGTATACGTAAATTCATTTAAGAGCCATATGATATCGTGCAACAATATTTACAGATAAAAAATAACTAATTATGTGTTATATGCAAGAAAAACTTACTACTTATAATGTAATTATCTTATTATTATTATAAAACAAGATAAAAATTGAATAAATTTGCGGAAAAACAATTTTTGAATAAGTAGGGAATTATGAGGAAGAGTAACCAAATTCCCACTAATATTACTGTTATTAACAGTGTTATAAATGGTAGCCATATAAAAGCTGCAGCTATACAGCCAGTGATGATTGGTACACTCCATAGATAGGCAAATGCGCCAATAAGGTCTTCATCGATAAATGCATCAGAGAATTCTTTATTTGGAGTACCATAGCATTTTATAATCGCTTTGCATTGTCCCACTCACATCATAAAACTCGTTATGCACATTATGAAGGATATAAAAACAGCTTGTTTTTTAGGTCTTGTTCAAAAAAACATATTTAAGTAGTGCGACTGCGCTAAATAACGAAGAAAATGCTGGAAGGAATAGAAAAGAACACCTAAAATATTCTTTTTTCCATTCTACTGTAACGATTTTAAGCATCCCGCTCCAATGAAAAGATTGTAAACAAAAATCCTAATATACTACATACGATAAGATCTCCAAAACTCATATTTCCATCTTTCTTTTTGTGTGTTTATTTTGTGGATTCATCAATATATTCATATCAATACGTATTATATCTTTTGTAAAGTAGATCACATTTCATTCATGTATGGTAAGATTATGTATAGCGTTATACATCTATAACGTCTGAAATTACTGGTTTTTTTATTACCTAAAGAAAATATTTCTTACATTAGAAAATATAGCAATAGCTTCAAAAACAGTAAAGAATAATCCCATCTAGAGCTGGTAAAGGCGTGTAAAGGGTGTAGCTAATAAATGATGTGTATTTTAAAGGGAAGATAGAAGTTAAAGTTGCAGAGAACACTGAAAATAAAGTCGGTAATGAGTGGAGGGGATATTCTATTTGGAAAAAACAAGCCATGGATAGTCCAATTGTCTGGCTACTTATGCAAGATTTTGTAAGGTGTTTTCTTTGATAGTTAAGGGTATAGCAAGTGTAAAATTGATGGAGCGTATTTTTTTGTTTGGATTGATGAAGCAGATGAGTTAGCAAAACAGTTTAGAGAATGCTTTTTAATATTGCCTTGAATTAAGAAGAACACCAATAATTGCAAGATGTTGTTTAGAATGATTTATTGTTCTTGCAAAAAAAATATACATATAATAATATATAGAGGGAGATGTGCTAAGTGTGGGAGGGGAAAAGTTGGTTGTGGGGCGTTTAAAAAACAAGGACATTGTTCATAAAAATTGGGGGAGGGGCTGGGTTATGCTTTTTAATTTTTTCCGGATCGGATACAACCTTCAAATTTTGTGAAGGTGTGTGATATTTAATATTTCAAAGTATTTTATTTCCAGTTTAATGAAAGTGTGGAGCAAATGTCCATATTGAATATATTCTCTGTGATACATTTAGATTGAACAAAAGCTTATTCAAAAAAACATTGGTGCTAATCTTGTGACACAATTTCAGAAATCAATTGAATAAAATAGAACAAAGTATTTGCATGTGAATAAAAACATAATGAAGCATGCAAAAAATTTGAAGCTAATTTTTAAAGTTTTAATACAAATGATAGCCAAAAGATAGAATTTCTTTGTTTAAAATATATGGTATAAAATATCGACGAGATAGATTTAAACTATTGAAAAAAATAAAAAAAGATAATGTTTAAGTCAGAAACTTTCTATGTGGATGATAAGTTATTACATTCAGTAATGGTTATATGAAATCCATAATAAGAAAAATTTTGGAAGTATTTATAAATTTTGCAACAAGATGCAAGATTGAAAAAATAATTATATAACAACAGCAAAGCAACAAAACAAGATATTAAGTAACATCAGATGAGGTGGTTACATTATACATTAGAAGAGAAAGCATTAATACTAATGTTATGAAAAGCGTCTGGTGAATTTAGGTTATAAAATTGGAAGGAGTGAAGAGAGATAAAATGCGTAAATAAGGATGGTGCAGTGGTTATGATGTACCAATAAACAGCGGCAGCACATTTTAGTGCACAGAACGAGAAGTTGTTAGAAAAACTATGAAAATAATGGGGGATTTAAAATGTCTAATATCTATGATTGGTCTCTAAAGGCTGATGAAAATGCTTATTCAGATAGTATCATTAATTGGGCAGAAGGACAGCCGCCTAGTTCTGTTAATGATAGTGCAAGGGCGATGATGCAGCGCGTGCGCGAATATCTTGCAGATAATGGTGGATCTATTAATTCAAGCTTTATAGTAAATTTGGAAGATAAAACAACATTAATTACCTTAAAGACAGTTTCGCCTATAAAGAAATACAACAATGATATCGTCATACGTTTTAAAGCTTGTGGTGTAAATATTGGCGTGACAACAATAACTGTTAATAATATAGGAGAAAAGCTTATCTATAAAGCCACTGATACGGGGGTTATACCATTAGAAGGTGGAGAATTTCAAACAGATGGCATTTATGAAATGGTATACAATAATGGTGTTTTAATAAAAGAGCATGAGGGTTGGTATTTATTAAACCCTACACCACCAAAGATAGAAAGTTTCCCCTCTGGATTCATTGCAACATTTGCTATGCAAAATGTGCCAAATGGTTGGCTTTTATGTGATGGTAAGGCCTATAAGCGTGAAGATTATCCGCAGTTATTCGAGGCAATAGGTGATAAATGGGGAAAAGACAGCAATAAAACTTTTAAAGTTCCTGATTTTAGAGGCATGTTTTTACGCGGCTTTGATAATGGTCGGGGTTTAGATGGTGGTAGAAAGTTTGCAGATGAACAACAAGATAGCATAAAATCACATACGCATATTGGGAGTATTGAAAACGCAGGCGAGCATGCGCATAATTTTGAGTATCAAGGGGTAGGATGGCCCGTTGGTGATATTGGGAGACTCCCGAATCATTATACTTATAATACGACCCTGAAAGGGAGAACAGCTTCTGCTGGTGCACATACACACAAGGTAACTCTTTCCCATACGGGTGAGGCAGAAACGCGCCCTGTTAATACAACCGTTGTCTATGCTATAAAATCATGAGTATGTTTAAGTAATAATAATCTATACACCTTGATAATTTTGTTAACGCGGAGCAATTCCGCGTTATTTTCTATGCATATGAAAAGGAAATCTATATTGTTAATAGAATACTTGAGAGCGTCAAAAAACAATTTTAAAATGATTGAAAGAAAGAGTTAAGGATATAATTTATTTTATAATTATATGATAACATAGGGAAAATGTGTAAAAATCATTTAAACTGTGCCGTGAAGAGATCTGGAGATATATTTTTTCATAAGGTGTTTTGATAGGGGAAGGTAATAAAATTATTCAACCTGAGGCATAAAAAAGTACAATATTTTTAGCGTTTTTTGTGCAAAAATAGCATACCCCTGTATGAGTTAATTCATCTTATAAAGATATTTCTCACCTTGTTGTCGATTTCATTTCTTTGCATTGCCATGGTAGGAGGCTTTATCTGTAAATGATAGTTCCCCTTTGAGTGGAAACATCATTATGCTTATGAAGCAGAAGACAAACGCTATTTCTATACTCTCTCCTCATCCCTATATTCCGCATTGTTTTTGCATTAGGGGGCTTACAAAAAGCGTTATTGAGTTTATTTTAAAGTTTTTATTCAATAGGTTAATTCTTTGTGATATGCCAATAAACAATTTTTTAATAGAGAGAGAAAAGTAAAAATATCATTGTAAATCAATATTTATTTATACAAATAAGCTAAAGTATATGTATTATAAAGAAAACATTACCATTAAAGCTACAAATAAATCTTTTATGCAGGGGAGAAAGGTACTTGATTTCTATATGGTCCTTAGAAGATATAATAATACACCCGTTATTATAACAAAGGCATTTATACGCATTTCTTGAATCATTTTTATAAAGATAAAAGTGATAGAAAGAGTGGGAAAACGCATGTTTATGTTGTATAAATTTGTATGATATAACAGTTTGATAGCAAATAAAATTTCACATGTTTTTAGTTACGTAAAATCTTAAAAGATTTTAAACTGGTATTTTTTTCCAAAAATATCTTTAGGGTAATTGGTCTTCTTTTTTAATGACAGATGACAAAAAGGAGTTCATATGAAAATAAAAAAGATTCTTGAATATTTGCGTGTTTTATTTTGCTATGGACTTTAGTTTTTAGATTGAAGCCGATAGCCTAGAGATCTAATTTCATAGGAGGATGTCGTTTGAGGGAGTATAAAAGGGATATCTTCTTTAGGTAATTCAGAAACGTTTAAAGAACAATGATAAACATCGCGGAGATTTTGTGTTGTCAACACATTAGTTGCATTTCCTTCGCAATAAATCTCACCTTCCTTGAGCAAGATCATGTTATCTGCATAATGTGCCGCGAGATTGAGGTCATGAAGAACAGCAAGAACGCCGCCACCAGAATGAGCAAATTGTTTAGCAATATCCATAACGATGATTTGATGTTGAATATCGAGGCTAGCAATAGGTTCATCTAATATCATCCAGCGAGGAATCCCATTATGAACAGGTTTCCAGACTTGGCAAAGTACACGGGCAAGTTGTACTCTAGCTTGTTCTCCACCTGATAATTGGTGATAATACAGGTTGCCATAATCAGAAAGGTCAACGCACTCTAAAGCTTTCTGGATAAGATTTTGCAATTCGGCTTTGGCAATGCTAAATTGGTTTACAGAAAGGCCAAGCCCTACAACTTCATGGACTAAGAATGGAAATACGAGCGTTGTTGATTGTGGTAGTACAGCGCGCATTTTTGCCATTACATGAGTTTTTGTTTGGCATACATTATAACCATTTAAGGTTATTTTTCCACTGTAAGGAATTTCACCACTCAGAGCTTTGATAAAAGTACTTTTTCCTGATCCATTAGGACCAATAATAATGGTAAAAGCACCACTTTTAGCTTGAAGATTAATGTGTTTAAGAATCTGCTTCTTTCCGCGCTGAACACAAATATTTGTCGCTTCAATCATGAAAAGTCTGTTCCTCGTTTGCATATAAGGATCCATAGAAAGAAAGGTGCACCAAAAAGTGCTGTTACAATCCCAATCGGCAATTCTGCTGGGGCAACAATTAAGCGTGCAAACATATCAGCAAAAATAAGTAATGCTGCTCCCAAGAGAGCAGAGCAAGGAATGAGATAGCGATGATCAGGACCTATGAGTTGACGTAAAATATGAGGAACAATAATACCAATAAAACCAATACCACCACTGACAGCAACAGCACTACCGCACATAAGAGCAACAAGGGGAATAGCAATATTTTTGACGCGTTGAATATGGAAACCAATATGGCCAGCAACAGCTTCTCCAAGAGCAAGGGCATTAAGTGCTCGTGATAAAAAGGGAGAGAAAAGAAGACCAATAACGATAAAAGGGAGAACGAGCCATACTTTCAACCATGTAGCGCCCGCAAGAGAGCCCAGACTCCAAAAAGTGATATCACGCAGTTGTTGGTCATTTGCGACAAAAATCAATGTTCCGACAACAGCACTGCTTAATGCACCAAGAGCAATACCAGCAAGCAGCATGGTTGCAATAGAGGTAAAGCTGTTATGCGTTGCTATTATGTAGAGAATAATCGTTGATAAAAGTCCACCAAAAAAAGCACCTATGATAACTTTATAAGGCTCTAGAAAAGGTGCAAAAGAAACAGGAAAAGCAATGCCGACAACAATTGCTAAGACTGCTCCAAGTCCAGCACCTGCTGATACACCTACAATTCCGGGATCTGCAAGAGGATTACGAAAAAGCCCTTGCATAAGAACACCGGAGACAGCTAAGGCTGCTCCAATCAATAATCCCAAGATAACACGGGGAAGCCTTATGTCGATGAGCACGAGGTAATCACGCGTTTTACTACTTACCGAAAAATCTTGTGTAAGCATCACATGGAGGAGATCAACGAAAGAAACCTTTGCTGCACCATTCAAGAGCCCACCAAAAATACTGAAAATAAGGAATATTATTAAGCTTAATAATAAAATCTTCCCCTGTTTTGAACGGTTTATTTTTTTACCTTCTTTTTCTTTAGGTAAATGCATCCTGGATGTACCGTCTACCATTTTTATCAGCTCTTACCGTTTTGATGTGCACCATAAAGTATCTCAATAAGCTCTCTTGATGCGTCTGCAGTACGTGGACCAAATCCCAAAAAATACATAGCATCCATCTGTTTTATGGCATGATTTTTCGCTGCAGTTGTTGCTTGAATTGCCGGTATGGCTAAAATCTTATCAATGCTGATTGATCTTGCACCATGTTTTACAAGCAAAATAACATCAGGATCTGATTTCAATAATGCTTCGCCGTTGAGAAGTTTATATCCTTTATAATCGGTGATAGCATTGATAGCACCTGAAAGTTTGATCATACTATCAGCTGCAGTACCTGTTCCAGATGCCATGACGCGTCCATTTTGCACAGAGAAAACAAAAAGAACACGCTTTGGTGTTGTTACTTTCGCCAAAAGCGCATCGTTGTCTAAAAAATTACGCTTCAATTTCTCAATTAACGCCGCCGCTTGCACTTCGCGATGAATGGCTTGACCAACGAGGCGAATCTTTTCTATCACATTTTCACGGGAGTAGTCTTCTGGTATGATCACCAGAGGTATTGATGTTTTTTTGAGAATATCAATTGTTGAAGCGGGACCACTTCCTTCAACAAGCAATATACCCTCTGGAGCAAGTGATAAAACCCCCTCAGGTGAAAGAGCACGCATATATCCAAGCACAGGAAGCTTGAGCGCTTCTTGTGGGTAGACGCTTGTACTATCACGGGCGACAAGTTGATCTTGGGCTCCCAATGCATAGACAATTTCTGTAAGTGCTCCGCCGATAGAAACAATTCGAGCATTTTCAGGAAAACGCGTTGCAGGTTCAGCAATTACTTGTTTAGAAAAACAAGTAAGAGAGAGCAGTAAACACGTAAGAAAAAGGTTTGATAACCTATGTAAAAGAGATATGAACATGTCTAACCTTATCTTATCTTAGTTACTGCTGTTTTCTTGGCATGATGGCAAACTATTCAATAAAGAACGCCAATCTTCACGTTCTTTTTGACCCTCCTTGCGTACGCCAAAAAATTGAATAACCATCTCATCATCTTTATCGAAAACTTCAAGTGAACTGACATAACCATCACGGGTAGGTTTGCGAACATGCCATACTCTAGCAATCCCGGACGTGAGTAAATGAAGGTCAAATCTTGGATCAAGAACATTAAGCCAAGGTCCCATTTGCTTAATATTTTTTACAGTCCCACTAAAAATTTGAATACACCCTTTATTCCCAACAAAACACATGATTGGCAGTTCTTGTTGTGCGACTTGGTTAAGCATTATTTCAACAGCATTTACCTGTAATTCATCGGCAAATTCATTACCAACATATTTTACAGCATGATGTCGATTAATTTTAAATTCGGAAATAATTTTGTGAAGTTGGTGTACATCTGTCATTTTCCGCCAACGATCCCGAAAACTCTCAATATCCAATTCTGTTATGTCACATTGGGCTGGGAGAGAAACGGGAAGAATGTTAAGAACAGGAGACTGATCTTCAAGAAGGAGCTTTTCAACAAGCTTATTCCACTCGTCCATATTTGTCATATCTTTAGAATAGACCTTTAAAATAGCAACGCCATGTTGATCAAAGAATTGCAGACTTTTTGTAGGTTTTCCAAGAATAACGACATCATATTCAAAACCGAACTTCCATTGTTTTGTAAAAATACGCAAATCAATTTCACCAAGTGTGATAGGAATATGTTCGTTTTGAACAATTTTTTCAAAGCGTCCCGTTATTTCGTGAACAGCATATTCATTGCGAGTTAAGACCATGACGGTTCCAAGTCGAGGTGCATTTTCCAAGAGAGTAGCAACATCGGTTTGTAGCCTTTTTGCTTTTCCAATGGTACAATAAGCCGCAATAAGCTCCGCTTCAGATATACCAATCGAAACCGCAAAATCGCGGTTTCGCATTTCTTTTTTTTCTTCACGCAAACGAAGAATCATTTCAGCTGTATGTGCCATGAATTTACCTTATGTTACTTAACTCAAAAACTAACTTTCAAATTTTACAATTCCAAGGCAATAAATTAAATTCTTTTAAGAGTTCAATCTATCACAAAATAACACTCTATCGCCAACAGCTGAGCAATCAAAAAACGATAAAACAGAAAGAATTAAAACTTTTCTACCAAATCTTTGTAATTTTAAAGATGTTGAAAATAGAAACACAATAATTAATCCTTTTATCAATACGATTTTATTGACCGAATAATTAACAGAAGTGACTAAAACTTTTGTACAAACGACACCTTAAAGTTACGACCAGGCTGGCTATAATAATCTTTTGGTGTTGAACTTTTACCTGAAGGAAGTTCAGATACATTCCAATATTTTGTATTGAAAAGATTATAAACACCGGCTCTTAGAATAGGTCCCGTTTCACCGAATGGTTTCCACCACCCTGTCATATCAACGACATGATATCCTGGAATTTTTTGGTAATCAGATTCTCCGGCTACTTTGTCACGTTTAGCTGCCAAAGTAAGGATAATATCGCTTCCCCAAACCTCTTTTGCATATCCTAATCCGATAACTGCTTTCAAAGGAGGAATCGAGTTAAGATACTCCTTTTTATCAAGATCTTTTCCTTGTGAATAAGCAAGAGCAACATTGCTATGAAAACCATTTTTAAGAACTAAATGAGCTTTTGTCTCAACACCAAAAATTTGCACGTGAAAACGATTCATGTAATGCCGACGCGCAAATCTAAATTCCTCTGATGGCCCCCTATCCTCAGTATCTATGAAATTCTTATATTGATTGAAAAAGGCATTGAAGGAACCACCGAAATTTACATTTCCATACCGTAGACCAACATCATACCCATTGCTTGTTTCTGGTTGAAGATCAGGATTCCCTTTCACGTAATAAGCAGAAGGTTTGATATAAGAGACGTAAAGTTCTGAAATACGTGGTGCACGAAAAGCCTGTGCCCACTGAGCATAGAGCGTTACTTGATTACGAACATCCCACTCCACGCGTAATTTAGGAGAAAAGCGTGAACCACTTCTTTCTGGAGGGAATTTATCAGAAATCAGTGCTTTCTCATAAGAAGGTGTTTTCTGAGGAACATATTTGTACCAATCATACCGGATTCCCGGTGTTACACGAAAACGATCATCAGCCAACCCAATTTCATCTTCAAAAACAAAACCTAAATTGTAACCATTTGTGTCTGGTGAATCTGATCGATTAGCAGGAACAAAAAGACATCCCCGAGCGTATTCTTTTATATGACAATTGTCTTTACCTAACAAATAGTGATGAAATTTAGATGACGAAACATTCATTACAAACTTTAACGTATGGTTTATAGTGCCAAAATCCACTTTTTTAAGGGCATCAGCATTGAAACCATAATTGATATTACGTAAGAAATTATCTCTCAAATAATCCCCTTTGGGAGCTGAAACACGAACACCTGTCATAACGTAACGACTTGATTGCCTTTGCCAATAAAGCTGCCCATTAAACGCATCAAGAACTGCATCACCATTGCCATTATAATTATAAGAAAGAGAAAAGCGCTCACGAAGTTTATTATCCTGCTCATAAACGGAACCTGGAGCGTATCTTTTAGACGAATTTAATTCATGTGTGTTACTATTATGACCAAAACGCTCTGCGGTAAAACCAAGGCGGTGATTATCACTCAAATATTGATGAATTTTAAAAAGCAAGTTATTTTTATCAAAGTGAGAAGGGTTTTTGCGCGTGCGTTCCTCATACCCTTCTACTGTTCCCATATTTTTGCGCTCATGACCTTCTACATAAGATCCTTGAAAAAGTAAAAATGTCCGGTAATTACGCACAGCAAAAGCTTGATCGATGCGCCAGCTGTTATCAACAGAATTATAACCACCTTTTATAAGGCTTCCCCAATTCTTTTCTTCCACGATCAGGTCTTCAGGATCAAGGGTACGCAACGCAATGATTCCCCCTAAGGCACCAGAACCATAAAGACTAGAATCTGATCCCTGAATAGTATCAAACGTAGAAAGAGCATTGAAATCAAAAGTTGTGTTTCCACCTCCACCACGGAATATATCATTAAACCATGGAAGAGAAATACCATCCATTGTCGTAAGAACACGGTTTGCATCTAAACCCCGAATAACGAAACTGTTATTTTCTGAGTTATAGGATACGGAAGGATTAAGACGACTCACATCATAAACATCAGTTATTTGTCTTTCATCAATATTCTTGTTGGTCTTACGATCAGTCAGAATGGTTATTGAATTTGAAGCATCTTCTATTTTTTTTCCTTTAATAAGGATTGGTTTGAGTTCAGTGACAGCACTTCCATCTTTATTTTGTGCAAAAACAAATGAAGGTATACAGACCGATAATGCACTTAAAATTACACAGCTTTTATAGATATTTTTTCGTCTTATTTGCATAACACATCATAACCCTTTTAAACATCCCCTCTCTGTTTTGAAATTTTTTAATACAAAAAGGCTGGACTCACTGATTAAAACTTGCCAGCCAAGTAGGAATGATTTTGACAACGGCACAAAATCATTAGAAGACCATATTAAACATGACAAAATCAGTCAAGAAAAAAGTTGCAATTTCAAAATAGCCTGTTTTAATGAGATTGAACACCAATATTAAGCTTAAAATAGTGGCAGAAGAAACGATGAATTTTGCAAATACGAAACAATTATTAACTCTTTGGATTGGTGCATTTATTGGGGCTTTCTTTTTGCATGTATTATTGGCAGCACAGTTTTATTTTCAAAGTACTGGTATAAGTAATGGTTTGCTCTCGTCGGAGATTATGCTGACTTTTATGCAAGAAACTGTATATCCGGATGTTGATACAGACTTGCCAGATATTCATAGAGAGTCGGATATTAATACAGAGCAAGAAGTATTACAGTCTGATCTCCTAGAGCAGGAGTCAGAAGGATTGGAATCCGTGGATGAAATTCAATCGGAAGAACCTCAGCATATAGTAGAACAAGATGACTTAAAGCCTTTGGAAGAACCCCTACCTCAAAAAGTGGAGCATAAAGCGTTTATCAAAAAAACAATACCGATGCCAAAGGCTGTAGTAAAGCGCTCCAATGCAAAGGCGGTACGTTCTTCTTCCATCAACAAGGGCGGCGGGACAGCAGGGCTTGAAGATATGTTGTTAATGGAGTGGTTAGCAAAGGTACAGTCACAATTAGAAAGGCAAAAAAATTATATTGTGGGACAGCGCACCAATCGTACAAAAGGAACGGTGAAGTTAGAATTTATGGTGCATGAGCAGGGGAGTATTTTTTCTAGTCGTGTAGCAGTCTCTGCTGGTGACCCGGAACTTGATCGATTAGCGATGGCAGCCCTTCGACGCGTTGGTTCTTTTCCACCACCACCACCATCAAAAGTGAATAAAACAATTAGAGTATCCCTAATATTTAGCTGATTTTTTATGCGGGGCGCTTTTCTTATAATATATTGATTTATAATTTTAATGAAAGTTCAAATATAATTTATTCGAATTTTTTTGATGTTGAATCAATCAAAACCATCCGCTTACTTATGATACAAGTTGAGGAGGAGCATGGATAAAAAACTTCTAAAAAGCAGTGAATATACTTCTTATGAGTGCTCTAAATGAAAGGGCTTTTGCAACATTGGGAGTTAAGGGATGATAGAGCTATAGCTTTTATTAATTAAAGGTCTAATCGATTTTTATACCATTCATGAGAGGATTTTCGTAAGTACTTTTCAGATACACCGTTGTGAAATGGACTTAGAAACATTAAAATAAAACAATAATATAAATAAGAAAAACATACTATTTTGGGATGCTCTGTTTTGTGTGAAGGATGTGAGCTTATATGTAAAAATAAGAAAAAAGCAAAGCTTCATCTTCATCATTAAAAGATATTGACATATTTAAAAGTCGTAGAACCGAATGAAAAGGGAAGGGGCAGAAGAGAATTGTTTGTCTTTAAGGCTTTCTAACTCAATGAGTCTGTCTTTCTGTTATCAGAGATAATCCAAACGATATATATAATAACGTACTCTTATTTGTTATAGAAATGTTATAAGCAGGAAAAAATAGTCTTAAAAGATGCTGTTTCACAAGATTTGAATATTGACTAATAAGCAACAGTAAAAGGATGAGCTATTTGTTTCACTCTTCTCTTATATTTGTAATCTCTATGATATTGTCGTCTATGTTGAGAAGAAAGGAATTATTTGTACTACCTGTTGATTTATAATGATAATTCATCATTTTGTATTTAAAATAAAAGACCCAAATAGCGTAGGGTTTTCTCATTTCGAATTTATTAATACTGAATCAATTAAAATTACTTTCTTATACGTCCTAAGAAAGTGGGTATGGTACTATTTAAAAAGGAATAAAAATACTTCTTATCAACGCTTTCAAATGCTATTTGGGAAGTTAAGGCATATTATTTCCGTCGACCAGAAAGCAAGTCGGTTTTTATATCTATTTTCCCAGTGAGTCTTGCTTTGTAGACACCATAATTTTCCATGACACGCATCACGTAATTACGTGTTTCTGTATAAGGAATACGTTCAATCCAATCAATGACGTTATCGAGAGATTGACCTCGAGGATCGCCATAACGTTTTATCCATTCATTGACTCGACGGGGACCCGCATTATAGCCAATAAGAGTTAGTATATAGGATCCATTAAAACGTTCTAATTGTTCATTGAGAAAATGAGCACCTAATGTTGCATTATAATGAGCATCACTGCTAAATTTTTTAGGAGACCATGCGATTGAGTATTTTTTTGCCAGTGCTTTTGCTGTTGTAGGAAGCAATTGGAGTATACCTTGTGCACCTGCTTTTGATATGGCTGTTGGATTAAATTCGCTTTCTTGGCGTGCAATGGCATAGATAAGCGATTTTTCTTCTACAGAAATATGAGCAGAAGCTGGTATAGCTCCCAGAGGATGAGAGAGTGCACCGACATTTTTCCCCTGAAAAACAGCCATTTTTCCAATTTTGAGGCTGGTATAATAGTCTCCATTTTTTTCTGCCATAACAGCCAGAAGAGCTAATTCACCGGGGCTTTCTATTTTTTTTCCGAGCTCTCTATAAAAAATTTTAGCAAAATCAGCATAGCCGGCTGCTTCAAGACGTTGAATTGCTTTGATCGCTTTTCGTGCACTAAAATGTTGTCGCTCAGCGGTTGTTGGTTTGGGAAAGAAAACTTTAAGCTTTTTTTGGTTGAGTCGTGCAGCGGCTAATTGACCATAGTAAGTTGCACCAAAATGAGCTGCGCGATGAAAGTATTGCTGGGCATTTTGATGCTCTTTTAGCGCTTCTGCTGTTCGTCCCATCCAGTAATATCCACGTGATGCATAAAAAGGTAAAGAAGAGAGTTGAGGAATACGTGAAAAATGCTGCATTGCCAATTTAGGGTTATGAAGAAACCGTAGTGCATACCATCCTGCATGAAACTCAGCATCGACGGCTAATGCAGATGTTATACCAGTGTGCATTGCAACGAGTTGATAAGCAATTTTTGGTTTGTTTAAATCGAGCATTTCACGAGAAAGGGCGCGTTGTTCTTTCCACAATGAATGAGGGTTCATAAGGCGAAATGCATCTTTTGATGTTTTCATCATGAGTGCTGCGGCCGCATCATATTGCTCTGTTCGTCGAAGATGGCGTATTCGAGCAAACTGAAAAAGAGGATCTTTTTGCCATGATCTCTCTACAGCTTTTAATTTTTGTGTAGCTCTAGGATCATTTTTTTCAACGGCCACAAAAGCATTAAAAAGAGATTGAGCATGGGCTAATTTTGCAACGCGTGCTGCTGAATCAAAACGATGTGCATACAGCATAAACTGCATGCGTTTCAAATGATCAATAGGTTTTAATGCAGCGTTTGCATTTTTAAGAACAAATACTTCTTCTTTTGCATTAAGCTGTGTTTTATGCCACCATGGCGCAATAACGTGTTGAGCACGAGTGGTTTGTCCCGTTGCGATAAGTGCTTTAGCGAAGAGAGCCATCCCTTGTGCTGTTTGGGGCGGGTGATGAGAAAATTTTTGGATGATTGCGCGTGTGACGTTGGTTTCGTTAAGAAAAGCACGTTCAGCATTGCGTTGCATCGTTTCTATACCTGGCCATCCTTTTAGCATGTTGATTGCATTAAATATTTCAGAACTGGGTATATTAGCTTGGTTTGACACCCCCAGCGCCCATGTCAAAATATGACGATCAAGGCTATGTTTTTCCATTGAATTACGAAGATTTATTGTTTTTGCAATATTGTTGTTTGCTAGTGCATCTAGCCCAGTTTTCAGTTGCTGAAGTGTAGCAGTATTGTGTGATGTAGTGTGTATCTGTTGAAGAGATTCTTGAGCTTCTTTTGCGGTAAAGGGAGTAGGGCGAACCAAAGGGATTGGTACTTTCCCTTGCAAAAGGGGTGTTTGCGCGTATGCACTTGAAAATAAAATTCTTATTGCCAGTATAAGTGTAGTAAAGGTTGATACGAAAAGAGAGGTGGAAAATACACGCATAGAGAAAAGACCTTGAGACCTTGCTTTTTGTAAAAACTTAAGGATTTATAGAACACAAGCATGAAAAACGCGTTAATATAGACGGCTTATTTTAAAGAAATGTTCAACATTTAAGGAGGGACATTTTCATCTTATGGGGGCTTTTTTTGAAATTCATCTTGCTTCAATGATAGAGCAAGATTATGCTCTATTTAAAATTTATAAAAGGCGATTATAAAAAAATAAAAGCAAACATTATAGGGAGTTTATCATGCTCAAGGGAGCTATAACTGCGCTTATCACACCGTTTGATAACAAGGGCGCGATTGATGAGAAGGCGTTTTGTGATTTTGTTGAATGGCAGATCACACAAGGGATTAACGGTGTAAGCCCTGTTGGGACAACAGGTGAATCAGCAACGTTAAGTCATGAAGAACATAAGCGGATTATAGAATTGTGTGTTGAGCAGGTTGCAAAGCGTGTTCCTGTTGTTGCTGGAGCGGGATCAAATAGCACAAGCGAGGCTGTAGAGCTTGCACAATACGCGCAAAAAGCTGGTGCAGATGCAGTTTTGGTTGTCACTCCCTATTATAATAGACCAAATCAATCTGGTTTATACAAGCATTTTTCTTCCATTGCCAAAGCTGTTTCTATTCCGATTATAATTTATAATATTCCTGGTCGTTCTATTATCGATATGGCTGTAGAAACGATGAAAGACCTTTATCAAGATTTTAACAATATCATTGGTGTTAAGGATGCAACGAGCAGAATTGAGCGCGTTAGTGAACAAGGTGAAAAGTGTGGAAAAGATTTTGTGCAGCTTTCCGGTGATGATTGTACGGCGTTAGGTTTTAATGCACATGGAGGTATGGGGTGTATTTCAGTTTCCTCTAATGTTGCTCCAAAGCTTTGTGCAGAGCTTCAAGCCGCTTGTTTTCGTGGTGATTATAAAACAGCACGAGAATTAAATGATCGCTTGATGCCTCTTAATCGTGCTGTGTTTATTGAACCTAGTCCAGCAGGTATTAAATATGCTGCTGCAAAATTAGGATTTTGTGGTGATACTGTGCGTTCTCCTATTGTTCCATTAACAGAAAGAACAAAGAAGATTATTGATGCAGCCCTCAGTCATGCTGGTCTTTTAAAAGCATAAAATGATATTGACAAAGCCATGAATAAAAAAAAGAACGCGCCCGTACGGAAAATAATTGCTGACAATCGTAAAGCACGTTTTAATTTTGAAATCCTTAATAATCTCGAGGCTGGTCTTGTCCTTCAGGGAGCGGAAGTGAAGTCCTTACGTTCTAATCATGCCAATATTGCTGAAAGCTATGCGAGTTTTGAGAATGGGGAATTATGGTTAGTAAACAGCTATATTCCTGAATATACGCAGGCTAATCGTTTTAATCATGAACCACGACGTTTGCGCAAATTATTACTTTCAAAACGTGAGATGGCACGTTTTTTTAATGCAACGTCTCGTGAAGGAATGACACTTGTTCCTCTCAAACTTTATTTTAATGAACGAGGGCGCGTTAAGTTGGAGATCGCTCTAGCGCGGGGGAAAAAGCTTCATGATAAGCGTGAAACGGAAAAAAAACGTGATTGGGGACGTGAGAAAGCAAGACTTTTAAAAAGGTATGGCTAATGGATGCGATCTAGATATTCTTTATTCATAGCGCTGTTTAAAACAGTTTTAGCATTGATCTAAGTATGTTTTTGCTGCTTGAAAGATTTGATGAAACATGGCGTCTGTCAAACGTCCAGTATTTGTATTATAACGAGAACAGTGATAGCTCGAAAAGATGCGTAATCTGCCGATGTTATTGATTTCGCCGTGTCCAAAAGGGTGAGCTAAAACTTTTGCATTAAGGGCACGTATCGTTGAATGGTGCGCAATGGTGCCTAAGGTAATAACGGCTTTAAGTTTGGGAAGATTTGTTAAAAGAGGTGAGAAGAAATAGCGGCACGTGTTAATTTCTGCACCGGTGGGTTTATTTTCTGGTGGAACACAACGAACAGAGTTAACAATTGCTGCATCAATAAGTTCAAGAGTATCGTCTGCTCTTTCTTCAAAGGTTCCTTGGGCAAAACCAAACTTTTTTAAAGTTGAATAAAGTAAGTGCCCAGCATAATCACCAGTAAATGGACGTCCAGTTCGATTTGCTCCGCGTAATCCAGGAGCAAGCCCAACAATAAGAAGGCGTGTTGTATCTGGCCCTTTATAAGGAAAGAATGGGCGCACCGGTGCGTTATACCAACTTGGTTCTTTTACACGCCAGCCAGCGATAAATTGATGAAGCCTAGGACATAAATTGCAATTTTGGGGTGGTTCTGGGCAAAGTGATGTTAATTGGCTATTCATGGTGTTAGGCATCAATCGTTTTTCTATTTTTTTGAGTCTTTATATAGCGTATATGACGGGTTATGTTTTGATAAACAATCTATAATGAATATAAATAAACTTTTTTAGAAGAAAGTTTAATATAAACTTATTGCTCATTATTGTGTAAAGAGAGGTCATCTTTCAGTAATTTATTCGATGAATAAGAGTGCAATACACATGATGTTCAAAGAAAAAAAGTTGTCTCTTTAGATAAAGATATTATCATAAAAAGTATGTATAAGGCTGCTGTTATTGCAAAGGGTTTAAACAGCAGGTATTCCTTTTAAAAGGATAAGGACTCCAGACAAGTATTTTGTCAAGAAAGACCTCCCTTCGTTTGAAGTCAATCTATTGGAATGCTTTTAAAAGAAATTTTGATAACGAGCATGAATAGGTCATACATTTTTATAAATTTTCCAAGAATTTTTTTAAATAAGTTCTTTAATCAAAAAATATAAAAGTTTGTGTTGTTTTTCTTGTGTTTTATTTTGATTATTGTATATACTCCTTTATCCGCTATTAAATTTTTTTTATTTGAGAAAGAGGCATAAATGGCCCGCGTAACGGTAGAAGATTGTATTGATAAAGTTGACAACCGCTTTGAATTGGTACTTTTAGCAGGTCATCGGGCGCGTCAGATTTCACAAGGAGCGCAGATTACGGTTGATCGTGATAATGATAAAAATCCAGTTGTTGCTTTGCGTGAAATAGCAGAAGAAACATTGTCGCCTGCTGATTTAAAGGAAGACCTTATTCATTCGTTGCAAAAGCATGTGGAAGTAGATGAGCCAGAAATGGCAAGTGAATTTATTACCCATTCAGGTGAAGCTGAAAGTGTTTTTAATACGTCGTCGCAAGAAGAAGGTACTTCATTTGATCATATGTCAGAAGAAGAGCTTTTAGCGGGTATTGAAGGTTTGGTTGTTCCAGAAAAAAGTGACGATTATTAATTGCAGCAATTTATGTTACAGGAGTAAAGATACCTTGTCATGTAAGGAGCAATTATTTTTCTTGTCTTTTATTGATAGGACATGTTCAATAAAGATTAGAGGTGTGAAAAGATAAAGGATATGCTCGTATGATGCGTCAGTGTGAGCTTGTTGGACGTGTTCAACGTTACAAGTCTGACGTAGATGAGGCTCTTTTAAACAGGGCCTATGATTATGCAATGAAAAAGCATGCACATCAAAAGCGTGCATCAGGTGATCTTTATTTTTCTCATCCTTTAGAAGTTGCTGCTATTTTGACAGATATGCGGTTGGACGAGGCAACGATTGCTGTTGCTCTTTTGCATGATACAATTGAAGATACAAGCGCTACACGAGCAGAAATTGATCAGCTTTTTGGTTCTGAAATTGGGAAGTTGGTTGAAGGGCTTACAAAGCTTAATAAGCTTGATCTTGTATCAAAGAAAGCCGTACAAGCAGAAAATCTTCGTAAACTTCTTATTGCTATTTCTGATGATGTTCGTGTTCTTTTAGTCAAACTTGCTGATCGTCTTCATAATATGCGTACCCTTGGTGTTATGCGTGATGATAAACGTCGGCGAATTGCTGAAGAGACGATGGATATCTATGCGCCACTTGCAGGTCGTATGGGTATGCAGGATATGCGTGAGGAATTAGAGGATCTCTCTTTCTTTTATTTAAATCCAGAAGGTTATCGTACGATTACCAATCGACTTTCTGAATTATTGAAACACAACCGTGATTTGCTTTCCACAATTGAAAATGAATTGACAAAACTTTTTTTCGAGCATGGCATTAAAGCAGATGTTAAAAGCCGTCAGAAAAAATCTTATTCAGTTTTTCGCAAAATGGAAAGTAAAGCATTATCTTTTGAACAATTATCGGATATTTTTGGATTTCGTGTGATTGTTGAGTCCGTGAATGATTGTTATCGTGCTCTTGGTGTCATTCATACGACATGGCCAATGGTTCCTGGTCGTTTCAAAGATTATATCTCTATACCAAAGCAAAATGATTATCGTTCTATTCATACAACAATTGTTGGCCCTTCAAGACAACGTGTTGAGTTGCAAATTAGAACGGCTGCTATGGATGAAGTTGCTGAATATGGGGTTGCTGCTCATTCCATCTATAAAGAGCATGGTTCCAATTATTCGACTGTGAAGTTATCAAGTGAAACGAATGCCTATGCATGGTTGCGTCAAACGATACAATCTTTGTCTGATGGAGATAATCCAGAAGAGTTTTTAGAACATACAAAACTTGAGCTTTTTCAAGACCAAGTTTTTTGTTTTACGCCGAAAGGTCGATTAATTGCTTTTCCTAAAGGAGCTACGCCTATTGATTTTGCTTATGCCGTCCATACAGACATCGGTGATTCTTGTGTGGGTGTAAAAATCAATGGTCGTATTATGCCTTTAATGACCAAATTAAAAAATGGTGATGAGGTTGATATTATTCGCTCACACGCTCAAATTCCGCCAGCAGCATGGGAATTTCTTGTTGTCACGGGTAAAGCACGTTCAGCTATTCGACGAGCAAGTCGTGCAGCGGTACGTAAACAATATTCGGGTTTAGGATATCGTATTCTCGAGCGTTCATTTGAATATATGGGAAAGCAATTTTCAAAAGACCTTTTGAAGAAAGTTTTGCCACGTTTAGCACGTAAAGATGTAGAGGATGTATTGGCTGCTGTTGGGCGTGGAGAGCTGTTTTCCGCTGATGTGATTAAAGCGGTTTATCCTGATTATCAAGATCACCGTGTGGTACAAAAGTCATCTTTTAGGCCTGGGGAAGAAGGTTGGTTTAATATTGAAAATGCTCAAGGTATGATTTTTAAAGTTCCAGAAAATGAAAAGAATGCAAAGGTCGAGAATCATCAATCTAAAGCATTGCCTATTAGAGGAACCCGTGGAGATATACCCGTACGTTTTTCACCGGAAGGAGCAGTACCTGGAGATCGGATTGTTGGTATTATGCAGCCAGGAGCTGGGATCGTTATTTATCCAATACAGTCTTCAGCTTTGATGGCGTATGATGATCAGCCAGAACGATGGATTGATGTTCGCTGGGATATTGATGCCCAAATGAATGAACGTTTTCCTGCACGGATGAATATTTTGGTTGTAAATAGTCCTGGTTCTTTGGCTGAAATTACACAAATAATTTCTGCTAACGATGCCAATATCCAAAATTTATCTTTTATCCGTACAGCACCAGATTTTACAGAAATTATGATTGATTTGGAAGTGTGGGATTTAAAACATTTGAATCGTATTTTTTCTCAGTTAAAAAAGGCAGGTTCAGTAAGTACAGTACGGCGGGTTCATGGATAAAAAGAAAGATTTTGCAATGAATACACAAGATGTCATTGATATTTTTAAACAAGCAGATGCTATTCTAGAAGGGCATTTTATTTTAACATCGGGGCGCCATAGTGCGACTTATATGCAAAAAGCGAAAGTATTCATGCATGCTAACTTGACGGAAAAGTTATGTCGTGGATTGGCTGAAAAAATCAAAAAATCTATCGAGGGAAAAATTGACTATGTTGTTGGTCCCGCAATTGGTGGTCTTATTCCTTCCTATGAAACTTCACGTCACCTTGGTGTTCCTTCTCTTTGGGTAGAGCGTGTAAATGGCATCTTTGAATTGCGTCGTTTTGAAATCAAGAAGGGTGCACGGGTTGTTATTGTTGAAGATATTGTAACAACGGGTCTTTCCATTCGTGAGACTATTGAAGCGCTTGTTGCAGCAGGAGCAGAGGTATTGGCTAGTGCATGTATCCTTGATCGTTCTGGTGGTAAGGTCAATGTTGGAGTTCCATTGATTGCGCTTGCTGAATACGAGATAACCTCTTATGCTAGTAATGCACTTCCTGCAGAGCTTTCTGTTCTTCCCGCGATTAAACCAGGCAGTCGAAATATTTAATTGTCGTTCTATTTTTTTTGTGCAAAAGCTTAAAAAGATTAATTTGGATGATATAGATTATTTCATCATCAAAAGATGTATATTGAGAGTCATATGCTTTTTCGTCGTCGAGAACCAATAGATTTTGTAACGCGTATTCGACTTTGGTTATGGCCACGTCGTTCATTTTCTCGCTCATTTTGCTACATACATAAACGTATTTTGCGTATATCAGCAACACCGCATGAAGTAGCATTAGGGGTTGCTGTTGGCGTTTTTTTAGCTTGTTCACCTTTCTTTGGGCTGCATATTATTTTGGCAATATTTTTTTCTTGGCTTTTGCGTGCAAACTTTGCTGCCGCAATCATTGGGACAATTTTTTCTAATCCACTCACATTTTTATTGATTGTCATGGCTGATTATAAAGTAGGGTATTTTTGTTTATCACTTTTTAGCGATGTCAAAGAGATTTCTCTTTCGCAAATTCGTGCTCTATTTAATGGTTTGACATTGTCAAATCTCTCTCTCCTCTTTAAAGGCGCATGGGACACAATTATGAGTCCTATGATTTTAGGGGGAACTCTTTTAGGTGTTGTTTTTGGTGGTTTATCTTATATAGGTGTTTACAGAGCAACGGTTCGTTTTAAACAAAAGCGATATCAAAAGATTATAAAAAAAAGGCGTTTAAAGAAGCGCTCATCGCCTGTATTAAAACAGAAATAAATTTAAGAAAGATCGGGTAATATCTTATGATTATTGGTCTTGGAAATGATCTGGTTGATATACGACGTATTGAGAAAATGTTGGTTCGTTATGGTGAGCGTTTTATCCAACGTATTTTTACGGATATTGAAAGAAATAGATCTGAAAATCTCAAAAAAAGCTCCTCGTCCTATGCAAAAAGATTTGCTGCTAAAGAAGCATGTGCTAAAGCCTTAGGAACGGGAATCGCTTGTGGTATCAATTGGAAAGACATGGGGGTAGTTAATTTGCCATCTGGTAAACCAATAATGCAATTAACAAATCGTGCGCAAGTGCAACTTCAAAAGTTATTACCTCCTCATCATGATGCAGTTATTCATCTTAGTATAACAGATGATTTTCCTTGGGCACAGGCATTTATTATTATCGAAGCACTTCCACGTGGATAGATGGCGTGAGAGATTGTGCTTTTGTTATTTGAATATTATGATGAAAAAAATTATATCTGTGATGAGAAGGCAGTTGGTGATGATCCAAAAAGATAAAGTGCATAAAAAAGAAAAAAAAGGTGGGCTTCGTGAATTTATTTCTGTTTTAATACAGGCTTTGCTTTTAGCAGCGTTTATTCGGACACTTTTTTTCCAGCCGTTTAGTATTCCTTCCGGTTCAATGCGTCCTACTTTGTTGGTGGGAGATTATCTGTTTGTTTCTAAGTATGCATATGGGTATTCTCGTTTTTCCATCCCCTTTTCTCCTCCTCTTTTTTCTGGACGGATTTGGGCATCTCAACCTCAACGTGGAGATGTGGTCGTTTTTCGCTTACCAAGTAATCCGAAGATTGATTATATAAAACGCGTTGTTGGGCTACCAGGTGATCGTATACAAGTTCGTCAAAGTGTCCTTTATATTAATGATGAGGCTGTTTCACGTCACTTTATGGGGGAGATTGATAATTCTGATATAACAGAGGTTAACTATCCTGTTGAGGTTTATCGCGAGACAATGCCTAACGGTGTCAGTTATGATACACTTGATTTAGCTTTCATCCCGAAAGTTGATGATACAGAAGTCTTTGAAGTTCCTCAAGGACATTACTTTATGATGGGAGATAACCGCGACAATTCAGATGATAGTCGTTTAGATGTAGGCTATGTTCCAGAAGAAAATCTTATTGGTCGCGCGAGCGTGATTTTCTTTTCTATCAGTAATGGTTCAAGTGCTTGGCAGATTTGGCGCTGGCCATTTGATGTGCGTTGGAAACGTTTGTTTTCTTTCATAAATACGGTTCATGATTTGCCGCTTATCAAGCAAGGAAACAACGATGAAACGTCTCATGATTGATCAGCTTTTCAAGCTGACGGGGCATCGTTTTAAAGATGAAGAGAGGTTAAAGAAGGCATTAACACACTCGAGTGTACAAGATTCGGAACAGGGGAATTATGAACGACTAGAGTTTCTAGGGGATCGGGTTTTAGGGCTTTTGATTGCAGAGATGCTGTATCAACTTTTTCCTCAGGCAAGTGAAGGTGAATTATCAGTCCGTTTAAATCATCTGGTCAATGCACAGACATGTGCTGATATTGCGCGTGAAATGAGACTTCCTGATATGATCCGTGTTGGTTTTGAGATGAAAAATTTTGAGGGACGTCGACTTATCAACATGCATGCAGATGTCGTGGAAGCTTTGATTGCAGTAATATATCTCGATGGAGGATTGGAAAGCGTTCGCCCTTTTATTCAAAAATATTGGCAAAGTCGGGCAAAGAAAATGGATGCTGGTCGACGTGATGCCAAGACAGAATTACAGGAATGGGCGCATATCCAAGGCAATGCACAACCACATTATCAGGTTATAAAACGTTCAGGTCCAGATCACGATCCTGTTTTTATTGTAGAGGTCAGTATTTCTGGGTTTGCTTCAGAGATTGGGCAGGGAAGCTCCAAAAGATATGCTGAAAGAATGGCAGCTGAAAAAATTTTGCGACGAGAGGGTGTATGGAAAACAGTGGGAAAAAATGATCATGAGTGACGTTATGAAAACGCGTTCTGGGTTTGTTGTGCTTATTGGGATGCCTAATGCCGGTAAATCGACATTGGTTAATCAATTGGTTGGAACAAAGGTTTCAATTGTAACACATAAGGTACAAACAACACGAACTTTAATCCGCGGTATTGTCATTCATGATGATGTGCAAATTGTGTTGGTCGATACACCGGGTGTTTTTCGTCCCCATAAGCGCTTAGAACGAGCCATGGTCTCTGCTGCTTGGGGAGGGGCTAAGAGCGCTGATGTTCTACTTGTTTTAATTGACGCTCAAAGTGGTCTTTCGGATGAAGTTGATATGATGTTAGATATTGTAAACAATATGAAACAAGAAAAAGTTCTTGTTCTTAATAAGGTTGATACAGTTGTTAAATCATC
Source organism: Bartonella sp. AA74HLJMH (assembly GCF_042197045.1). Lineage (NCBI taxonomy): Bacteria > Pseudomonadati > Pseudomonadota > Alphaproteobacteria > Hyphomicrobiales > Bartonellaceae > Bartonella > Bartonella sp. AA74HLJMH. Next base: position 252,054 of record NZ_JBHIRJ010000001.1, read on the forward strand.
TCTTCTAGCGTTAACCACTAAAATAAATGAACGTGTAAAGTTTGCGCAAACATTTATGATTTCTGCTCTAAACGGTTCTGGTTGCAAGGATTTACTTCATGCGTTGAGTAACATGATGCAGGAAGGGCCATGGTATTATCCGGAAGATCAAATTTCTGATATGCCTATGCGTCATCTTGCTGCTGAAATTACGCGTGAAAAACTTTTTCTTCGTCTTCATGATGAACTTCCTTATTCCTCAACGGTTGAAACAGAAAACTGGGAAGAGCGTTCAGATGGTTCCGTTAAAATTAATCAAGTTATTTATGTCGAGCGTGAGAGTCAGAAAAAAATTGTCTTAGGAGCAAAAGGAGATACAATTAAAGCGATTGGTCAAGCAGCACGTAAAGAACTCATGGAAATTATGGATCAAAAGGTGCATCTTTTTCTCTTTGTGAAAGTGCGCGATAATTGGGATACCGATCCAGAACGTTATCGTGAAATGGGATTGGATTTTTTTTAATAAGATTGTTAAAAATAATTAAAGTAAAATGAAGTGGAAAGAACAAGCCGTTATACTTGGTACACGCCAATATGGTGAAACAAGTGTTATTCTTGAGATTATGACACGTGAACATGGTCGTTATATGGGAGTGGTAAAAGGGGGGCGCTCGCGTCGCATGGCAGCTCTTCTTCAACCTGGAAATTTTGTGGAGGCTGAATGGTGGGCTCGTTTAGACGAACATTTGGGACTTTTTCGGCTTGAAGCTCTTGATTTACATGCGGCACGATTAATCTGTCTACCAGAAGCACTTTATGCTTTGCAATTGATAGCTTTTCATTTGCGGCTTCTTCCCGAACGTGATCCGCACCCCATTTTATATGATATTTTACACCTTTTTATGCAGAATTTTGATGAACCATTTGTAAATGCAGAATTGCTTGTACGTTTTGAAATGCGGCTTCTTGAAGAACTTGGTTTTGGTCTTGATTTATCTTGTTGTGCTGCAACAGGTCGTCAGGAAAGGCTTCATTACGTATCACCAAAATCTGGACGGGCTGTCTGTGAAGAAGCAGGGGAACCTTGGAAAAAAAAGCTTCTCATTCTACCACAGTTTCTTGTACAAAGAACGACCCGTCCTGCTGATTTTAGTGACATAATAAATGGTTTTATACTGACGGGTTTTTTTCTTATGCGTCATGTCTGGGAGCCACGAGATATAAAGCAGCCGTCAGTGCGCATGAATTTGATACAATTGTTTGAGCGTCAATTTGGTGTACAGGCATTAATTGGTTGATCTGATGATAATTGAATGGGAAAATGAGAATTTTAAAGACAATTGCTGAAGTCCGCCAATATACTTCAGAGGAACGACGTTTAGGTTTTTCGATTGGTTTTGTTCCAACAATGGGGGCATTGCATGATGGACATCTTGCATTAGTACAGTATGCAAGAGCAATGTGTGATCGCGTAGTGGTTTCTATTTTTGTCAATCCAAAGCAATTTGGACCTCAAGAAGATTTTTCTCAATATCCAAGAGATTTGAAGGGCGATTGTGCTTTGTTAAAAGAAGCAGGTGTTGAATGTGTTTTTGCTCCTTCTGTCGATGAAATGTGGCCACTGGGGAATGATACAATTGTACAAGTGAAAAAATTATCACGTATTTTGATGGGAAAATTACGTCCAGGGCATTTTTGTGGTGTAACAAGCGTTGTTGCTAAACTTTTTAACATTGTCCAAGCAGATAAGGCTTTTTTTGGGGAAAAGGATTTTCAACAAATTTTAATTATTCGGCGTATGGTTGAAGATTTGGCTTTTCCTATTGAAATCGTTGGAGTTCCTATTCTACGGGAGTCAGATGGTGTAGCGTGTTCTTCACGCAATCAGCTTTTAACATTAGAAGATCGTAAAGCTGCCAAAATTATTCCTGAAAGTGGAAAAGCTGCTGAAAAGCTTTATCATGAAGGTGAACGGTCGGTTGATAAATTATGCAAAACTGTTCGTGATATTTTACAACAAGAAACGCGTGCAATCATTGAAGCGATAGATTTACGGGATATGGAAACTTTATGCGTGGTTAAAGGAACATTGAATAAACCAGCAGTTTTACTTCTTACTGTCCGCTTTGGTGAGATAAGGCTGATTGATCAATATATATTGCAAGAGAAGGGTGGAAAATGAGTGTACATAAAACCGTAAAGCGTATAACATCTTCCGAAATACGTGCACGAAAGGGACAACAGCCAATTGTTTCTTTAACAGCTTATCAAGCTTATACTGCGCGGATTGCTGATCCATATTGCGATATCCTTTTGGTTGGTGATAGCGTTGGGATGGTTGTGTATGGGTTTGAGACAACGCTTCCTGTTAATTTAGATATGATGATTTCACACGGGAAAGCCGTGGTGCGTGGATCTCAAAAAGCTCTTGTTGTTATTGATATGCCTTTTGGTTCTTATGAGGAAAGTCCAGAGCAAGCTTTTTTAAATGCATCGCGCATTCTTGCACAAACGGGGTGTGGTGCAGTTAAGCTTGAAGGGGGCGTTTATATAGCCGAAACAGTAGATTTTTTGTGTAAACGTGGCATTCCAGTGATGGGGCACATTGGTCTTACACCCCAAGCAATGAATCGTTTTGGTGGTTTTAAAACACAAGGACGCAAGGAGAATGATTGGCAAAGAATTGAAGCAGATGGAGCAGCGATTGAAGAGGCAGGTGCTTTTGCTGTTGTTTTAGAAGCAATGGTTGAACCTTTAGCGGTGAAACTGACAGATAAGCTTTCTATCCCTACGATCGGTATAGGGGCGTCCAATCAATGTGATGGGCAAGTATTGGTTATGGAAGATATGTTGGGCTATGGTTCTCATGTGCCAAAATTTGTACGCCGTTATGGAGACCTTGAACAAGCCATGGAAACTGCAATAAAGAATTATGCAGAGGATGTCACATCTCGTGCTTTCCCAGCGGATAATGAAGTTTATAAACTAAAATAAACTTCAGTTTAAGATGAAAGGTTTGACAAGAGAACATTTGTTATTTTGATAATGAATGTGCATTTTTAATATATTTTGTATGCAATTTGAACTGTGATTTTTTCCATTTCTTTAATGAAGTCACGCCTCTCATGCAAAACAGAACGCCATTGGGTCGCTAATTCACATGCTTTTTTAAAGAAAGCTTTCTTAAGGTACCCAACCTATTTCGCGACGGCGTTCGTGAATAGTATAGTGGTAAGTCCCTTATGAAGTGTATAAAATTTATAGAGTACTCGCGTCTTTACGCTTCATAAGAGAGCAAGCCGGCATCATCACACACTTTGCCAATTTTCAATGCTGCGACAGCGCTTAGCACTTGAGATGGTTCATAAGAAGCATTTTAACTCTTTCTTTAAAAAATTTTACCCACACGCCAGACCCGCTTGTGGTGTGCAAGAGAATGATTTTGATTGATTCAATATAAACAGATTTGAAATGAGTGAAGCTTACGATATTAGGAGCTCTCATTCAAAATGAAAAAACAATGAATTATTATTATAAGTCAGTGTGATGATTCTGTAATGACAAGGAATCAACAATGCGAAGGGGCTATAATCTTTGGACATCCAAGTCATTAAAGCGCGTTAAAAATGCGTTTTCAATGTGTTGGGTAGAATAGGGGGATAAATTCAGATCATCGGGTAAAATATTATTGGGAGAGCCAAAATAGTGAAGGGCTTCTTCTGTATTAAATCCAGCAAGCGTAATCGCTTCATAATAGGCAGCGATACGGTCGGCTTGTTTAATTTTTTTTAAAAGTTTTTGAGAAAGATCAACGGGAAGAGAAAAGCGCATGTGGATAGCATCTTGGATGCGCTTTTCAACGCGTTCATATTGTTTTCCTATAACAGCTTTAAAAGGGGAAATCATATCGCCGATGACATATTCTGGAGCATCATGAAGAAGGGCATAAAGACATTCGTTGCTTCCCGATTGTGGAAAAAGTTTTTGAAATATTTGTTCAACCAAAAGTGAATGTTGTGCAACAGAATAGGCATGCTCTCCTCGTGTTTGACCGTTCCAACGTGCTACGCGAGCAAGTCCATGGGCAATATCTTCAATTTCAACATCAAAAGGAGAAGGGTTGAGAAGATCAAGTCGCCTTCCAGAGAGCATTCTTTGCCAAGCGCGGGCTTCTCCATTTTTTAATAATTCAGCTTTAGCCATGAGTGTTTTCTATAGTATTTTCAGGAAAGGTAAAATTCATATTTTCAGCAATGCTTATAGTGACAGGAATGTTTTTTACAGTAAAGGGGATGTTATGATCCATAGCATCTTTGACGTGGTCAATACGCATTAAAGCAAGAGCCTCATTTTCTACACATGTTCCCAAGTAGCCAAGCACTTTTGTTCCTGCTTCAATGCTAGATTGAGGGGTTAATTTACACTGGCCTTTTACAATAAAAATACGGCGACGTGCTGCACGGCGGTGGTGCATTCGTGAAACAATTTCTTGTCCAATATAACATCCTTTATTGAATGCAAGTCCATTGATTTGATCGTAATTAATATCATGAGGAAAGACTTTGCCAATTTCATAGTCTTGATCACTTTCCGCAATTGCATAACGGATACGCAATTGATTCCATGTGTCATGATATTCTGAAGTTAAAAAAGGTTTTTTGCCATAGATTCGTATTATTTTTTCTTTTTGTGGGAAGCGTTTATCAACAAAACTTGAATCAAAATTTAAAGCATCTGATTCATTATTCAAAGAAACTGTAACAAGCTCTTGGAATGGTTGTGTAATTTCTACTTTTTTGCGCAGCTTATAGAGCAACAGATGCTTATGGAGCGTATCAGCTAAAGGCATCCTGATATCAATCAGGTAACCATCTTCTTTTTTTCCGATAAGAAAATCAGCAAGAACCTTTCCTTGTGGGGATAAAAGGGCTCCAGGGAAAAGTTCCTGTGGACTGATTTTTTTTACATCTGTCGTGATCAGGGATTGTAGAAAATCTGTTGCTTCTTCGCCTGTAATTTGAATAAGTCCGCGGTTTTTTAAGCAAATGGCATTTTGTTTTTCAATCATGGTTCTTGCCTTTCTGCTCAAAGTTACATAATCGATAAGTGAGCAATATGTAAGGAGCGTGGTTATGTTTAAAACATTTGATACAATTTTTAAAGGTGCAACACTTGTGAATCATGATGGAAGAAGCAAGCGTGATATTGGTATTACAAATGGTCGTATTGCTGAAATAGGCGACCTTACATGTGCATCGGCTAGTGAGGTCATTGATTGTACGGGGCTTCATATTTTACCAGGAATTATTGATAGCCAAGTGCATTTTCGTGAGCCAGGAAATGAATATAAGGAGGATTTGGAAAGTGGCTCGTATTCTGCTGTGTTAGGGGGTGTTACGGCAGTTTTTGAAATGCCTAATACCAATCCATTGACAACATCAGAAGAAACATTAAGCGATAAGGTTCAACGCGCATTTCATCGAATGCATTGTGATTTTGCATTTTGGGTTGGAGGAACGCGTGAAAATGCTCATGAACTATCTGAATTAGAAAGACTTCCTGGTGCGGCTGGAATTAAAGTCTTTATGGGGTCCTCTACCGGTGATCTTTTGGTTGATGATGATGAAAGTGTACGCCTTATTTTGAAGAATACACGCCGTCGTGCGGCTTTTCATTCTGAAGATGAGGCGAGGCTCAAAGAGCGTAAAATATTGCGTATTGAAGGGGATGCATCGTCACATCCGATTTGGCGTGATGAAGTTGCGGCATTAAAATGTACGCAGCGTTTGGTAAAAATTGCTCATGAGACGAAGGCTCGGATTCATGTGTTACATCTTTCGACAGAAGAAGAAATTGATTTTCTAAAAAAACATAAGGATGTTGCAACAATTGAAGTGACACAACATCATTTGACGCTCACGGCTGATGATTATAAGAAGTTTGGTACATTAATTCAGATGAATCCACCTATTCGTGAGCCGCGCCACCGTGACGCTCTTTGGTACGGTGTTCAACAAGGAATTATTGATGTCTTAGGTTCAGATCATGCGCCTCATACTCTTGAAGAAAAACTTCAACCTTATCCCTCTTCACCTTCAGGTATGACAGGCGTGCAAACAACAGCAGCAATTATGTTGACACATGTGAATGCAGGAAAAATATCTCTTGAACGTTTTGTTGATCTCACTTCACATGGCCCTAGTCGTATTTTTGGTATAAGTTGTAAAGGGCGCATTGCTGTTGGGTTTGATGCTGATTTAACCATTGTTGATCTTAAGCGAGAGGAAATTATTACGAATAGCTTAATTGGTTCTCGCGCCGGTTGGACACCTTATGATGGTCAAAAAGTTAAAGGTTGGCCTGTTGGGACTATTATCCGTGGTATGCGCGTTATGTGGGAAGGTGAAATTGTCACACCTTCACAAGGAGAGCCTGTTAAATTTATGGAAACTTTGGTGTAAACAGATTAAAATTATAAGTATGCCGTAAAATACCATCCTTTAGAGTGGTGATATAGGGTATGTCAGCCTCTTTGATACATAAGTGTTTTTTTTATGCGTGGTGAATATTCTTAGGCTTGTTTGTAGAAACTATGCAGCAAATTACATGTGTTAGAAGCCAAGAGAAACCTTGTTCAACAAGAACCTAGATTATTTACAGAGCAAATTTAGTTAAAAATCTTTGTCCGTTAAAGTGTGGGGAGGAAGCCAAAGAACAGTTTTGTATGGGGAAAAAGGCGCATATGAATAAAAGCGTATCAAGACATTATTCTTTAAACGTCTCTCTATTTTCAGAGCTGGTTTATTGCTCCCCGCATTTGTGAAAGGAGTATCATTGATATCGCTAAGATTGAGAGAGCTACTTTTTGTATAGATTAATTATTTATAATGCATGAGGAGGTTTTCAGATAAAATTCTTCCTTCCTCAATGTATCTTTGGTTGGCTTCAATGGCTGCTTGTGTACAATGATGATAATTTTCTGAGAAAGCACGATACGCTTCATTAAACGCTTCATAAAAATAAGCACGTCTTTGTGGAATGGGGCGTTCTGCTTCAATCAGTGCATTCATATAGTCATACCATTGGTTTGTTGGAGGCTCGCAAAGATTTTGGAGAGAATGCAATGATCCCAAAATTTCTGCTAGTCGGAGTAATTTTTTTTCATAAGGTGGAGATTGTTGTGCAAAGGTTGGCATTGAAATGACAAGAAATATTAAAATAATGATGTTCATCAATCTATACCGCATTATTTTTATTGCTTTCTTTGAATAAAACTCTGTAAAGATAAAATAATTTTGTCATGAGAACGGTGTAAAAAAATAAAGTTAATTGCTACATTATTCTCAATTATTGATTATAAAATATAGGGCGTAAGAGGCAGTAAGGAACCCATTGTGGAATATTGAAAATACTGACGAAGCTTTGTGTGGTTAAAAATTTAAGATTTTCTGCCTGCAAGCTATCTATTTTTCACATAGATTTATATTGTATTGCCTATAGATTTTTTTCTAAGCTCATTTTCTTTAAGGAGAGAACGCATCTCTAATGATAGAACGCTTTTGTCCAATCAAATAAAATAGATTGTTTTTATGATAAACGATGAATACAGCCGTAAATACAATGGGAAAATGGTAAGAAGAATTTACTATAAGATACAAGTTTTTAGCTTAAACCGCGTAATACAATGATTTGGGATAAGATACATCTAAAAGGATCGGTGCATAATATCGTCCATGGAGTCAATAAATGAAAGAGTTGCGATTTTATAATACGCTAACACGTAAAAAAGAAAAATTTACACCAATAGATGCGACAAGAGTACGCCTTTATGTTTGTGGACCGACAATTTATGATTATGCGCATATAGGAAATGCACGTCCTGTTATTGTTTTTGATATTTTATTTCGCTTATTGCGTCATGTTTATGGCAATGAGCATGTTCTATATGCACGTAATATTACAGATGTCGATGATAAAATTAATGCACGAGCAGCTAGCGAATATCCAAACGTATCATTGAATGAGGCTATTCGTCACTTAACAGAACGTACATATTCTCAGTTTCAACAAGATACCATAGCACTTGGTTGTCTGTTGCCAACCAGTCAGCCACGCGCCACTGAGCATTTAGAGGAGATGCGCTCTTTAATTGAAAGGTTGCTTGAAAAGGGGCACGCTTATGAAGCGGAAAATCATATATTATTTTCTGTAAGTAGCATAAAAAATCCTCCCCATTATGGGGCATTTGCAAATCGTTCTTTAGATGAAATGAGGGCGGGGGCGCGTATCGATGTTGCTGCTTATAAAAGGGAAGAGATGGATTTTGTTTTGTGGAAGCCTTCTGTGGAAGGAGAACCAGGTTGGAAATCACCGGGCGGAATTCCTGTTTTAGGTCGTCCAGGTTGGCATATTGAATGTTCTGCAATGTCAATGGCAAAGTTATTAGCGCCCTATGGCGGTGGTTTAACCTGTGATGATCCGACCGCCAATGTTTTTGATATCCATGGTGGTGGAATTGATTTAATTTTTCCTCATCATGAAAATGAGATTGCACAAAGTTGTTCAGCTTTTGGGACGGAGCGAATGGCTAATTTTTGGATGCATAATGGTTTTTTACAAGTTGAAGGCAAAAAGATGTCGAAAAGCTTTGGCAATTTCATAACTATTCGTTCTGTTTTAGAGAATAATTTGGGGGAGTTTAATGGTATTTTAACCGATGAAATGAAGCAAAATTGGGCTGGTTTGTCTGCGCGTTTTTCGATGTTGCAAACGCATTATCGTGAACCATTAAATTGGACAGCACAGCGTTTAATACAATCGAGCAGCGAACTGTATCGTTGGTATGAATGGCTTCGCAGCAAAAAGAGTGAGATGAAAAACAATGAAGCAATTGATGATACTTTGATAGATGCACTTAGTGATGATCTTAATACTCCAAAAGCACTGACTCTTTTGCGAAAATTTTATAAAGAAGGAAATGCTTTGGCTCTTCTGAATGGGATGAATTTATTAGGACTGTTAAGACAAGAATGGATTAAAGAAATAGATTGCCCATTATTTATGAGAAAAACTTTCCTTGATACAAAATTTATTGATCAGCGCATTGCCGAAAGACTAAGACTTATCCATAATAAAGAGTGGGAAGCTGCGGATACAATTCGTGATGAGCTTGCAGCCGAGGGGGTTCTTTTAAAAGACAGTAAGGATCCGCAGAGTGGTGAGCGCATAACTGTGTGGGAAATAAAGCGACACTAATGTCTCTATTCCAGCAGCTCCATAAAAAAGGAGAATATGATGGAATTTTTATATCATTATGGGTATGTTGCACTAAAACTAGTTGTAGGACTTATCGCTTTTCTCTTGATTTTAAGAACCACAGGTCGTGGTAGTCTTAGTCAAATGACGCCAGTTGATTTGGTAAGTAATTTTGTCATGGGAAGTATTATTGGAGGCGTTATTTATAGTCCGGATGTTAGCAGTATTCAATTGTTGATCGTCTTATTTATTTGGCAGACTTTAGTCACATCTCTTAATTTTCTGATGCGCTATTCAGTTTTTTTTCGTCGTCTCATTGCAGGACGACATATTGCATTGGTTTTAGATGGAGTATTTCAAGTGGACAAGATTAAAAAATTAGGTATCAGTGTGAATGATCTGATTACAATGTTGCGCATTAAAGGCTGTAGTTTACATGAAGCTGCTTTCGTTCGTTTAGAAACCAATGGCGATTGTTCCGTTATTAAAAAGGAAGAAGGAAAGAAGTCTATCATTTTAATACAAAATGGTGAAATTCTTGATAAGGGGCTGAAAGAGATTGGTAAAACAAGAAAGTGGCTTCATGCAGAACTGAAAAAAAAGCGTGTAAAGTCTGAGAATTTATTTGCGGCAGAGTGGTATGAAAATACAGATCCAAATAATAAATTGTATAGTGGATTATTTCTTGTTCCTTTTTCAAAAACAGTCTAACTTCAAAAAACGGGTAGGTATAGCTTATTGGAAGCCGTAATGAAGAGATGAATCTATAAATAACCACAGAGGGTATTTTGCCTGTTTGTGCGGATGATAGAGAAGTAAGGACTTTATGAAACGCAATGAAATGACAAAAACTGTATCATCAGATACAGGGAAGACTCTGCACACACTTTACAATTTATGGCCCTATATGTGGCCGGTAGGTCGGCGTGATCTAAAAATGCGTGTGCTATGGGCAATATTTTATCTTGTTTTGGCTAAGCTCGTTCTCATATCTGTACCGTATTTATTTAAATATTCTACGAATGTGCTTGATTCAAGCTTTCAGCTACCTGAATGGTTCCCATCCAGTTGGATTATTCCCATCATGCTCGTTTTGGCATACAATGTCGCGCGTATTATGCAGGCTGGATTAAATCAATTACGCGATTCCCTGTTTGCCACTGTTGGTCAATATGCTGTTCGTCAATTAGCTTATAAAACCTTTGTACATATGCATGAGTTATCTTTGCGATTTCATTTGGAACGCCGAACAGGTGGGCTTTCTCGTGTGATTGAGCGTGGAACAAAAGGAATTGAAGCGATCGTAAGATTTTCAATTCTTAGTACAGTACCGACAGTTTTAGAATTTATATTAACGGCACTGGTATTTTACATAAGTTATGGGTGGCATTATCTTCTCATCGTTGTTGCAACGGTTGGATTATATATCTTGTTTACCATTAAGGCGAGTGATTGGCGTATTCGTATTCGGCAAAAAATGAATACAGCGGATACTGAGGCGAATACTCGCGCTGTTGATTCTCTTTTGAATTTTGAAACGGTCAAATATTTTGGTAATGAAACTCTAGAAGCCGATCGTTTTGATGCTTCTATGGTAGGTTATGAAAAAGCCGCAACAAAGATTTGGACATCTTTAAGCTGGCTTAATTTTGGTCAGACTCTTATCTTTGGTATTGGAATGACGATCATGATGCTGATGTCAGCTTATGAAGTTTTTTATAAGACACAAACTTTAGGAGATTTTGTTTTTATTAATGCGCTTTTAATGCAACTTTCCATTCCACTAAATTTTATTGGTTCAATGTATCGTGATATTCGACAAGGTTTAACGGATATTGAAGCAATGTTTGATCTTTTAGATGTTCAGAAAGAGATCGTTGATAAATCGGATGCTAAACCGTTAGAGATAAGCGATGGGACCATTTGTTTTCATCAGGTAAAGTTTTCCTATGATTCGAGACGTCAGATTCTCAGAGATATTGATTTTGAAGTTCCTGGAGGAAAAACAGTCGCTATTGTCGGTCCATCAGGTGCCGGTAAATCTACTATTTCTCGGTTGCTTTTTCGGTTTTATGATGTTGATGCAGGCTCTATCACAATTGATGGGCAGGATATTCGTGACGTAACACAAAAGAGTTTGCGTGAAGCGATTGGCATGGTCCCACAAGATACGGTGTTATTTAATGATACAATTGCCTATAATATTTGCTATGGGCGTCCAAGTGCTACAGATGAAGAGATGCGCAAAGCTGCTGAAATGGCACAAATATCAAAATTTATTGAAATTTTACCGGAAGGTTTTCAGTCTATGGTAGGAGAGCGAGGTCTCAAATTATCAGGTGGTGAAAAACAACGCGTGGCTATTGCACGGACACTTTTAAAAGCTCCTCCACTTCTTATTCTAGATGAAGCAACGGCGGCTCTTGATACGGCGACGGAACAGGAAATTCAACAAGCATTGGATATTGTAAGCCGTGGACGTACAACATTGATTATTGCGCACCGTCTTTCTACTGTTATCAATGCGGATGAAATTTTAGTTCTTAAAAGTGGTCGTATTATTGAAAATGGGACGCATACAGAGCTTTTACGCAAGAAAGGTCTCTATGCTTCAATGTGGAATAAGCAGCTTGAAGCATCGCAAGCAGAAGAAAAATTACGTAAAATGCGTGAAGAAGATGAGACGAGTGTTGTTAATCGTAAAAAATAAATAGAGCAAAATGTAATCTATATCTTTATATGGAGTGATTGATTAAATACATAAAAAGACACAAGAGGAACAAAAAGCTTTGTTGCTTGTTTAAGTTTACGATGAATAGGAAATTATATGAGTATTCTGCAATCTTTCCATAATAGCTTTGTAACGGTTCATAAAGAAGGTTATCCTTTTATTGTAGCGTTTTTTGTTATTTCGCTCATTCTTGGTTGGATATGGAGTCCGTTGTTTTGGTTTGGTCTCGTTCTCACGGTGTGGTGTGTATACTTTTTCCGTGATCCAGATCGTGTGATCCCTTTGAATTCAAATTGGGTTATGTCGCCTGCAGATGGGCGTATTTCATTTGTGGAATCATGTGTTCCACCTGAAGAATTAGGATTAGGGAAAGATGAAATGATCCGTATTTCCATTTTTATGGATGTTTTTTCATGCCATATTAATCGTATTCCTATCAGTGGTACAGTAGAGTCTATCGTTTATCATCCAGGTCGATTTACCAATGCTGACTTTGATAAAGCTAGTCAGTTTAATGAGCGTAATGGGGTGGTAATTGATAGCAAACATGGTAAAATTGGTGTCGTACAAATAGCGGGAATGGTTGCGCGCCGGATTGTTTGCTGGTCAAAAGAAAACGATGCCGTTATGACTGGTGAGCGATTTGGATTGATTCGTTTTGGTTCTCGCCTTGATGTTTATATACCAACTGAAATGAAATTGCGTGTTGCAGTTGGACAGACAGCAATTGCTGGAGAAACAGTTTTGGGTTCTTTTGATGATAAGAGTGCCACAACGGACTTCAGATACGATTAGGACTCACAATGAAAAATTTTTCGCCATTTTCTTCATTCAATCCTGAGGGGCAGCATGATGATGTTGCAAATCGGCGGCGTTCACCTACATCAATGCGGTATGTCATTCCTAATATCATTACTATTTTAGCAATTTGTGCAGGGATGAGCAGCATTCGTTTGGCTTTTGAACATCGCTATGAAGCTGCTATTTTAATGGTGCTTTTGGCCGCAGTTTTAGATGGTGCTGATGGTCGCATTGCCCGTTTAATAGATGGTAGTTCATCTTTTGGGGCACAGATGGATTCTCTTGCTGATGTTATAAATTTTGGTGTTACCCCTGCACTCATTGTTTATTCTTTTATCTTGAATCAAGCGAATCATATTGGGTGGGTTGCTGCCCTTGTTTATTGTGTTGCTTGTTGTTTGCGATTAGCACGTTTTAATGTGATGTTAGATAACCCCAATATACCTAAGTGGCAGAGAAGTTATTTTGTTGGTGTTCCAGCACCAGCAGGAGCATTATTACTTTTATTGCCTACCTATTTAGGCACTCTTGGTTTGGTCCCCAATTGGGGGTGGGCATTATTTTTTAGTCTTTATACTGTAATTATTGCTTTTCTTTTGATTAGTCGTTTACCGGTATGGAATGCAAAAACAATTGATCAAAATTTAAGGCGCGATATCGTTATACCTTGCATGTTGGTCATTGTTATTTATGTCGGTTTTCTTGCGACTTACACATGGGAAACTTTATTGATTACAGCTGTTAGCTATATGATTTTTCTCCCTTGTAGTTTTATCGCTTATAATAAACGTGCTACTTTAGAAGAGAAAAAGGCTGATGCTAAAGCTATCCAAGAATTATAAAGTGCTTCATTCTTCTGTCGAAAAGCACAGGAAAAAGAGAGAGTCAAACGATTTACTTCTCATATGATGATCAATCAGGTACATGATAATCTACAAACCGATTTTTATGGACATTAAAGAGTTTTCCAGTTTCCTTTAAATCAGGTGATAACAAATGGACTATCTTTTTTGCAACCTCTTGTGGTGAAGGAAGAGTTTGTGGATCTTCACCGGGCATAGCTTCAGCGCGCATGGCAGTGCGTGTGGCACCCGGGTTGACACAATTAATCTTAATAGGGGTTTGTTTGAGTTCTTCTGCCCAACAGCGGGCAATCACCTCTAAAGCCGCTTTAGAGGCTGCATAAGCTCCCCAGAAAGGGCGCGCAGCATGCGCAACGCTTGAGGATAACAGGATGGCTCGTCCAGCATCAGATTCACGTAATAAAGGCTCAACGGCTTTCATTAAGCGCCATTGGCTGAAAAGATTTATTTGAAAAACATCTTCAAATACCGTGTTTTCTATATGCGCTATTGGTGAGAGTGTTCCAAGAATTCCTGCGTTTGCAACGATAATATCAAGTTTTTTCCAGCGTTTGGCAATTGAGATAGCAAGGGTATCGATGTTTTCCATATGATGCAAGTCAAGGGGAACAAGGGTTGCATGAGCTCCTTTTTCTCGGATTTGATTATCTAATTCAGTAAGTCCACTGACTGTTCGTGCAAGAGCAATAATATGAGCGCCGCGTGCAGCAAGCTCGAGTGCCAAATAATAGCCAATCCCTCTTGATGCGCCAGTAACAAGTGCAACACGCCCATGGAGACTAAAGTCACGTTTTGTCATCATTAATCTCTTGTTTTAAGAACAGATGATTGATGAATTTTGGAGAGATTTTCTTGATCAACCAGATGCGTAGGATAATATCCAGTAAAATAATGGTCAGTAAATTGTGGATCGGCGTTATTCCGTTTTTCCCCTGCTACAGCAAGATATAATCCATCCGTTGAAAGAAATTCTAATGAATCCGCTCCAATAAAATCACACATAGATTTTAAATCTGGATATTGATTTGCTAAAAGGTTTTCAGCTTTAGGTGTATCAATACCATAAAAGTCAGGATAAAAAATCATAGGGCTAGAAATGCGCATATGAACTTCTTTTGCTCCTGCATCGCGAAGCATTCGTACAATTTTAAGGGATGTTGTTCCACGCACAATAGAGTCATCAACCAGAATAACACGTTTTCCTTCAATCACAGGACGGTTTGCCGAATGTTTTAACTTGACGCCAAAAGCGCGAATTTGTTGTGTTGGTTCGATAAAAGTGCGGCCAACATAGTGATTACGAATAATACCAAGCTCGAAGGGAATTCCAATTTCTTGTGCATAGCCAATTGCGGCAGGTGTTCCTCCGTCAGGAACAGGAACCACAACATCACCCTTACAGGGGGCTTCTTGTGCTAAACGAATTCCCATATTTTTACGTGTTGTATAAACACTACGCCCTCCAACGATTGAGTCCGGGCGGGCAAAATAAACATATTCAAATAAACAAAGCTTTTCTGGTGTCTCATTTTCTGGTTTTATAATTTTTTTCGTAATTTCCCCATTTTTTTGTATTTCACATATGATGATTTCTCCATTTTTAACATCACGGACATATTTTGCTCCAATAATATCAAGAGCACAAGTTTCAGAACAAAAGATAGGCTTACCATCAAGTTCCCCCATCACGAGAGGTCTAATTCCTGTTGGATCGCGTGCCGCAATAAGCTTTGTACGTGTGAGCGCTAACATAGCATACCCACCTTCTACTTGCCGAATCGCATCAACAAAACGATCAGAGGACGATTCATAACGTGAGCGGGCGATAAGATGGAGAAAAACTTCTGAATCTGACGTTGATTGACAGATAGCACCAGAAGCGATGAGTTCACGGCGTAATGTGAGACCATTGGTAAGATTACCATTATGCGCAATAGCAATACCTCCAACTTTCAATTCAGCAAAAAGGGGTTGAACATTGCGTAATGCCACTTCTCCAGTTGTTGAATAACGGGTATGTCCAATAGCACGATTTCCTGGTAAGCGGGCAAGTGTTGCAGGGTTTGTATAGTGATCGCCAACAAGACCTAAATGCTTTTCTTGATGAAATATTTTATTATGGTAAGAAACAATCCCAGCTGCTTCTTGCCCACGATGCTGAAGTGCGTGGAGTCCAAGAGCTGTTAATGTTGCAGCATCTTCATGCCCAAGAATACCAAAAACTCCACATTCTTCATGAAGGGTATCATCATCTAATGAAAATTCTTGACAGAAAACATCGCTTTTTATCATCATATTCTTTCAGTTGTGATATGGAGGAATCATTAATATCACATTTTACATCATTTAGTTCTCTTTCCTCATGAAAAACTATTCTCTATTTTTTGAAAATTATCTTTTCATGAGAGTGTTGCTCATACGTATGTTTATTGCTGTCTTTAAACAAATTTTCCGTCTTTTCGAGAACAGATCCAATATCTTTGGGGAGTATTTCCCAAACTTTTTGTCCTAATGAATCTAAAATAGGCCTTGTTTTTGCATTTTTTAACCAATTCGCTTGAAGCTCGGGTTTAATCAGTGCATTAAGCAGTAACATACCGATGACCATGATAAGTAAACCACGAAGTGCTCCAAAAATAAAACCAATAGCACGGTCAAGGATACCAATTCGACTATCAATAATAAAATCAGAGATCTTCATTGTAATAATTGAAGTAATAATGAGAACAATAATAAAAATTGTGACCAATGTTGTGATCAATGCAATCATTTTATTAGAGAGATATTGTTCAAAGAAAGGTAAGACAGGTTTGAATAAAAACAGTGTCGTAACAGCTGCAACTGCCCAAGAAATCAACGATAACACTTCACGTGAAAATCCTCGAAGCATAGCAAGAAAAGCGGACAACAGGATGATTACTACGACAATTCCATCAAGGATTGTTATGATCATTTGTTTGTTCCTTATACATAAAGTTGTGTTCTTTTAAGTCTGTGTGCAAATATATTTTTTGTTATGCCATTTTTTGTTCTTATAGCAAGGATCTTTTGTATTTTATAGAGTTTTTTCTATATTATCATATCTGTGGTGCAGATCATTTTTTACTTACGGTAAGAGTAGCAACGAGTTCGGGAAGGTCGGAGAAAGTTTTTTGTTGAAAGTTGAGCGACTTCATCATTTCGGTTGTTGTTGTGGGGTGAAAGGCTCCTTGAAAGCCGAGTTTTTTTGCTTCATTGATGCGCTGTGCTGAATGTGCAACAGCGCGGGTAGCTCCTGAAAGACTGACTTCACCAAAATATACATAATCCGTTGGCAATGCGATATTGGCAAGAGAAGATACCAAAGCAGCGGCTACAGCTAAATCAGCAGCAGGTTCTGATATGCGATATCCACCTGCCACGTTCAGATAGACATCATGCTGTCCAAAACGAATGCCACAATGAGCTTCTAAAACGGCAAGAATCATAGAAAGGCGATTTCCATCCCATCCGACAACCGCACGTCTTGGTGTCCCAAGGGAAGAAGGAGCAACAAGCGCTTGAATTTCTACGAGTATCGGGCGTGTCCCTTCCATTCCTGCAAAAACAGCAGCGCCTGGTGCTTTTTCATTACGTTCCCCTAAAAATAATTCAGATGGATTTATCACTTCGCGTAATCCTTTATCAGACATTTCAAAGACACCAATTTCATCTGTTGGTCCGAAGCGATTTTTTACAGTTCTAAGAATGCGATAATGATGTCCTCCTTCACCCTCAAAATAGAGAACGCCATCAACCATATGTTCAACGACTCGAGGACCAGCAATTTGTCCATCTTTTGTAACATGCCCAACAAGAACAACGGCGGCTCCTGTTTTCTTGGCAAAGCGGATCATTGCCTGAGCACCGATACGTACTTGTGTGACAGTGCCAGGTGCTGAATCTGCTGTATCTGACCATAGGGTTTGAATCGAATCGATAATCACCATATCAAGGTTTTTATGTTCGCTTAAGGTTGCCAGGATATCTTCAACATTGGTTTCAGCAGCAAGTTTCACTTCTGTATTGTTAGCTTCAAGCCTTTGTGCGCGCAGACAAATTTGCGCAATAGCCTCTTCACCTGAAACATAGATGACATTATATCCTTTACGTGATAAAGCAGCGGCTGTTTGTGTCAGCAATGTTGATTTACCAATACCCGGATCACCTCCAACAAGGAGTGCTGATCCACGGACAAAGCCCCCACCGGTAACACGATCAAGTTCAGCAATACCAGAATGAATACGTGGAGCATCTTCGATATTTCCAGAAAGAGATGTGAGTGTGACAATGCGTCCTTTACGAGCATTTTGCTTAGGACCACTTCCTATGCCGCTATTTATAGTTTCTTCGATAAGGGAATTCCATTCCCCACAAGCGCTACATTTTCCTGCCCAACGGGAATGGATGGTTCCGCAATTTTGACAGATAAATTGAATACGATTACGCGCCATGTCGATTTAACCAATTTGCTCTGGAAGGTAATTGCTATCGGCCAGATCACTAAAGCGTGTGAAATCAGATTGAAAGGCAAGGGGCACGATTCCTGTCGGCCCATGGCGCTGTTTTGCAATAATAACGTCAGCTTTTCCAAAAGCTTTATCCATTATTTCTTGCCATTTCGTATGTTCCAAGCTACCTAGTTTTGGTTCTTCATTTTTGAGATAATATTCTTCGCGATAGACAAACAGAACGATATCGGCATCTTGCTCAATTGAACCAGATTCACGTAAATCTGAGAGCTGTGGACGTTTATCTGTTCTATTTTCTACTTGACGAGAAAGTTGAGAGAGAGCGATAATAGGAATATTCAATTCTTTTGCTAATGCTTTTAATCCTGTGGTAATTTCTGTGATCTCTTGAACACGATTTTCTGATGAACGCTTTGAACTGCTTGTCATGAGTTGGATATAGTCAATAAACAAGATATCTAAACCATGTTGCCGCTTGAGACGCCGCGCACGAGCAGCTAATTGCGTAATTGATATTCCCCCAGTTTGATCAATATAAAGTGGTGCCTTTTGTAGTTGGTTCACCGCACGAATAATTTTTGAAAATTGTTCATCTGAAATATTGCCACGCCGAATATCAGAAGAAGAGACTTCTGTTTGTTCAGAAATAATACGGGTTGCAAGCTGTTCGGATGACATCTCAAGTGAGAAGAATCCCACAATGCCGCCTTCATTTTCTTGGATATTGGCATTACGATTATAAGCATTAGCAATATTAAAGGCAATATTGGTAGCCAGTGAGGTTTTACCCATACCAGGGCGGCCCGCAAGGATAATTAAGTCAGATGCTTGTAATCCTCCCATTTTTTCATCAAGTGTTTTAATATGGGTGGCTATCCCTGATAATTGTGAAGAGCGCTTTTTCGCAGCACTTGCCATATCGATAGCTTTTTTAATAGCCTCATTAAAATTTTCAAATCCACCTCCATATTTCCCTTTTTCTGCTAGCTCAAATAACTGATTTTCAACAGTTTCAATTTGTTGGGTAGGCGTGAGTTCTACAGGAGCATCAAAGGCTGTATTGACGACTTGAGTTCCAAGGTTAATCAAAGACCGGCGGATAAAAAGATCGTAAATGACGCGTCCATAATCTTCAGCGTTAATAATAGTGACTGCCTCTGTGGCTAAGCGAACAACATATTGGTATACAGTAATATCTCCAATTTTTTCTTCCATTTGGATATAGGGCTTGATTGTAACTGGATCTACACGTTTTCCTATTTTAATAAGGTGAGATAAAACATGATAAATTTTTTGATGCAATGGTTCAAAAAAATGTTCTGGTTTTAAAAAATCTGAAACGCGGTCAAGAGAATCATTGTTGATAAAGATGGCACCAAGCAATGCCTGTTCAGCTTCAATATTATGCGGAAGTTGCCGAAAAGAAGGAGAATCCTCTTTCTTTGAAGAGCTGACATTAACAACGTTAGTTTCTTCCATAATATTTTTCCACTAAAATTCTAAGTCTAGCTACTTTAGGCGATAAATTGAAAATCGTATAATTAAAAGAATAGAGCGACAAATCTTCATTTTAAGTTAAAATTATATAATTTTTTAAAACTCTCTTTTCGTTCCTCATTTATCATTTGTGTATTATTTATATAACATCTATCTATTTTATTTTATAATATGTGATTTTAAAGTGGAAGTTTTACTACTCTAAATTTAAGTATTTTTAAGTTACTTAACCTTAAAATTCCAATATCTGTGTAAGTAGAATTATTTTTTTATAACTGAAATTATTTCAGATCATGTGAGGATATAATCAACTTAACGCTCATACAAACTTTAGCCTTAAGGGTAGAACTTTAAATTATTTTTGCTTTATATGCTGGAAAACAAAAGACATTTCCTCTTAGTGATATTATTATTCTCGGCATGTAACGCCTTTAAATAGTATATTTCTAATTCTTTCATAAAAATTAGGTTCTTTATGTACGATAGCCATAAAATACTCACTTTTAAAGTGTGAGTATTTTATGATCGATATTTAAAATGGAATAAAAAATATAAAACAGAAAGAAAAAATAGAAATTAAGCTTCTTGATGAGAACTGTTTATATCGTTGTCATTAATTTCTTCTGCCAATAATTCTTCCTGACTTTCTTCTAATAATTCTTCTTGAATATTATATATTTCTTTAGCCGAAGTGAGAGTTTCACCTTCTGCTTGGCGTTGTGCTTCACTGGTAGAACGCGCAACATTAATAATCACAGAAATTTGAACCTCTGGATGTAAACTAAGAGTGATAGTGTGAAGACCGATCATTTTTATTGGATGATTAAGTTCGATTTGATTTCTCCCAATAGAAAAGCCTTCATCTGTTATAATTTCAGCAATATCACGTGTTGACACAGAACCATAAAGTTGTCCTGTTTCACCAGCAGAACGAACAACAATGAATGATTGTCCATCAAGTTTTTCAGCAATTTTTTGCGCTTCGCTTTTGCGTTCAAGATTACGTGCTTCAAGTTGTGCACGTTGTACCTCAAAATGTTTTTTATTAGCTTCATTTGCGCGTAAAGCTTTACCTTGAGGCAAGAGAAAATTACGCGCATAACCATCTTTAACTGAGACAATATCACCCATCTGACCAAGACGAGGAATGCGCTCAAGTAAAATAATATCCATAGTTTTTCCTTTCGAACAAATAAATTTAGTGGAGTTTTTTGCGTGATTGAAAATTGTATTGAATAGCAGCCCAAATTCCCATCAAAAGCATCATGAAAACAATAGGTGGAGTAAAAACGACTGTAAAAATAGCAATATAAACAAGAGAAAGTATAATAATCCGACCGTTTACCCCTTTTGTAATATTGTGAAGATATGCTAGACCGCTAATTAATATGATGACAGTGTATGCAGTACTAAAGGCAAGGGTACTCAAGTTAAGAGAAGCGCTCAACTCAATCATCGATGCTATGCAAACAATAATAAAAATAATAATTCCAGAAATTGGAAGGCGGAGAGTTTGGCTCCAATCATCACGGGGTCTTTTCAGCCATTTCATATGTTGTGCTGCTATCATGGAAAAGTAAAGGTTACCAATGAGAAAAACCAAACTATAAATAGTCAAAGAAAAAGCAGTAAAAGTTGCTGTATGCGTCATTAAAAGCTCATTAAAAGCGCGTATATCGGCTTCTTTTATTGACTGTGTTTGTTGCAGAGTTTGTGCTATGTTTTCGGTGATTTTTTTTGCAACGATGGGTGTGGAAGGACGTGTTTGAACATAGAGCCCAATGAAAGTTGCTATAAGAGCGATAAAATTAGTTAAATGAAAAATAACCGATGATAATGGATACCATATCAGTTCGTTTTCTTTTTGCGCTGGTCGTGCAAGCCCAAGAAGCCAAGAAGCATAGACAGCAGGAAGGAAAAATAAGAACATAAAGCCAAGAGCAATATAGGTATTAGTGGTTATGCTAAGAACAACAGTGGCACTTATGAGGGCGATGAGACTGGCTAATGTTCCTTGACCGAACGCAACAATAAAAATTGGCAATGAAAGAAAGCAGCCAAGAAGAAGAGAAAAAAAGGGCGCGATATTTGCAACACTGATGATTGCCAGTCCTATCACAACAGCAAATAATCCTGCCAAAATACCGGTTAATATCTCATAAGTACGATTTTTTTTCATTTATTGCTGTCCTGCTTTCTGCAGTTAGAGGCGTGTCAATACCCCAACTTTGACATTTAATAGCTTAACATAGGATACAACAAGCTATTTTTTAACCATATAAGAAAAGCAACTGGAGAAACTCTCCAGTTGCATAGCGTATTGATTGCTTACTTTATAACGTACGGAAGTAAGCCTAAAAAGCGAGCACGTTTGATAGCATTAGCTAATTCACGCTGTTTTTTCTGACTAACAGCAGTAATCCGTGAAGGAACAATTTTCCCACGTTCGGAAATATAACGTTGTAACAACTTGATGTCTTTATAATCAATTTTGGGAGCATTGGTCCCTGAAAAAGGACATGTTTTACGACGACGATGAAAGGGGCGACGTGCAGAGTTTTGATTAGTATCAGTCATCATTCTACCCCTTCTATAGTATTTTCACGTTGACGACGTGGAAAACGGGGACGCTCTTCATCATGTCCAATGTGACTATTGCGATCAAGGTGTGAGAGCATAGCAGATTTTTCTTTTTCGTGTTTTTCTACGCGAATGGTCATATAACGCAAAATATCCTCATTGATGCGCATCTGACGCTCCACTTCAGCAATTGCTGAAGCTGGTGCATCAATATTGACTAAGACATAATAAGCTTTACGGTTTTTACGAATACGGTAAGCAAGAGGACGAAGTCCCCAATTTTCTATACGCCCAACTTTTCCACCATGCGCTTCAATGACACCTTTGTAGAGACTCAAAAGTTCATCAACTTGCTGCGGTGCAATGTCTTGTCGGGCAAGGAACATATGTTCATAAAGAGCCATTGTTTTGCCTTTCTTCAATTAAATTTCACCGGTTTTAGCGCAAAGCCTCTGCGACTTGTCTTTTTTGGAAATCCAAAGAAGAAAGGACGCGTTTACAATTCGAGACATCTCAGAGCGGAGATACGGGAGGCCGGAAACATTATATTTCCTACTGATATTTTACAGCCCTCCGTTCAACCTCCAGCTAAAGTGCCGGCAACGAATATTTCATATCTACAGGTTATCTTTTAAAATAGCAAGTTTATGCACATAAAAAAATTGATTTGTTAAATCTTGATATATTTCCTTCTTCTACAAAAAGATAATACTGTAATATAAAGGCAAAGGAGGGAAAAATGGACTTTTTAAACCAGATTGATGTTACACTCTTTGAAATGTTTGTCGGCAATCATCAAGCTTGGTCGATTGTAGTTTTGTTTAGTATTTTTTGTGCAAAGTTTTTAATTTATATTATTCCTCTCCATCTTTGTGCGTTGTGGTTTTGTGGTGGGGAGAGGGAACGGTGTGTTGTGCTAAGC
This sequence comes from Bartonella sp. AA74HLJMH, assembly GCF_042197045.1. NCBI lineage: Bacteria > Pseudomonadati > Pseudomonadota > Alphaproteobacteria > Hyphomicrobiales > Bartonellaceae > Bartonella > Bartonella sp. AA74HLJMH. Next base: position 275,172 of record NZ_JBHIRJ010000001.1, read on the forward strand.
ATTTGCATGAGTATTTGTGCATCTCTTTTCATAGGTTATCTCATTTCTCTTTTTTATTTTCATCCTCGCCCATTCGTGGTAGGGCTGACGACACCGCTTATTCAACATCGTGCAACAGCTTCTTTTCCTAGTAATCATGCCTTGACCATTGCATCTTATGCAGCTAACTTTTATTTTTACCGATACAAAGTTACTTTTAAATTTGCCACCGTATTTTTGTGTTTGATCTGTTGGGCGCGCATCTTTGTGGGTGTACATTATCCCTTTGATATTTTAGCAGGGGCAATTTTAGGAAGTCTCATAAGTTTGGGTGTTATTCAGTTTATAGCACCTTATTTTCCTAAGTTTTTATATCAAATTCCGCCTTTAAAATATAATTTTAAGTGTGGTATTCGTTTTAAATAAAGGGCTTTATCTTGATTTGTGCGGATGAATAAGGTCAAAAGAAAATAATTTAATTGTACAGTTTTAGGAGTTGATAAATGGGTGCAGCTTTTATTTTTCCAGGGCAGGGGAGTCAACTTGTTGGTATGGGGAAAGCGCTTGCAGAGCAATTTATTGTCGCACGGATGGTTTTCGAGGAAGTTGATGATGCTTTGGGTGAGAAATTATCAAAGATCATTTTTGAAGGACCAGCAGATGTTTTAACGTTAACAGCAAATGCACAACCGGCATTAATGGCTGTATCTATGGCTGTCATTCGTGTGATGAAACAATTAGGGCTTCGTATAGAAGAAAAGGTAAGGTTTGTTGCTGGTCATTCTTTAGGCGAATATTCGGCTCTTTGTGCTGCTGGTACATTTACTCTCACAGATACGGCAAGACTTTTGCGTATTCGTGGCAATGCTATGCAGGCTGCTGTCGCGGTTGGTGAAGGTTCTATGGCTGCATTAATTGGTTTAGAAGAGCACATTGTGGAAGAAATTTGTGAAACTGTTTCTGGAGAAGGACTATGTCAGATTGCTAATGATAATGGTGGTGGGCAAATTGTTATTTCCGGTAAAGCAAAAGCAGTTGAGGCAGCGGTAGAGATTGCATCAACAAAAGGTGCAAAACGTGCACTTCTTCTTCCTGTTTCTGCACCTTTTCATTCATCTTTAATGCAACCTGCTGCTGATGCCATGAAGAAAGCACTTTTGACTGTTAACAAAATGTCCCCTATTGTTCCTTTGATTGCCAATGTTTCTGTTGCACCTGAGAGCAATCCAGAGCGTATTACTACTCTTCTTGTCCAACAAGTGACTGGGAGGGTGCGATGGCGTGAAACAATAGAATGGATCGCTGCTAATGGAGTTGATACGCTTTTTGAAGTTGGTTCTGGAAAAGTATTAACAGGTTTAACGCGTCGTATTAACAAAGATATAAAGGGGGTAACCATTGGAACAGTTGATGAAATAGAATCAGCGCTAGGTATGCTCGGCGTTTAATCTATAAGGAGTTTAAAAATGTTTAGATTAACAGGACGTAAAGCTCTTGTAACGGGGGCTTCGGGAGAAATTGGTGAGGCAATTGCACGCTGCTTTCATGCACAAGGAGCTATTGTTGGACTTCATGGAACACGTGAAGAAAAGCTCAGAGAAGTGGCGGCAGAATTAGGGCAGAATGTTTTTGTATTTCCCGCTAATCTTTCTGAACGCCAATCGATTAAACAATTGGCTGAAGTTGCAGAGAGAAAAATGGATGGCGTCGATATTTTGGTTAACAATGCGGGAATCACTAGGGATGGTCTTTTTGTGCGTATGCAAGATAAAGACTGGGATGATGTTTTAGAAGTTAACCTAACAGCTGCTTCTCTTTTGACGCGTGAATTAATACATTCTATGATGCGCCGCCGTTATGGAAGGATTATTAACATTACATCTGTTGTTGGTGTTGTGGGAAACCCTGGACAAACGAATTATTGTGCTGCAAAAGCAGGCTTGATAGGTTTTTCTAAAGCATTGGCACAAGAAATTGCTTCGCGAAACATCACTGTCAATTGTATTGCTCCTGGATTTATTAAATCCGCAATGACAGACAAGCTTAATGAAAAGCAAAAAGAAGCCATTATGGCTGCGATTCCGATGAAACGTATGGGAAGTGGGCAAGAAATAGCCGCTACTGCTGTTTATTTAGCAAGCGATGAAGCAGCCTATACGACAGGTCAAACACTCCATATCAATGGTGGAATGGCAATGATTTGAGTATTTATTTTATTCCACATTGATTTATGAGTTGTATTATTTTAGATAGTAACGATTGAAATGGATAGATGCATCTATTTCTTTAATATGGTCGTTGATCAATTGATGTCGGAATGTCAGATTGGTTCATTTTGTAGGGGATATCCACAGGATGTTTTAAATCATTACTAAAATCTTTTAAAGTAATGCATCTATTGCTTGATTAGATGAACCGATATAGTTAACCAAATTATAGGAAATATAAATTCGAGGATTTCAACATGAGTGATACAGTAGAGCGCGTTAAGAAAATTATCGTGGAACATCTTGGGGTTAATGCTGATAAAGTTGTAGAAAATGCAAGCTTTATCGATGATCTAGGGGCTGATAGCCTTGATACGGTTGAACTCGTTATGGCTTTTGAAGAAGAGTTTGGGGTAGAAATTCCAGATGAAGCTGCTGAAACGATTTTCACAGTTGGCGATGCAGTCAAGTTCATTGATAAAGCTTCTGCGTGATTACTAAAGGGCAAAGGCATAAATTGCTTTTGCCTATATTCTTCGGAGCTCTTTTGAAAAGAGAGCTTTGAGAGGTGAAGTTTAGTTCAAGGTTAGAAGTTATGAGACGTGTTGTTGTTACTGGTTTAGGATTGGTATCTCCATTAGCTGGTAATATTGAATATAGTTGGAAGCGACTTCTTGAAGGAAGAAGTGGTGTCCGACGTATCACAGAGTTTGATGTGTCAGATTTGCCATGCCAGATTGCTGCGCGTATCCCCTTAGGGGATGGAACAGAGGGGACTTATAATGCTGATTTGTATATGGAACCTAAAGAGCAACGTAAAGTTGATGCATTTATTGTTTATGCAATGGCTGCTGCTAACCAAGCGCTTGCAGATGCCGAATGGTTTCCTAAGAGTGATGAAGATCAGATTTGTACAGGCGTGTTAATTGGTTCGGGAATTGGGGGAGTTGAGGGTATTGTTGAAGCTGGTTATACGCTTCGTGATAAGGGCCCACGTCGTGTTTCTCCTTTTTTTATTCCAGGTCGTTTGATTAATCTTGCTTCTGGTTATGTGTCTATTCAATATGGTTTACGGGGGCCTAATCATTCTGTTGTAACGGCTTGTTCAACAGGGGCGCATGCGATTGGTGATGCGGCACGTTTGATTATGTTTGGTGATGCAGATGTCATGGTGGCAGGGGGAACCGAATCTCCAATAAATCGGATATCTCTTGCAGGTTTTGCAGCTTGTAGAGCTCTTTCCACTTGTCGCAATGATGATCCTGAACGGGCGTCACGTCCTTATGATACTGATCGTGATGGTTTTGTGATGGGGGAAGGAGCAGCTGTTGTTGTTTTAGAAGAGCTGGAACATGCCAAAAAACGAGGAGCGCGTATTTATGCTGAGGTTATTGGCTATGGTTTATCTGGTGACGCTTACCACATTACAGCGCCTTCAGAAAGTGGTGAAGGGGCTCAGCGTAGTATGATAGCTGCTCTTAAGCGTGCACAAGTGAATGTAAGTGAACTTGATTATATTAATGCTCATGGTACATCTACGATGGCTGATTCCATAGAGCTAGCGGCTGTTGAGCGTGTTTTAGGGAGTTATGCACCACAAGTTTCTATGTCATCAACGAAATCATCTATCGGGCATTTACTTGGTGCAGCCGGTGCTGCTGAGGCTATTTTTTCTATTTTAGCTATACGGGATAATATAGCCCCAGCGACACTTAATCTTGACAATCCATCGATTGAAACAAAAATCGATCTTGTACCACACAAACCGCGTGAACGAAAGATTGATACGATTCTTTCTAATTCTTTTGGATTTGGTGGGACAAATGCATCGTTGGTGATGCGACGTTTTAGGGGATAATAAGTATTTTTATTTAATTTTTGCTTTTGAGTTTTCTACTTTATTATAAGGTGAATAAGAAATTATAATATTATCCTTAATCGCTATTGAGGGGTTATGTCCGATGTGAAAAATGGAAATCATTAAAGGACGTAAGTGATTCCTCTTCGAATCATTTAGCAGATAGTTATGACATGTTAATACATAAAAAACGAAAGAAATCATCTATCGTCCGTAATCCGTTGGTCATTCTCGGTCATTTTTTTCTTATGCTGATTGTGATTATTCTTTTTGCCATAAGTATTCCTCTTTATATTGGAAAAAGTATTTTTGAAGAAAAGGGAAAAATTGAGGAAGAACAAATTGTTCTTATCCATCCTGGTACCGGAATTCGTGAAATTGCTTCATTGCTAGAAAAACGTGGTTTCATTCGATCATCAGATATTTTTGTTTATGGGGTTGGTTATCACCAAAAAACAACGCATCTGAAGGCTGGTGAATATTTAATTCCAGCTCATGCTTCGATGCAGGATATTATGGATATTCTTGTGAAAGGAAAATCTATAGAGTATACATTTACAGTACCTGAAGGTTTAACGGTTCAGCAAGTTTTCGATCGATTAGCTGCGAATGAAATTTTGATTGGAGACCTTCCAAAAATTTTGCCTCCAGAAGGTTATTTAATGACGGATACTGTTCGTTTTATTCGGGGAACAACGCGTAAAGAGATTGTAAACAGGTTGCGTGAAGGACAGACAAAATTAATTCATGCTATATGGGCTACGCGTTCACCTGATTTACCCATTAAATCAATTGATGAATTTGTTATATTAGCCTCAATTGTTGAGAAAGAAACGGGAATTGCAGCAGAAAGACCAATGGTTGCTGCGGTATTTTATAACCGCCTTACAAAGCATATGCGTCTTCAATCGGATCCAACAGTAATTTATGGTCTCTTCGGAGGAAAAGGAAAACCATCCGGTCGTGCAATTTATCGTTCAGATCTTGAGAAGGAAACACCATATAATACTTATAAAATTAATGGTTTGCCCCCAACGGCTATTGCAAATCCAGGTCGAGATTCTTTAAAAGCGGTGGCACATCCACCAAGCAGTGATGCACTTTATTTTGTTGCTGATGGTTCAGGAGGGCATGTTTTTTCTCGAACTTTAGAGGAACATAATATGAATGTTCGCAAGTGGCGAGAATTAAAGGCAAAACATTGAATTTATAGTGATAACACATCTTTTTGCATCGTAAATGAGAATCCCAAATATAGTAAAATTTTTCTATTTAAACTTTTTATGAGAATGATAAAAAATCATTTTCTTGTCTGTCACAAGTGGGGTTGGCGTATGGATAAAAATATTTAAGAAAGAAGTGAATATACTGCTAATACCTTATCTCAAAAAAGAGCAGAATAACATTGAGAATTGCTAAGAAAACACATTGATTAGGAGAGAGGTTGAGATAATGTATAATTCAAATTTTGGAGAAACATTTATGAACAAAGTAGAGTGATGTAATGACAGTCTTTGAAAGTAAATTGAGTACTATAAAAATGAATCAACGCCGCGGTTTTTTATTTATTCTCTCTTCGCCTTCAGGTGCTGGTAAATCAACAATTTCTCGATTACTTCTAAAAGAGGGACAATTAGAGCTTTCCGTAAGTATGACTACAAGGAAAAGGCGTCCTAGTGAAGTAGATGGGCTGCATTATTACTTTATTTCAAAAGAAGAGTTTGAATATAAGCGTGATAGGGATGAATTTATTGAGTGGGCAGAAGTTCACGGAAATTATTATGGCACTTTACGTGAAACTGTTGAAAGCGCATTGAATGCTGGCCAAGATATGTTATTTGATATTGATTATCAAGGTACCGAGCAGCTGCAAAAAAAGATGCTAGGAGACACTGTATCTGTTTTTATTCTTCCACCATCAATGAAAGAGCTTGTTTCGCGTTTACATCGTCGAGCAGAAGATAGTCAAGATATCATCAATTTGCGATTGGAAAATGCACGAACGGAGTTAAAGCATTGGCTTTCTTATGATTATGTTGTGATTAACGAAGATTTAGATCAGTCTTTATCTTTTATTAAATCAATTTATTTAGCTGAAACCGTAAAACGTGAGCGTTGTTCTTATCTTGGCTCTTTTGTTGATGGGCTTATTGCTGAAAAAATCGATAAATGTTGTGATTAAAAAAGGTTTTATAACACAAAGTGCATTTTTTAGAGCACTAGATGCGCTAAAGTTACAAATTCAGAAATCGAGAGCGTTTCAGCACGGCGCGTTCCATCAATTCCAGCTTTTTCTAATAGCTCTTCACCTCCAAGTATTTTGAGATTTTGACGAAGCATTTTTCGTCTTTGCCCAAAGGCGGTTTTTGTAACGAGGCTTAGTTTTTGTGCAGAGCAGGCAAGAGGTTGTGTTCGCGGAATAATATGAACAACAGAAGACGTTACTTTAGGTATTGGTATGAAGGCTTGAGGGGGGACATCAAAAGCAATTTTAGCAGTGGTACGCCAGCCAGTTAAGACACTAAGACGTCCATAATGAGTAGATTGAGGTTTAGCTGTAATCCGTTTGGCAACTTCACGTTGAAACATCAATGTCATTGATTCATAAAAAGGAGGCCATGGTTCAGTTAAAAGCCAATTTAATAAGAGTTGTGTCCCAATATTATAGGGAAGATTTGCAATAATGCGCGGTTTTACAGGGCTTGTTTCAAAGAGTTTTGAGAAGTCTTGCTTCAGTGCATCATTACAAATAACTTTTAATTTTTTAGGATAGTGTTTTTCTATTTCTAAGAGAGCCGGTATGCAGCGCTCATCGCGTTCTATTGCTGTTACAATGGCACCCTTTGCTAGCAAGGCACGTGTGAGACCTCCAGGACCAGGACCAATTTCAAGAACAGGTTTTCCTTCTATATTGCCTGCTTGATGAGCAATTTTAGATGTTAAATTAAGATCAAAAAGAAAATTCTGCCCCAAAGATTTATGCGCTTGTAATCCATATATATCAATGACCTCACGCAGAGGAGGGAGATTATCTATTGGCATGGGTTTAAACTATTTTTTGCAAGTTGATTTGCAAGTTTAAGAGCAGCAATAAAGCTTTCGGGAGAGGCTATCCCTTTATCAGCAATGTCAAAAGCAGTTCCGTGATCTGGAGACGTGCGAATAAAAGGTAGACCTAACGTGACATTAACAGTGCTATCAAAGTCTAATGTCTTAACAGGGATAAGGGCTTGATCATGATACATACAAATGGCAACGTCATATGCTTTTCTTGCGCATTCATGGAACATTGTGTCGGCAGGCAGCGGGCCTGCAATATTGAGTCCTTTCTTTTTAAGATATTCAATAACAGGAGTGATAACTTCAATATCTTCTTTTCCCATCGCACCTCCTTCTCCAGCATGAGGATTAAGACCAGCAACAGCTAGTCGGGGTGATGTTATTTTAAACCTTGTTTTTAAGTCATATTCAGTAATAAGTACCGTTTGAATAATTAAATCACGGGTAAGCTGTGAAGGAACATTTTTAAATGGAATATGAACAGTTATTGGTACTGTTTTTAATCGAGGTCCTGCTAACATCATAACTGGATGATAACATTTATGAAAAGCTTTATGGGCTAAATCGGCTAAAAATTCTGTATGACCTGGAAATTGAAAACCGGCATCATAAAGACTCTTTTTTGCAATAGGACAAGTGATAAGTGCACATGCATGGCCATTTTGAATCAATTGAACACAGCGTTTAATTGCTTCAATAATTCCAGCTGTATTTTTCGATGAAGGTATACCTAATTGATCACTTTGTTTGTTTTTTAACGGTATGATAGGAAGAGCGTTTTGAAAATTTTTTGCAGGATTATTGATTAAAACAGATTGCACCTCAACATCAATCTGTAAAAAACGAGCGCGCGAACGAATAACATCTGGATCAGCAAGAAGTACAAAAGGTGGAATTTGGCGTGTAACACGCAAATTCCACGCTTTTAGTACTATTTCAGGACCAATTCCGGCAGGATCACCACCGCTAACAATAAGAGCAGCCATTATGAATTTTGAATGCGTGCCACTCGGCGCAGTTCTCCTAAATATTTGTCGCTTAATTCTTCAAGTTTTTGCGGGCTTCTTTTTTTACTATCTTGAAGAGAAAATATCAGTCGAGCGACATAATCATCAGAAACTCTTTTTATTTTGCAGACAGCAATTGCTTCGATTCCATCAGATGTTTCTTGTAATTTTGTCATTTTTCCAGCAGGCGTTTCAAGAATAGCTTGTTCCCATGCATTAGGAAGTTGTGGCTCCAGAAACTTTCCTAAGTGGCGGATAGTAACGTCTAAAATACCTCTTGCTTGATTGTGAGCATTGGCACATCCACGGAAATGTGCGCGAAAATTACTTGCTTCTCTTTGACGTCTTTCAAAGATCTCTGAACGACGATGTGCAGGAATGACAAAAACAATTCGCTGTAATGTATATTCGTTGGTTGAAGGTTTTACACCACCATTTTTTAATATTCTGCGTACAGCTTCTTGTTCGCTAATCATACCTGTTTCAGCTTGATAGCGTGCGCTAACAAGACGCCCCCATCCTATTTGTCCACGGATGTAATCTTTAAAGTGTTGCACTGTGATCTCAGTTTGGATCAGAATCTGGTTGAGCTGATCAATCGTCATATTATTTTGTGTCGCAAAATTCTCAAAAGCTTTATCAACTTCATCATTGCTTACTTCAATATTACGACGTTTTATTTCAATATTTTTTAGCTTTTCATCAATAAGCTCTTTTTTAGCCTGTGCCACCAAATTGCCTTGCTTTTGTTGTAGCCTGAGAAAAGCAAGGCGTCTTTGTATATCATAATTTGTGATGGGGTTGCCATTAACTGTAACAACAATAGAAGTCTGCGCAAAGACTGTCGGAATCAAAAATCCATTTATTAGCAGGCTACTTACGCTCAAAGATGCAATATAAAATAAAGCAAGAAAACGCTTTTTCAATTTATTCATGTAAATAGGCTTTCGCATTGTTTATTAATTCTCATCAACAACTTAAAATACACGCTTTCTTTCATAAAAACAATGATAAGTTAAATGACTGATACATTCCCTTTATAAATTAATCTATCTTTTTTCCGATATCTGCAATCGTACGCAATGAAAGAGAGAAATTAAAGTTTTGCAAGGGTGCTTTCCTGCCTGGATTCGTTACCTGTTGATAACCGAATGTTAACCCGAAACATTCATCCATATAACTCAAGCTAATTCCTCGCTTTATAAATGTACCAGATACTAAATCATAACCGGCGTTGCTATTAATGGACCAATAATCTGCTAATTTAAGTCCTGTTTGAAAAGAAATTTCTTGGCGCTCTTGAGAATATTCATAATCTGGTTGCTTTGCGATATAGGCATATTGTAGAGCCGCCCAAAAATTTTGCCATTTTTGTGATGCTTCGATTTCACTACGGCGGATTTTTCCTGTTTTTTTGTCAAAGCGTCCACGCGTTTCTAAGGAAAAACCACTTTTATGGGTTGTACCAAACATTGCAACATAGTCTGAACGTTTTGCCTCTAAGCTAGAATGAGTACCGACATTGATAAAGTCCTTTTCTGCAAAAGAATTCTTTCCTGCTAGATGGAAGGATTGTCCAATGAGACCATAAAGAGACCAATTATCATTAAGGCTTCCAGAATATCTTATACCTATATTGGCTCTTGTACCACCTTCTACACGATCATAACCAGAAAATTTGTCTCGTTGAAAGAGAGTGGTTGCATCAAAGACAAAGCTTTGAGCATCTTCATTAGGAATTTGTCCAATAGATTGTTCATTATTGCGTATAAAAATTTGTGCAGTTGGTTCTATAATATGTGTAGAATGATCAGCTGTAATGAGGAAGGGATAACGTAGTTCCAACCCTGCTGTTGCCATGCCACGAATTGCTGAACCATGAATTGCGGATAAGGCATTGTTTTCTATAGAATCTGTGTGATTTTCGCTTGCATTGGTTGTAATGATATCAGCTCGTAGAGAGAGAAGAGGGGTTAAGATGAGTCCGTTGTGCGTGTTGAAGCGCTTTTTCCACTGAAGCTCGTTTGTTAAACGCAAACTATTTCCAGCCATACCAGAAAGTTTTACTGTGTTGAGAGGGTTTCCGTTCTGGTCGGGTGAACTGAAGTCAGCATGGCGACGATAAACTGATTGCATATTACTATGGAAGGTAAGCTCTCCATTATAAATGGGTTCATCTGGTGTGAAAAAATAATCGATGCGTGGTAAGACCCACGCTTGCCGAGAGTGACGTTCATAATGAGGATCATTCAGTATTGAATCTTGAACTTTAAAATGATAAAAACGCATATCAAAATAATTTTTTCCTGCAAGACCATTCAAATAGATCTGAGAAAGTTGTGTAGGATTGTTATAGTTTTCAAGTTTATAGGCACGACTAAAATGCCGATCCGATTGTGCAAGAATATCCCATCCATAAGTCCAGTGTGAGTTAATACGAAAATCCCCCTTTGTCGCCAGCATATAACGGTTTTTATGTTGGGCATCAATCGTATCATTATCAAATCTATGCGGTTTCATTTGATATATATGAGCAAAGCGAATGTTATAACGTCCCGTTTTTAAACGCTGACGCCATTCCCCTTCGGTTAAAAGCCCTTGTTGGGTATAAACCGTAGAAGAAAGGGTAAAATCATAATGGGGGGCGAGATTCCAGAAATAAGAATTCTTTATCCCCATACCGAGATAATCAGTATAAAAAAAATGAGGAGTAAGCAGACCGCTAGCACGCCTGACAGTTGGATCATAGATCTCAAAATTTGGAAATTTTATAATCGGTACACCAAAAACTTCAAAACTGCTATTTTCAAACCGAATTTTTTTGACGCTATTATTCCATATGATCTTTCTTGCTTTAATTTTCCATAGGACATCTCGATCTGGTTTATAAGAGCAAGGTTCACAGGCTGTATAGGTTGCATTTTCAAAGACTGTTATGTGGTTGTGTTTGCGTGTAGCATTTTGGGCTGAAAAGTGAACATTGTTGGCTGTATCAATACGTAAGGCGTTTACAAAACCCTCGCCAAGATCTTTGGTCATATCAATTTGGTTGGAATAAATTTTATTACCATCCTTTTGAGTAATTTCAACGTTCCCTTGTGCTATAAGCCGTCCTGTTTTTTGATTGTAAATAATTTTTTGAGCGACAACTTTATTGCCATCATATTCGATTTGGACATTACCGTGTGCAGAAACAGTGTTTTCATCACGATTGTAGATGAGTTCATCCGCAGAGAGCAAAAGAGGAGGTTCCAGATTTTGAATGCGACTTTGAGAAGGAGATTGAAGGCTTTGAGCGTGCGCACAATAAGACAAAGCACTTCCTAAAATAACCCCCACAACACTTTTAAAAGCGAGAGCACTTAATTTTGTTAAAATAGTTTTTTTAAGTGTTAATGCTTTCACTTAGCCATCCTCTTTATGAAGTAAAAAAGAGATTCCTAAGAATAACGCAATAACAACGGGTGTCCAAGCTGCAATAATTGGTGGAATATATCCAGCATTACCGAAAGCTTGAACAAGTACGGAAATAACATAAAGCATAAACCCAGCTATTACGCCACCAAGAATCAACATTCTAGATTGCCCAAAACGTGTAAAATTTAAAGATACAGTTGCTGCAATGAGGGTCATTGCCACAAGCAATGCCGGTAATGCAATCAAAGATTGAAAATACATATCAAAATTATGAGCAGAATAGCCAAATGAACGTGCAATCATAATTTTTTTTGGCAATTGGTAAAATGGAATAGTTGCGGGATTCACTAAACGTTCCGTTAAAAATTCAGGTTTTAGATTGGTTTTTATTTGCAACACGGTAAATTTTTCAGGAGGATGCCCTATTTTATAGATTGTTCCATTTGTTAATAGCCAAAATCCATTAGTCAAGGTTGCTTTTGGGGCGTTAATCCAATTTTTAACGGTTGCATTGTCATTGTATTGTACAAAGGTGGCATCGAGAAGAGAAAGTCCTTGATCGGTGATAGATTTAGCACCAATGGTTGTTCTGCCTAAATTTGTATGTTGTGTTAACCAGTGGATACTTGTATTGTGAAGAGGTGTTAGTACATTGTGATTGCGCCATTCAGTCATCTTTTTTTCTGCTTGAGAAAATCCCCATGCAGCAAGTGGATTAATGAGAAGAATTGAAAATAATCCCAAAAGAAAAGCTCCAAAACAAGCTGGCATAAGAAATTGCCATGCAGAAACACCGATTGAACGAGTCACTACAAGTTCAAGTTTTTTGTTGAGCGAGATAAGCGTTGCCATTGCAGAAAAGAGTGCAATGAAAGGGATAAGTTGTTGCATGATAAAAGGGATGCGTAAAGCAGAGAGGAAAAATGCATCTTTTGCTGTATAATGCGGAAGGGAAGATAGCCTACCAGAATTCTCTGTGAAATCGATTAAAAGAGCAAGAACAAAAATGCTTCCCCAGAAATAACAAGTTATTTTAAGATACCGTATAAAAAAATATCGTCCAAGTGTCCACCCAATCATGATATTTCATCCGAGGAATCTTGAGATTTTCGATGTTCAAATTTGTTCATTATTTTTTGAAAAGCGATTTGAAGTATCTCATTAACTTTTGTGGGAAGCCCAATTTTATGATTCGTTAAAAGCATAAAAAAGACAAATGCACTTGTTCCTATAGGTATAATATAAAGGAGAGGAACGTATGCAAGATCGCTTTTTGCTTTTTCTGCGAAAAAATATCCTATCCAATACACCAGAAAAGAGAGGGCAATTGCCGAGAGATTTGCGGAATGATGAGCTTGTCGATGGGAGCGTACATCCCCTGCCGCTGCTAATGCAATAAGTGAAAAAACAATAGGGTAGAGCCATTGTGTTAATCTGCGGTGAAATTCAGCTTTATATTGGAGTGGTTTTCGTTGATAGTAGGGATCTTTTGGGTCAGGGTTTTGTAAATAAGAAAGAGACCGATCTTTTGGATAAAGAGTAGGTGTTTTATCACTGGGGATAAACTCTCCTAGGCTAAAAGTATATGAGCTAAATTGCACGATTGAAACACTGTTATTTTGATGATTGACTCTTTCTATTTCACCGTTATTGAGAACCAGAAAACTGCCGTTTTTATTGCTCACAATGGATGCGTCTGTTGCATAATAAAAAAGATCAGTCTTAGGATCACGCTGGTCGGCAATGAAAAGGCGTTCAAGTGTTCCATTTGGATTTCGTTCGCCAATTTCTATGTAAAGGTTATTGGTGAGTTTTTGGAAGCTCCCTTCACTAATGAATAGATTAATAAGATCAAAATGAGCGCTTGCTAGCATTTGTCGCATATGAAGACGCGCTTGAGGAACAACAAAATTAGCTATAGAAAAGGAGGTACAGGATGCAACAATAGCAAGAAGAAGGATAGGTTTCCAAACAGTACTTTTAGGAAAACCAGAGGCATTGATGACAGCAAGTTCTGAGTCTTGATGCATTGCTGAGAGGATGGTTGTAATTGCGATCACTAATGCAAACGGAATGACAACAAAAATAACAGAAGGAACCAATGAGAGTGAAAATTGTAAGACTGTGAGGAGTGTTTGTTTACTTGTTGTGAGAAAGTTTATCCGTGCAAGAATTTGTATAGTCCAACTAACGCCCACTGCTGCAATCATGACAGAACTAAACAAAACAAGGACACGTTTCAGGATGTAGAACTCAATAATACGCATAAATTGGGGAAAATCCTCAGTTTTTAATTCGATAGCAAATATTCTTACTGCTTTCGGTTAAAATGTAATAAAGTTTGTAAAAATATCCTTTCATGAATTGGATATTTTTACCAAATAAATAATATAAAATTGCCTATGAGGTCCTCTTTAAATTTTCCGTACATTATATTTTATTTTCAACTATAGTCTACAAAGAATCTAGAAGAATCTAGAAAATAACTTAAAAAACTTTTTTATTAACGTTGAAGATAAAAATTTTTGTCTTTTAAAGACACGTGCAAAAAGATAATGCATCTCAATCAAAAAAGAGGGTTTATATCTTGAACCGTTTCCTTTGTATTAGGGATATAGAAGTTTTTTTAAAAAGATGTTAGCTTTTTTATAAAGAATGATGAAAGCTTAAGAGATTGGATATTTTATTCTATCATTTGACGCAGTCAACGCTGAAGGATATTTTGCCGACGCTTGTGGAGCGTGCATTGGCTCGTTTTGGTAAAGTAACAATACAGTGTGTGAGTAAAGAACAACGCGATTCTATAGATATACATTTATGGGTTTATACTGATGAATCATTTATTGGACATGGAACGGAGTGTGATCAATATCCAAACTTTCAGCCTGTATTTCTTACGACAGGACAAGAAAATCCGAATGATTCAAAAATTCGTTTTCTCATAGAGGGAGCTGTTTGTTCGGATATTGATGCTTATCAACGGCTTGTCGTGATATTTGATGGTAGAAGTGAAGAGCAGTTGAATCTCGTTCGTGCACAGTGGAAAAAATATAAAATGGAAAATCATAATTTAACGTATTGGCAACAGACTGAAGATCGTCGCTGGGAAAAACAGATTTAATGCGTCTTGTATCTATTGTTCTGATTTTTATAGGATTACTGGGAATAGTAAATCCTGCACTTTTTATTACGGAAGGCTCAGGGGGAGGGCGTTGGGTTTTTATTGTGATTTTTCTTTTAGGCATGTTAAATATATGGACTATAATTAAAAAAACGAAACGCCATAATGATGATCATTGATCGAATTTTGCTTGTTTTATGGGCTGTGATGTTGGCCTTCTTTTGCGTTTCATGGTTGGGGACAACGCATATCTTATCAGAAATGTTTGCTGTTTCTTATATAAGCAATATTGCAGATTTTTTATTTTTCTTTTTGAGTGCCTTGTTTGCAGGAATATTGTGGTGGAAAATACCTCAACCCCTATCTTTAAAAACGAAACTGGCAGCATTTTTGCCGCCAGTCCTTATTTTATTCTTCGTTATTATATTTTAGTTGGATATTTCATCATCTGTAAATCCGACGAAGCAAATCAGTGAAATAAAAGAAGCAAGAAGCAAATAATAACCGATATAAGATGTATCGAAATGTTGCACCAGATATTCTGCAATATAAGGCGCGAGAGATGCTCCTATAATAGCAGATAAATTGAAAGTAATAGAAGAACCGGTATATCGAATTGCTGTTGGGTATGGTGAAGCCAAAACAGCACCAAGAGGACTGTATATCATTCCCATGAGAGACAAACCGATAACAGACATTGCAAGGACTCCTATAACTCCAGAATTTAAGAAATAAGGAATTGCGAAAGAATAAATACCGGTGATGATTGTAATCCAAATCATCAAAGTTCTACGTCTAATACGGTCAGCGAGTCTTCCCGTGATGACAGTAAAAATCCCACAAAAAATAGCACCGACAATTTCGATTTGAAGAGCTTGATGAAATGGCAATTGCAAATGGTTTGTTGAATAGCTTAACAAATATGTAGTAACCAAGTAAAACAAAACAAAAGTTGCCATACCAGAAAATATTCCAAGAAATAGGATTCGTGGACATTTTAAAAAGACATCTATGATAGGAACTTTGACATGTTTTTTACTTTCAAGAGTTTTTTTGAATTGAACAGTTTCATTGATTGAAAGACGGACCCATAATCCTATAATCATAAAAACAACTGAAGCAATAAAAGGAATACGCCATCCCCAGGCTAAAAGTTCTTCACGATCAAGGAAATGCAGCAGACCCAAATAAACAGCAATAGATAAAAACAAACCTATTGAAACGCCTAATTGGGGGAACATTGCATACCAGCCGCGCTTTTCTGGAGGGGCATTTTCTGTAGCGAGCAAAACAGCTCCTCCCCATTCTCCTCCTAATCCAATTCCCTGTCCAATACGGCACAAGGTTAAGAGGAAAGGGGCAAACCACCCAGCTATTTCATAAGTAGGAAGAAAACCAATAATGACTGTTGAAAGACCCATTGTGAGAAGAGAAGCGATAAGTGTTGCTTTTCTTCCAATCTTATCTCCAAAATGTCCAAAAACAACTGATCCAAAAGGGCGGGCAAAAAAGGCTGCTCCAAATATTAGGAAAGATTGTAAAATAGCAATTTGATCATTTTGTGTTGGAAAAAACACATGAGGAAATATAAGAGCTGCGGCAGTGCCAAAGACATAAAAATCAAAGAATTCAATTGTTGGGCCAATAAGGCTTGCAAATAAAATCCGACGAGGGGAGTTTCTGTTGCTTGTAGCTTTCATTTCTGAGTTTATAGACATGAATAGAATGTCCCTTTTAGTATATGACAAATCAAATGACGAGTTAACTGACTATAACTATAGAAATTTCAAATCGGTGTCGAGTCAATATTATGACACTTCGTTATATATTAGAACAATGATTATGGACTGATGGGTATGAATAAGTGGTCTATATATTATCCATATTGAATAAAATAAAGACACTGCTTTAAATGCTGTAGAAGATGGAAATAGGTGGCCATAAACGCAGCTCTCATTCACATTGCTGTTTCCTTTAAAGTTTAATGCCATTTTTATCTATTAAGGAATCAATCTTATTCGTAGATCAGTGTTTAGTGTCTCAAAATATTAAAAATATTTTTCATGGATGCAATTATAACACTTTTAAAGTGTATCTAAAACAAATTAAATCTTTTAGTTGTGCGTGCATTTTAAAACACATGGTGTATATTTGATCTGTCAGAGCTTAATCCATCGAATGCTTTGCTATCTTAAAAGACATGAGGTTGAGCAATTACGTTGTGTTGTTTTGATCTATGCACTTTTTTCTAAATGGGAGAATTTAAATTTAAAATTATGGAGTGTAAATAATGCAACGCAAATTGAAATTAAGTTTTTGTGCGGTAATGGCCAGTGGTTTTTTTGTCAAGATTGCGAGTGCATATGGAGTAGCTACACCAAGAGAAAAGTTATTAACACCAGTAAGTATCAGTGAACACCTAGAAGAGACAAGAAAGTTGTTATCAGAAGTGAGGGGACTAAAAGAAAAAAAGGGGGGATCAAAAAAGATAGAGAATAAACAGACAGCAGAAGGAAGTGATCTTTCAGAAGAGGAAAGGAAGAGATTAGAAAACCTATTCTTTGAAGTACTCACAAATTCAATAATAAGCGATGGTGCTGCGATCTATATTACTAACCGTGACTCTGAAGGTTCTGAAATAAATAGCTTTAACTATAAAGATGCAGCTTATTCCATTAATAATACGGTTAGAGAAGGGGGAAAACTCTACATTGATGCAGCAAGTGTTAGCAGGGATACGACAATTGAGAGTGGTGGTATTGAATTCGTCCAAAATCTGAGCAGTTCAGAATATGCCGCTGTTAAAAAAGGTGGTAAACAAATTGTTGAGAGTGGTGCAAATGCAGAAGGGGCTAAAATCTATGGTGGTGAGCAGATTATTTTTGGTAAAGGGGTCCTTGGAACTGGTTTGTCGCGTAAAGATAAGGAAAGTAGTGCTTATGGCACTGAAATTCATGCTGCAGATGGAATGCTAGGAATACAAAGTGTCTATAGTGGGGGGATGGCTGTTGACACAAAGGTTATGAAAGGAGGTGTCCAGAATCTTGATGGTAAAGAGAATTCTAATAACGGCTTTGCAGAAGATACTGATATAGAGGGTGAGGATTTTACAATAAATGAAGAGGCTTTTGCACTGAGTACAGAACTTTTTAAAAATGGTGCGCAGAATATCTTAGCAGGAGGGAATGCGAGCGAAGTTACTTTATACGATAGAGCTACTCAGAAGATATATGATTCTGGATACGTGGATAATCTAACAATTAATCATCAAGCAAAATCATGGGTTTTTGCTGGTGCGATATTAGGTGAAAATACAAATGTTAATAATTTTGGCAACCTCTATCTTTATGCTGGGAATGGTGAAGCTGTTACGGAAGTAGACAATCTTAATTTAAATGGAGAAGATACCAAACTATACATTATTGCGTCTGAAGATAACAGCAAAAAAACTGAGATTAATGTTAAGAATTTAAAAGGAAATGGGAGAGTTATTTTTACGTCTTTAGGGACTAATAAGCATTATTCACAGCTTAATATCGATGATCTTTCAGGTTCTTTACATTTCGATTTTAATGTCAATTTTGCCAAGCAGCTTAGTGATTATCTTGTGATTAAAAAAAGGGGCTCTGGTTCTCACACAATAAGTGTGGCTGATTCTGGGCGTGAAATTACAAATTCTTCTTACAAAAAGCTTAAATTAATTACTGATCGCAGTGGAAATGCTCATTTTACTCTGACAAACACTTTTGGTGAAAAAATCGGAACTGTTGATGCCGGAACCTATCGGTACAGTTTGAAACATAGAAACAATAAGGGTACTGGTAAAATTTGGTACTTAGATGCAAACCACACCATTGATGAGACAACTTCTCAAGTTTTTGATAGTGTATTGAAACCATATACTGGTTCATCAAGTGATTTACTTACAGAACTCACAATTGATCAAGGAACAACTGTTTCTATTGCAGATCCTAGCTTTGACACGAGTAGCAAGGAAGTTGATAGCAATGGAGAAACTTCAATTAGTAATACAGTTAAAGATGGTGGAAAGCTTTCCGTTTATAGCGGTGGTTTTAGCTTGTATACGACAATTCAAAGAGGTGGCACTGAGCTTATTAAAACACAGGGGCTTTCACAGGATACTATTGTTCATAAAGGTGGGCAACAAAAGGTTAAAGAGGGGGGAAAAGCTGAAGGGGCTAAAATTTACGGAGGTGAGCAATTTGTTTCAGGAAAGTCTGATATTAAAGGTGCGATGGTGAGGAGCAGCGCCTATGACACTATCGTTTCTGGTGAGAATGGAGTGCGAGGATATCAGAATGTGTATGATGATGGAGAGGTTTTTAACACACAGATCATGGAAGGAGGGATACAAAATCTTTATGGAGAAGAGGATCTAGACGAGTATAGCAGTTTTGCCTTTGATACGAAGGTTTTTTCTGGTGGACAGCAACATGTTTTAGCGGGAGGAATCGCGATTGGCGTTCTTTTAGAAGGGACTGCTTTTCAGGCAATAGATTTAGGAGGTTATGTAAAAGATTTAGCCGTTAAGGATCAAGCACAATCATGGTTACATGGTGGCGCAACATTGGAAGGAAAGACAACGGTTAATGATTCTGGACGGATTTATCTTTATGCTGGTGCTGAGCGATCTCGTACTGAAGTAGAAAAAATTGTCTTAAATGACAAAGATACCACATTATACTCTATTGCTTCCAAGATGGATGGTGAAAGCTCTTTGATTGAGGATTTAAGCGGGAATGGACGCGTTATTTTTACTTCTACCGTGTTTAATCCACATTATTCTAAACTTGAGGTCGGTAATCTTTCAGGTAATTTACATTTTAGGTTTAATACTAATTTTGTAGAACAGCGCGGTGATTATCTTCTGATAAAAAGAGGAGCAGGTCATCACACCATAAGCGTTATCGATTCTGGTGTTGAAATTACCAATTCTCCTCTACAAGATCAGAATTTAGTTTTGGAGCTTGATTTAATTCATGATCAAAGCGGAAATGCGCATTTTACTCTGACAGATTTTTCTGGTGAAGAGACGAGTACGATTGATGGTGGAGCCTACATGTATGGCTTAAAGACAAAAGATGATAATGGGGGAAAAACTTGGTATTTGACTACGTTACAAATAATTTCTGCTCCTGTAATCCCTTCACCTCATGCGGAGTCGCCTATAGATAAGCTTCCTGAAAAAGAAGAAAATATGATATCGTCAAAAGATTTTAGTATCTCTGATGTAATTGATTACAGTATTGGCGAAGGAGGAGGAATTCTACAAAGCTCTTTGCTCGGTGATGATAACGTAGTTTATGTCTCTGATGATGGAGAGCAAGGTGTTCTTAAGAAGTCTATTAATAATACAATTCAGGGATCAGGAAGACTTTATGTTGAAGCTGGTGGTTTCAGTAAAAATACAACCATTGAAAATGGTGGTACTGAGATTGTAGGGGAACAGGGGGTCTCAGAATCTACGATTATTTACGAGGGTGGAAAACAAAAAGTGGAGGGAGGAGGAACCGCATTGAGAGCTGAAATTTATGGTGGGGAGCAGCTTGTTTTCGGAGATGGTTATGTAAATGGTGGAATTGTGGGGAGCAGCGCTTATAACACGACACTTTATGGTCAAGGTGATACGCCGGGACAGCAGAATGTATATGATGATGGGATGGCTGTGGGAACAAAAGTGATGAGTGGAGGAATACAAACTCTTGCTAAGTGGTTTCCTAATGATGATAACTTTGCAGAAAAAGCCGGCGGTTTAGCTGTAAATGCTGAAATCTTTTCAGAGGGTGTGCAGCGTGTTTTAGCAGGAGGTGAAGCAAATACAGTCATTTTACGCACTGGTGGTGTTCAAGAAGTCTATGCAGGTGGAATTGTAAAGAATCTAACGATTGAAGGTAATGCTAATTCATGGATTTCTCCTGGTGCAATATTAGGAGGAGAAATAAAAGTTCAGGATTTTGGTGGGCTCCATCTTGATGCTGGAGACGATGGTCAACAAACTATAGTAGAAAACATTGAATTAAATGGAGAAGATGC
Source organism: Bartonella sp. AA74HLJMH (assembly GCF_042197045.1). Taxonomy (NCBI): domain Bacteria; kingdom Pseudomonadati; phylum Pseudomonadota; class Alphaproteobacteria; order Hyphomicrobiales; family Bartonellaceae; genus Bartonella; species Bartonella sp. AA74HLJMH. Next base: position 295,875 of record NZ_JBHIRJ010000001.1, read on the forward strand.
TCAATTATACTCCGTTGCTCGTGGGTTTGACGACAAAAGTACACGCATTCAGCAGTTAAGCGGTGTAGGAAAAGTCATTTTTACCTCTTTTGAAGATGATTTATATTACTCTCAGCTTTACATTGATAATCTAGCAGGGAGTCTACATTTTAACTTTAATGTTAGCCTTGCAGAAGAAAAAGGTGATTACCTCTTTATTGAGAATGGGAGTGGTTTTCATACAATAAGTGTCGTAGATTCTGGTATTGAAATTGTTGATCCTTCTTCAGCAGGACTTGATTTAATTTTTGATCAAAGTGGTGACGCACATTTTACTCTACAAAGTTTTTCTGGCGCAAAAACTGTAATGGTTGATGGAGGAACTTATACTTATGGCTTAAAACACAAAAATATTGAAAATGAAGAGGGAAAAATTTGGTATTTGACTGCAGTTTACATGGATAGTGCGTCACACAGAAGCAGATCTATGCGGCATTTAAATCAAAATCAATCAGTTTTTTCTCTTTCAACTATTGCAGCACCACAAGCGCATGTTATTAAATTGCCACGTCGAAGAAAAAACCGCCAAAACTTAAGGCAAAAATCTCAGGCTTCTGTATCTCCAACTGTTTCCTCTCTTGGAAGTCATGTTATTGAAGTCTTAGGTTCAGGAAGTTTTCATCCTCTTTCTGATGAAAAACAACAAACTGCTGTTTCAACCTCTTCTCAATCTTTAGCCGATCAAATGATTGTGCGTCCAGTTCATAAAGAACAACCTTTTCCACAATTGAGTGAGAAACTTTCAGTTTCTCACTTTTTGACCACTCCCTCTACAGATGCGGTATTGTCTATGTCTGTGGCTCCAGCGATGGTTTTTCACAATGAAATGCAAACCGTACGTGCGGGAAGAGGAATTCTAGATAAAAGTAAAAAGAATACGGCTTTATGGACCTATGCGATTAAATCTAAAGAGAGTGTTACTACAGAGCATATAGATTTTAAACTGGATCAGACCGGTATCGTTTTGGGGATCAATGGTTTAAGCGAGTGGGAAAATGGAGAATTTTATATAGGTGGTTTTGGCAGTTATGATCGTGCCCGTGTTGCGCATGCACGGGGGGGTAACAGTGGAATCAATACTTATGGTATTGGTGCTTATGTCACTTATTTTGATCATAGTGGATGGTATCTCGATGGTATTTTAAAATACAATCATTATCAAAATACTCTAAAAGCCGTTTCAACGAATGGTTTAGAGATTGAAGGAACATATACTCAAAGGGCATTGGGAACTTCCTTTGAAGCTGGTTATCGACTTAAGACGTCAAAGAACAGTTGGTTACAGCCTTATGGACAATTTACATGGTTGCAAGTTGAAGGTAAAGAAATAAAGTTATCGAATGACATGACAGGTGACATGCGTCCATTCACTTCATTACGCAATGAGGTTGGCTTATCTTTAGGATATGAATTTGGTTCTCATATAGATTCCTCATCGTTTGCGTATATTACAGCAGCATGGTTGCGTGAGAATAAAGATGACAATCAAACGTTAATTAATCAACGCCATCCATTTACCACTGACTTATCGGGGAATGCAGGTAAATTAGGAATAGGTTTAAGCAGTTTAGTGAGTGAGAAGTTAAAGTTATATGGTGAGGCCCATTATATTAAAGGGCGTAAAACAAAACAGTCCCTTCAGGGTATTTTAGGTGTACGCTATAGTTTCTAACGATATGGTTATTTTTTAGTTATCTTTAAATGTATGATTAGTTTTTTAAAGTTTTTAATGCAGCATCAGAGAACAATTTTTCAGAGCACGCAGCTTCGTTATTCATGATAAACTGTATAGCCTTATATACTTGATTATGCATTACTTTTTATCTTTGATAAGAAAACTCCGAGAAAATGCTAAAGAAGCACTATAAAAGCGCTCTTATATTCTTGATCAAAAAAGTATTTAAAAACTATAAAGAACGGTTTTTTATGAGATAAGGGGGATTTTTAAGAAGGATTATTGCAATCTAAGGTTGAAAATATGTTTTGTAGAGCTAATTACGTTTAGTGTCTATGCAGGCGTGAAGGGGGGAGGATATGGCTCTACAATATAAATGGAAACGAAATTTTTGGATACTCATGTTGAGCAGCTGTTTTGTGCAAGCTGCTGCTGCAAATGAGGGGGGAACAGCACTTTTTTGTCAATCTTCAAGTTATGAAGATGATAAAGTATTTCAAGATCAATACAATGAGGATATGAAAACAGGCAGATGCATACTTGGAGCCTCTAATGATGTCATGGTAAGAACGCGCAATGAATTAGACTTTTTGAAAAAGCCTAGAGATTTTATCATGGATAAGGGTGCTAGAGTGTTTGCGAGTCAACAGGAGCTTGACAGCAGTCATCGTGACAATGCTGGATATAATGCACAAGAACAAAATACTGCATTTCTTAAAAAGCCTGAACTTATTTCCATTAAAGATGGGGCAATGTTAGAAAATTATATCCTTGATAATGAAGGTAAAGCATACGTTTCAAATGATGGTGAGATTGATAGTCCAGGGCGATCCATTAATAACACTGTAAGGAATGGTGCAGAGCTTTATGTGTATGCAGGAGGACTCAGTGAGAATAGTAAAATTGAACATGGTGGAATTGAAAATGTTCAGGCTTTAAAGGGAAAACAAGGTTTTTCGAAAAATGCTGTTGTTAAAGAAGGCGGGCACCAAAGTGTTGGAAATGGAGGGAAAGTAGAGGGGACTAAAATTTATGGCGGTGAGCAGCTTGTTTTCGGCGAGGGGGATATTGGAGGAGAGATTAAAGGCAGTAGTGCTTCTCATACTATCATTTATGGTCAAGATGAAACACTAGGCCAACAAAAAGTATATGATGGCGGAAAAGTTTGGAATACAAAAGTTATGCAAGGGGGTGTCCAAGAGGTTGGACAAAAGTCTCAAAGTGCAAAAAATGGTGGTTTTGCATTTGACACAGAAGTTTTTGGTGGTGGTAAACAACGTATCTTAAAAGGCGGTCAGGCTATTGGAGTCACTTTAAATGAGAGTGCTATTCAGGAAATATATACTGATGGATCTGTAAAAAATCTAACAATGAATGATCAAACAAAATCATGGGTGCATGCTGGAGCAACATTAGAAGGCAAGACACAAGTAAACCATTCTGGGCAGATCCATCTTTATGCTGGAAATGATCAACAGCGCACCACAGTAGAAGATATTATTTTAAATGGAAAAGATACAAAACTATACTCTATTACTGATGAGTTTGATGGAAAAAGTTCTTTGATACAAAAATTAAGTGGTGAAGGGAGTGTTATTTTTTCGTTTACAGGTTCTGATCCATATTATTCTCAGCTTCATGTGAATAATCTTTCAGGAAATTTACATTTCGCGTTCAATACTACGATTGCCCATAACCGTGGTGATTATCTCTTGGTTGAGAAAGGCGCTGGGAAACATACAATAAGTGTTGCTGATTCTGGAGTTGAAATCACGGATCCTTTTTCAAATAAGCGTGATTTAATTACGGATCAAAGTGGTGGAGCGCATTTTACGCTGACAGATCTTAAGGGTGAAAAAATTAACGCCATTGATGGTGGGACTTATATGTATGATTTGAAAGAAAGAAAGGATGAAAATGGAAAAGTTTGGTTTTTATCGGCAGACCGCCTCAGTGGACCAGAACCTTCTATACCAAATCCGACAAATCCTTTTTTTCCTGGAGAAACATCAACAACCCCCTCTACAGATGCAGTGTTAACGTTGTCCGTAGTTCCTGGGCTTATTTTTAATAATGAGTTGCAAATTATACGGAATGGTAGAAAAATTTGGGACAGAAATAAGAAAGATATCGAATTATGGACTTATGGGATTAAGAGCAGAGAACGTGTTGCGACAGGCCATACACACTTTAAGCTTGGGCAGACAGGTTTAGTCTTTGGTGCTGATCAGTTGAGTGAATTAAGGCATGGAGAGTTGTATGTTGGTGGTTTCGGGAGTTATGATCAAGCACGTATTTCTCATGCACGAGGTGGTGACAGCGATTTGAGCTCTTATAGTATTGGAACTTACGCAACTTATTTTGATCATCGTGGATGGTATATGGATGGTGTTTTGAAATATAATTATTACCGAGATAATTTGAAAGCCATATCAACGAATGGTTTAGCCATTCAAAGTCATTACAATCAGTGGGCGATAGGTGGATCATTTGAGATTGGTTGTTATTTTGAACCGGCACAGAATACTTGGATGCAGCCTTATATCAAGCTAACAGGTTTGCAGGTTGAAGGTAAAAGAATAAAACTTTCCAATGGAATGATAGGTGATCTAAGCCCATTAACTTCATTCCGCAGTGAAGTTGGATTGACTGCAGGACATGAATTTTTTGTGAGTTCAGAAACTTCATTAACAGCTTACATTATGGCAGCTTGGTTGCGTGAGAATATAAATAATAATTATACGACAATTAATAACCAGTATAAATTTATTACAGATTTATCAGGCAGTGCGGGTAAATTGGGAATTGGTTTAAACGGTTCGGTCAATGATAAACTAACACTTTATGCGGAAGCACATTATCTAAAAGGACATAAGATTAAGAATGCTCTTCAAGGTATTTTAGGATTACGCTATAGTTTCTAAATATGTGTGCATGGCTGATTAACTTTACAAATGTAATTGTTTTGCAAACTTAAACAGATAACGTTCGGCTATGTCTTCTCGAGAGTGTAAGGACTTTCTCAAATAGTAGAAATGTCTTTATACTCTCTCTTTTAAAGGCAACATACTGAATTTATAATAATAATTCATTTCTATGCATGTTGAATGAGAGTCGCGAAAATCATAGGATTCTCTCATTCCAAATCTGTTTATGTTGAATCAATCAAAACCATTTTCTTGCACGTCACAAGCAGGGAAGCCTGCGTGGATAAAAATTGTACAAGAAAGAACTAAAAATACCTCTTATAAACTGCCTCAAGTACCAAAGGGTGTCGCGTTGCAACATTTTAGGGCTGGAAAAGTGTATGATGATATCGGCTCGCTTCTTCATAAGCGTAAAGATTGGGGGATCAATGGCTTTACCGGTATATCATTCATGGATGACGTGGCGAAATGGGCTTGAGTGCATTGAGAGATGTCTCTTTAAAACAAGTGAGTGAATGTACAACCCAATGGCGTTTTGTTTTACGTGAAGAGGGGGCCCCATTAAAGGACACGAGCATTTTTTTCATCTATAATTCCAGATATGCAAATTATTCCTTTAACTTAAGTGAACATTTTGAATTTTATTCAATTTTTCTGCCTTAAGTTAGAGTTTTTTTAGTGGTTTATAGATAAACAACTTTAAGTTGTTTAAATTAAAAAATACACTAAAAAATTGTATTTAGACATAAATAAAACACATTATGATACAATCTAAAATGAGCTATCTATGTAGTCGCGGGGTATTTTTCTAAATAATTGAGAGTGGAGTGTGGATAATGCGGTATAAATACAAATTAAGTTTTTCAGTATTGATGATCAGTAGTTGTCTTTTGCAATCTGCAAGTGTAGTTGAGAGTAGGAATAGAGTGCTAACAAGAGCAACAGATGTGGGAAATAGAGAAGAGGAAGAAAAAAATTTAGAACTGATTGCTAGTTTTTTCAAAAATAATATTACGATTGAATATGGTGATGTAGAGCTTGTTGAGAATGGAAAAACTTCCGTGGGGTCCACTATTAAAAAAGGAGGGATGCAAATAGTTACACGAGCAGGAATTGCAATGAGCGCCAAAATTTGGGGAGGTCAGCAGTTTATTCATGAAGAGCCAAATATTGATTTTACACGCGTGGTTAGACGAAGTAGTGCATATAATTCCACAGTTACGGGTGGAGGTGGAGCAGTGGGACAGCAGAATGTGTATGATGGGGGAGGTGCTTGGTATGCGAAAGTGGGAAATGATGGAGAACAAAATATTTATGCGGGGCAAAGAAAGGAAGGGGGGAGAGCAATGTTTACAGAAGTTTCTGGGAATGGGAGACAGCATGTCTTAGCACTAGGGGAGTCTGTGAAAACTACTTTGAAGGATCAAGCTATTCAAGTTGTATATCCTATGGGATTTGTAGATACTTTAACAATTACGGATTTTGCTAAATCGTGGTTCCATGTTGGTGTACAAGAAGTCGTTGGAGAAGTAAGGATCAATGGTGGTGGAGAACTTTATTTATTCGCTGGCGATAGGACAAATCATATAACTAAGAAAAAAATTCCTATAGAAGAGAGCGTGGATGAGATAATATTTGAGGTTGGTGAACGGAAGATAGGAGAAAAACCACAGATTAAAATTAAAGATTTAGGGGGGCAGAGTGGGACTGTTATTTTTTCTTCTATTCCGTATGATCCACGTCATATTTCACTTTATGTTGAGAGACTTTCAGGGGATTTACATTTTCGATTCAATATTAGCGCTACGTGGGATGCGAGTGATTATTTGTTGATTGGTGAGGGCTCAGGGAATCACAAAATAAATATTGCAGATTCTGGACGTGAAATTACAGGTCCTCTCTCACAAAGGAATAGTTTGGTTACTGAGCTTCCGTTAATTACCGATAGAAGCCACAATGGCGGAGCTAATTTTACTCTGGCAGATCTTTTGGGCAAGGACATTACAGCTGTTGATGGTGGAACCTATCAGTATCGCTTAGTGAAGAGAGGAAGATGTGCTGATTCTAGTGGTAGTGCTACAATTTGGTATTTAAGTAGAGCTTCTGGAGATACGGAAGGTTCTAATTCTGAAGTAGAGTGTGTGAATAAGAAAGCGAAGATTCCTCTTGCATTGTCTGCTGATACGGGTACACAGTCTGATCAAGGGGCTTCTTCTGAAGGAAAAAATACCGGTCCTCGTTCACTTACTAAAAAACAGCCATCTAAACCACGACCTCCACGTCATTTAAGAGGGGCACAGAATGTCTCTAGTGTTTCTGTATCTCCCTCTCAAGAAAATCAGACTCTTGTAGCGTTACCTCCATCAGGTCCTCATCCTCTTTCTGATGAAAAACAACAAACTGCTGTTTCAACCTCTTCTCAATCTTTAGCCGATCAAATGATTGTGCGTCCAGTTCATAAAGAACAACCTTTTCCACAATTGAGTGAGAAACTTTCAGTTTCTCACTTTTTGACCACTCCCTCTACAGATGCGGTATTGTCTATGTCTGTGGCTCCAGCGATGGTTTTTCACAATGAAATGCAAACCGTACGTGCGGGAAGAGGAATTCTAGATAAAAGTAAAAAGAATACGGCTTTATGGACCTATGCGATTAAATCTAAAGAGAGTGTTACTACAGAGCATATAGATTTTAAACTGGATCAGACCGGTATCGTTTTGGGGATCAATGGTTTAAGCGAGTGGGAAAATGGAGAATTTTATATAGGTGGTTTTGGCAGTTATGATCGTGCCCGTGTTGCGCATGCACGGGGGGGTAACAGTGGAATCAATACTTATGGTATTGGTGCTTATGTCACTTATTTTGATCATAGTGGATGGTATCTCGATGGTATTTTAAAATACAATCATTATCAAAATACTCTAAAAGCCGTTTCAACGAATGGTTTAGAGATTGAAGGAACATATACTCAAAGGGCATTGGGAACTTCCTTTGAAGCTGGTTATCGACTTAAGACGTCAAAGAACAGTTGGTTACAGCCTTATGGACAATTTACATGGTTGCAAGTTGAAGGTAAAGAAATAAAGTTATCGAATGACATGACAGGTGACATGCGTCCATTCACTTCATTACGCAATGAGGTTGGCTTATCTTTAGGATATGAATTTGGTTCTCATATAGATTCCTCATCGTTTGCGTATATTACAGCAGCATGGTTGCGTGAGAATAAAGATGACAATCAAACGTTAATTAATCAACGCCATCCATTTACCACTGACTTATCGGGGAATGCAGGTAAATTAGGAATAGGTTTAAGCAGTTTAGTGAGTGAGAAGTTAAAGTTATATGGTGAGGCCCATTATATTAAAGGGCGTAAAACAAAACAGTCCCTTCAGGGTATTTTAGGTGTACGCTATAGTTTCTAACGACATGGTTATTTTTTGATTGATTTCAATGATAATTTTGATAGGAAGCATTTAAGATTATGAAAGAAGATTCAATATTTATTGAGATTCTGTAGCGTATCTTTATGATGGGATGAGCAATTGCAGGTATTTTTATTAAAGTTTTCTTTATAATTTATTCTATGTTTTTGAGAATTTGTGTAGATTTTTGCAGAGTCACTTGGCAAAGGGTTCCTTGCTCGCTATAGAAATGGCTAGAGAATATTATAAATGAAATAAAGGTGGTTAAATGGCTTTAGAGCGTACTTTTTCGATGATTAAACCAGACGCAACCCGTCGTAATTTGACTGGCGCAATTACTAAAATGCTTGAGGATGCGGAGCTACGTGTTATTGCGTCTAAACGTGTCTGGATGAGCAAACGTGAGGCTGAAAAATTTTATGCTGTTCATAAAGAACGTCCTTTTTTTAGTGAATTGGTTGAATTCATGTCTTCTGGTCCAACTGTTGTACAAGTTTTGGAAGGTGAAAATGCAATAGCTAAAAACCGTGAAGTAATGGGGGCTACGAATCCTAGTGATGCAGAAGAAGGGACAATTCGTAAGGTTCATGCTTTATCGATTGGCGAAAATTCTGTCCATGGATCCGATAGTGCTGAAACGGCAAAAACAGAAATCGCCTTTTGGTTTTCTGAGGCAGAAATTGTTGGTTAATAAAGCGTTTATAATAATAAAGCGTATATAAGAAGCAAAAATCCGAAACACTATGTTTCGGTTTTTTGCTTATAAGATTATAGATTTTTTTGAAAGCATATGAAGCATTAATCGTTTTTTTAGCTTTTAATATTGCAGCTGCTTTTACGAAAATATAAAGCCTATTTACTCTTTTCTGAAGAGTTTTTATCTACACGCTACCCTTACTTGTAATGTGCAAAAAAGTGTTTTAATGATCTATCATTAATAGATTTAAAATAAATCAATCTTATGCTATTCTCATCTCTTATTTAAGTACAAAAAGATAAATCACCATTATAAAATTCCATATGATTCATAGGATAACGTGTTTTAAACCTGCACGAAAATAATCCCACCCTGTCCACAATGTAAGGAGGGCAGAAATCCACAACATAGTAATGCCAAACTCTACTGTGTAAGGGAAAATTTTATTACCGGCTGGTCCAGCTAAAAGAAATACAATAGCGATCATCTGTACAAAAGTTTTCCATTTTGCAAGACGAGAGACAGGAACACTAACTTTTAACTCAGCCAAATATTCACGTAATCCTGATACAAGAATTTCTCTGCAAAGAATGATAATAGCTGCCCATAGTGTCCACCCAGCGATGGTACTGTCTGCGGCAAGCAAGAGCAAACAAGCAGAGACGAGAAGTTTATCGGCAATTGGATCTAACATGCGACCAATATTGGATGTTTGTTCCCAAATACGAGCAAGGTAACCGTCAAGAAAGTCAGTAATGGATGCAACGATAAAAATGGAAACAGCAATCCAGCGAGTGATATCACTTGATTGTAGCCGCCCTTCTAAAAAAAAGCATGCAACAACCATTGGGACTGCAACAATTCGTGCATAAGTTAAAATATTTGGAAAAGAAAAAGTATGATTTTTCATGGAGCCATTTTTAATTCTTGTGAAAGAGAATATATTTCCTTAACGTAACAAGGAGAAGGTTATGAAACAAGCTTATTTTTCATGAAAATGGTTATGAATTTTTTGTGCAATTGTCATAGAAATTCCCGTAACTTTTTTTAAATCTTCAAATGAGGCACTAGCAACAGCTTTGGCACTTCCAAAATGATGAAGCAATGCACGCTTTCTTGTCGGACCAATATTTTCGATTTCATCAAGTGGGTTTTTGAATGTTGCTTTCTTTCGTTTTATCCTATGAGTTCCAATCGCAAAACGGTGTGCTTCATCACGCAGACGTTGCAAAAAATAGAGGATAGGATCACGTGGAGGAAGTGTAAAGGGGGGAATACCTTTTATAAAAAATCGTTCACGTCCCGCATGACGGTCAACACCTTTGGCGATTCCAACAACTGTGAAGAGATCATTTAATTGTAATTCAGCAAGTATTGCATGTACGCTGTTGATTTGTCCTTCACCACCATCGATTAAGATAAGGTCAGGCCAAATGGGAAAAAGATCATCATCTTTTATGTCATGACTTCTATTTGGCAGATCATACTCTTTGATAAGGCGTGAAAATCTTCGTTTAATCACTTCTTTCATCATGCCAAAATCATCGCCAGGCGTGATATCTGTTGAGCGAATGTTGAATTTTCGATATTGATTTTTAATAAATCCCATTTGACCAGCAACAATCATAGCCCCTACAGCATTTGTTCCCATGATATGAGAATTGTCATAGACTTCTATCCGGCGTGGAGGAACAGGTAGTTGGAATGTTTTAGCAAGACCTTGAAGCAATTTTGTATAGGTGGCTGTTTCAGAAAGCTTATGTTCAAGTGCTTCATGAGCATTGAGATAGGCACGATTAACAAGAGTTTTCCGTTCACCTTGTTTGGGTAAAGAGAGGGATACTTTGTGGTTTGCTTTGAGACTAAATGCTTCTGTAAGAAGTGCCTTTTCTTCAATTTCTTCAGATAAAAGGATGCTTTTGGGAAGTGGTTTATCATCGTAAAATTGGGCAAGAAAACTCGCTAAAATTTCAGTACGGGAAAAAGAGGGATCTGCTTTAGGAAAATAGGCACGGTTTCCCCAATTTTGCCCCATGCGAAAAAAGAACACTTGAATACAGGTCATTCCTTCTTTTTGCGCAATTGCAAATACATCCGCTTCTTTTATCGTTTGAGGATTAATACCTTGATGGCTTTGTATGTGAGAAAGGGCTGATAAGCGGTCACGATAGGAAGCTGCTTGTTCAAAATCAAGATTTTCTGCGGCTTTATGCATAGCTTGAACCATATCGCTTTTAATAGATTGATCTTTTCCCGAAAGGAACGCTTTTGCTCCTTTCACCAGTTCTTTATAATCACTGTCACTAATTTCATGAGTACAAGGTGCAGAACATCGCTTAATTTGATAAAGCAAACAGGGGCGTGTACGGTTTTCAAAAACTGAATCAGTACAGGTTCGTAATAAAAAGGCGCGTTGTAAAACATGAACTGTTTGTGTCACTGCACCAGCAGAAGCAAAAGGACCAAAATAGTGAGCTTTTCGTGTTCGAGCACCACGATGTTTGTAAAGTGCAGGCGCTCGATGATCATCTGTAATCATAATATAAGGAAAACTTTTATCATCACGCAGGAGTACATTAAAATGTGGATGCAATCTTTTGATGAGATTGGCTTCTAAAAGGAGTGCTTCTGTTTCTGTATGGGTGACGATAAATTCCATATGATATGTTGCACGAATCATCCGGGTAATACGATTATTGTGTCCTTGTTCACGTGTATAGTTTGAAACACGTTTTTTGAGATTACGGGCTTTGCCAACATAAAGAATATCACCATTTTCACCAATCATCCGGTAAACCCCTGGCTTATGCGGAAGGTGTCTAACAAACTCTTGTATGAATTTGATACCTTGGAATTGATTTTTCTCATTGCTTTGATTGGCATTATGCCATGTAATATTAGAGAGAAAAGAAAGTTTTTCCCGTTCATTTTGCGGACAATTTGTATTATTTTTCAGGACCATTCCGTTTGTTACGAATATGTTGTTTGTTTAATATATGAAATATTCTTTTTTATTAAATAATGATTATTTATGTCTTTATAATTTTTTTCTATAAATAATATCTTATAACATAAGAGTATGATTTTAGAGAGCCGATCTTTCATAAAAAATATGAGAGTTGTTATTCTAAGACAGCTTTATGAATTTGCCCAATTTATCCATTAAAATGATTGAAATAAGAAATCCATGATGATTAAGAGGATAGACTTTCTAAAAGGAAAAAAATTAATTCACGCTGATCGTTATTAGCTTACCATTATAATATGTTGGTATTATCCAAAGAATCAAAGAACTTTATCATTTAATGCCTTTGTATTTTACAACATGATATTTGATTTAGAAAAAATATCAGAGAAAGATCTAACATAACAGATGTTCTTTTTGAAGCCACTTATGCGTTATTTGGGCATTTTCATCTTGTCCCAGACGGTTGATAAGAAAGGGGCTGAGTTTTTTCATTTCTTCTTCCAAAAGGTAGGGAGGGTTAATAATAATCATACCACTTCCATTCATTGTCGGTGGACTTGAACTTTTTCGGATACGCATTTCAAGCTGTAGAATCTTAGGAATTCCGGTTTGATAAAGCGCGTGAAGAAAACTTTCAATTTCTTTGTCATATTTAACAGGATACCATAAAGCGTAGATTCCTCCAGAAAAGCGACGATAGGCTTTCGTTAATCCATCAATAAGGCGGGAAAACTCTCCAGTTTTTTCAAAGGGAGGGTCAACAAGGATAAACCCACGTTTTTCTTTTGGTGGTACATGAGCATTTAAGGAAAGCCAACCATCTAAATGCAGAACTTTTGTTTGATAATCTCCTGCAAAGTTTTTTGCTAAAATATGATAATCTTCATTGTGCAATTCTATTGCGGTGAGGCGATCTTGTTTCCGTAATAATTGACGAATAAGAACAGGAGATCCAGGATAAAATACAATTTCTTTTTCCCCTTTATTGAGGGCATCAATGATATCACACCATGGACAAAGGAGTGTTCTTAAATCTTCTGGGATAGGAGTTGAAAAAAGTCGTTGGACACCTTCGCGCCACTCTCCTGTTTTATGTGCTTCTAAAGAAGAAAGGTCATAAATACCGATTCCAGCATGCGTATCTATAACGCGAAAAGCTTTTTCTTTGCGTTTGAGATATTCTACAATGCGAGTGACAATAATGTGTTTAAAAACATCAGCAAAATTGCCAGCATGATAAATATGCCGATAATTCATGGAGTAAACTCTACCATATGTATAACTGTACCGGATTATTAGCATAGAATAATAGAATTGATATCCATAAAAATACTCTTGTAGAAATCAAACAATACCCTCACTCCCACATTATACACTACAGAAAAAATATTAATGTCATCAGAGCATTTATTCACAGAGCTATTTTTATATAATGAGATTAATCGTTAAAATTTTAATTTTTTATATGAAAGATAGACAAGAAGAGATCAAACATTTCAATAGAGATATTTATGTTGTAAGAGATTTTTCTTTATGATCGCGGACTCTTCCAGGAAGACTATAAAAAACACTCAATTAACGAGAATATTAGTGAAGTTTGTTGAAAAATTGAAGGGTATCTTTCAAATGCTTGATAAAAACATTGTTACATTTATAAGTTTTTTAGCAAGCGTAAAATTATGGATAGAGCAATAAATTGCTGGTGTTATAGTGATAGATTTTTGTAAAAGTGTGAATGAATTTCATTGTTTTAAGCGGAGCCGAAGCTTTACATTATACACGCTAAATAGCTAGGTTATTGTGTATGATGCTAAAATAAAACTTTTGAAAATTGATATGTGCTCTGCAAGCTATCTCAATCAAAATGAGGAATTTTAAACTAAAGTAAATAGGTTTATCTATCTCTAACACTGTATTATCGAGCGGCTTTATGAGGTAATCTTATAAAAAAGGCTAGGATAAGAAATTCTTTTTATATGGATTATGCTTCTATACCATGCTTTTGATTGAATGTAATTTTCTATTCATGCCCATTCTGTTTTCAATACTGAGATAGGTTAAACACATGATATTATGAGAACGCATGCCCAGAATCCGGAGACGTGTAATAGTTAGAGCATGCCGTGGCTTAGAGAGCTGGTTATATGGAGGTATTTTACTGAATAAAGGCACAAGCTGGTACCTTTTTTATTTTTTAGCAGTATTGCCATACCTCTTGGCACTTGAGTTGGTTCATAAAGTGCATTTTTACTCTTTTCGCTAATAGTTTTTATTTACACGACAGATATTTAATTGAATGCGATGATGGCTCATATTTCGTATTGTATATGGAATAATGGATGATAAAATTCCTACCCCAACGCAAAGAATAAATGTTGTGCGTAAGATGATAGTTTTTGAAGAGACTGATGATGTGTTAAGAAAGTTTTTTAGAGATTTTTCTTTCTGAATTTTTTAATTGAATACGTAAAGTGTTTTACAACATGTTATGATCTTTATCAGTAAAGGATAATTTGACGGAAATGTTTGTAATGATACGTAAAACATTGTGTAAAAGGAAAGACATTGGCTATAGTATTTACAGGAAGATGAGTAACCTAAGAGATCAGATGAAGTTATGTTAGAAAAGTTTTTAAGTGTTTTGAACTTTGTATGAAGTGGTTTATCATTTTTGAATGGTTTGTGTTATAATACGCTAAAAAAGGATGAGAGGATAAAAAGTTCTTTTTGCAATAAAAGCGTGTAATTGCTTTTAAGTTAAGAAGAAAATATATAAGTAAGATATTATATTTGATACCTCCTTCAGAGGAAGCATGAATAAATGAAATCAAATTTAAAAGCATAAAGTTAGAGAGAATAATGGGTAATATTTTTTCACCAACGCATTTAATTATAATTTTATTGATTATCTTTGTGCTTTTCGGTCGCGGTAAAATTTCTGAATTAATGGGCGATGTTGCTAAAGGAATTAAAGCCTTCAAAAAAAATATGAAAGAAGAAGATGATAGCATTGAGGATAAAGTTGAAATGGCTCCTACTTCCCAAATGATTGATGTAGAATCTCAACAATCTCAGCCGTTATCGGTAAAACATGCAACAGCGCGCAGAAAGGTTTCTTCTGCTTCTAAAAAAAGCAAAACATCTGTTGCTAAAAAACAGTAACAAAAACGCAATCATCATTGTGCAATATTTTTTGATGAGAAAGTCGAATTAAGAGATGTTTGGGATTGACGGACCAGAGTTTATCGTAATCTTACTTGTTCTCATCATTGTCGTTGGACCAAAAGATTTACCTAAAATATTAAAGACAGTAGCAAAGATAAGAGCGTATGTGTATTCAACAGCAAATGAACTTCGTCATCAGTTTGATGATGTAATAAAACAAATCGAGCGCGATAATTTGCAAAAAGTATGTTCGGATATTAGCGATTCAAGCAAGAAGTTGACAGAGACTTTTGATCCCATTCAAAATACATTAGAAGATATCCACGATAATTTGGATGTTAAGGCAACACACCATAAATCAAAAAAAGATAAAGAAATTTTGGAATGCGATCAAAACGTAACCAATAAAGATACGACAGTATCTATTGCTTCTAAAGATAAAGAAGATATGTCATGAATGCTAAGAAAAATGAAGTTGATGCTAATATGGCTCCACTTTTAGAACATTTAATTGAACTTCGTCAGCGAATTATTGCTGCCTTGGTTGCATTTATGATCGCTTTTATGATGTGTTTTCTTGTTAAAGATTATATCTTAAATTTTTTACTATGGCCATATCAGTGGGCAATGAAAATAGCAGGGGGTAATCCTGAGGGTATTCGTTTGCAATCAACGCAAGTATGGGAAACTTTTTTAACGAAGATGAAGCTTTCTGCTTTTGGGGGAATTATTTTATCTTTTCCCTATACGGCTTTTCAGTTTTATAGTTTTATTGCACCAGGGCTTTATAAAAATGAGCGGATGGCTTTTTTACCATTTCTCATTGGGGGGCCTATTTTATTTTGTATTGGGGGAGCGTTTGTTTATGGTCTATTAGCGCCAATAATACTATGGTTTAGCCTTTCTCAACAATTTCTTCCAGATGTTCATTTAAAAATAGAGTTTATAGTGCGTATTTCTGATTATTTGGGCTTTATGACATCATTTATCCTAATTTTTGGTTTGATTTTTCAATTACCTCTTGTCATCAGTCTTTTAACAAAAATTGGATTTTTAACGTCTCATGATTTGGCGTCTAAACGAAAATGGGCTATTTTGCTCTCTTTTATTATTGCGGCAATCATAACGCCGTCGGATTTTTTTACGATGTTTGCAGTGGCTTTACCAACGATAGCACTTTACGAGATTTCAATTTTAATTGCTTACAGTATAGAAAAGAGAAGAAAATCCGCTTAAGAAAAGTGTATAATCTTATGCGATAAGGAATGAATAAAAACAATATAAATGAGGAATTTTTATGCTTGATATTAAGTGGATTCGTGACAATCCTGAGAAATTAGATAAAGCACTCGTAAGTAGAGGTCTTGAGCCACAAGCTGAAAGGTTAATACAACTTGATCTTGCACGTCGCTCGCATATTGCTAAGGTGCAATTGGCGCAGGAACGTCGCAATGCTGTTTCAAAGGAAATAGGACAGGCTTTAGCGGTATCGGATCAGCAAATGGCTGAACGTCTTAGAGCTGAAGTTGAAGAGATTAAAGCTTTTCTTTCCTCTGCAACAGTGGAAGAAAAACAGCTGACGGAGAGTCTTGAGAAAATTCTTTCAGCACTTCCAAATATTCCATTAGATGATGTTCCAGAAGGTAAAGATGAAAGTGATAATGTCGTCATTCGACATTTTGGTACACCTCCAACATTTAATTTTACACCAAAGGAACATTTTGATCTTGGTCAAGATCTCAAGCAGATGAATTTTGAACGAGCTAGTCGTTTGTCTGGAACACGTTTTACAGTACTTTCAGGGGCATTAGCACGGCTAGAACGAGCATTAGGCCAGTTTATGCTTGATGTGCATGTCAATGAGAATGGTTACACAGAAGTCTCAATACCTCTTCTTGTTCGTGATGAGATTGTTTACGGAGCAGCACAATTACCGAAATTTGCTGAAGACCTTTTTCGTACAACAGATGGTCGATGGCTTATTTCCACAGCAGAAGTGCCATTAACCAATTTGGTCAACGATGAAATTCTTGAAATATCAGATTTACCACTGCGATTTTCTTCTTTATCTCCCTGTTTTCGTTCAGAGGCGGGAGCAGCCGGTCGTGATACGCGCGGTATGTTGCGTCAGCATCAATTTTGGAAAGTTGAAATGGTCTCGATTACCAGTGAAGAGCAGTCTTTAATTGAATTAGAACGTATGACGGAATGTGCAGAAGATATATTAAAGCGGCTTGGTTTGCCTTTTCGCACAGTGGTTCTTTCTACGGGTGATATGGGGTTTGCAGCGCGTAAAACCTATGACATCGAGGTTTGGCTTCCTGGTCAAGAATGTTATCGTGAAATTTCTAGCTGTTCAGTTTGTGGAGATTTTCAAGGTCGCCGTATGAATGCGCGCTATCGTAAAGAAGGCGATAAAAAATTGCATTTTGTTCATAGCCTTAATGGTTCTGGTACGGCTGTTGGACGTTGTCTTATTGCCGTACTTGAAAATTATCAACAGGCTGATGGATCAATTATTATTCCAGATGTTTTACAACCTTATATGGGAGGAATGCGCTGTATTACTGCTTAATTTTACGAAAGGAGAGACAATATGCGTTTATTGCCAAGAGGTGATGATACACAGACGCAAGTTTTTGCCATTTTAAAAGAAGCAGTTTGTCAGTATGATAAAAGTGTACCTCCATTGGAGATTGAATGATACTATGGGGCAAAAGGGTATTTTACAATTTCGTGAGGAGTTAGCCGCTCTTGTACTGAAAATGCGTAGCAAAGGCATTGATGACGTGCGATTTTTTTCGGCATTAGAGAAAATTCCGCGTCAACAGTTTGTTGCTGCTCCTTGGTTCAATAGTGCTTATGATAATAAAGTTATTCCCCTTGAGTGCGGTGAATATATGGAACGTTTGGAAGAGCAACTCTTAATTCTTTCGGCATTATCGTTGAAAAAAAGGCATCGTGTCTTAGAAATTGGTACAGGATCTGGTTTTTGTACTGCTCTTATGGCATGTCTGAGTGACCGCGTGACAACGATTGATCGTTATAAAACGCTTGTTGATTTAGCACGCCAAAAATTTCAAACTTTAGGAATTGAAAATATTGTTATAAGGCAGATTGATGGAAGTCATAGTGTGACAGGCTTAGGATCATTTGATCGCATTCTTATTTGGCCATCACGTTTTGATGAACCAAAGGAATTTTTAGAACTTTTAGCTGAAAATGGAATTCTCATTCAGGCGATAGGACCTGACGAAGGGGTACAAACGGTGACGCGCTATACAAAAATTGGTAGTCGATTTGAGTGTTTAGAACTGTTCCAAGTGCGTTACCAACCTTTTATTAAAGGCATTGCGGAGATACTTTAATTTTTAAAAGCTAAGAAGTTTCTGCAAATTGTCTACGTTAAATTCATTTTGATCTTATATAAAGATATTTATGAATAAAACATCTTATTTTAACTCTTCGGTAATTTAAAAAAGCTTTAATGGAGTGAGTTGATTATTGATGAGTGAGCAAAACGATGTATCTAAAAGCTTTGGATAATATTTTCCAGCATAATTTTCAGAGAATAACTTTGTTAGCGGTGGTAACTATTGTTGCTGGTTGTAGTTCTGGTACACAGCGTTTTTCCAATACGTTCTCTCATCGTACGGTATCATCTCAATCAAATATATCAAGCACTATGTATACAGACCCGCGAATGCTATCATACGGTAGTGGTATGATACAAAGCACTGAATTGCCACCTGTGGAATCAAGCGATGATTCGTGGGGAGATGATAATTCCCCCTATAATTTTCCACATCAAGATAGGATAACTTCTTCTGATGGTCGCGTTATGGGCTCCCCTCCACGTAATCTTGGAACACTTTCTCGTTCACAAATGGATAAATCTCCTATTTTTCGGCGGAATTCTTATATTGTCCAGAGTGGAGATACACTGCTCAGTATTGCACGACAAGTAGGGGTTAGTGTTGAGGCATTAAAATTAGCAAATGGTATAAACAGCAATTCCATTTATATCGGTCAGGTCCTTGTTGTTCCAAGCAGGCGTACATTAGCAGCTTCAAATGCACACAATAATAACGATTGGGCAGTGTCAACAACAGAATCTGCATCCCAATCTGTGATGTCCTCTATAAAAAACAAGAAGTCCTCTCCTATATATAAAGCTCCTGTAACAACGCCACCCTCTGCAAAGATGAACAAATCAAGTTCTGAGAAAAATTTTTCTAAACAGATGACGCAATTGAAACATGAGACTGGTTTGTCAAGTACTGTTACGAATACAGATAATATGACGACTCCGCAAGCCACAGGAATTTCTAAGATGCGTTGGCCAGTACGAGGGCGTTTATTAAGCCAGTTCGGTCAAAAAAAGGGAACAGTAATGAATCGAGGAATAGATATTGCAGTGCCTGAAGGGTCTTCGGTAAAGGCGGCAGAAAATGGTGTGGTTATTTATGCGGGAGATGGATTAAAAGAGCTTGGTAATGTTGTGATGATTCGACATGAAAATGATATTATCACTATTTATGGATGTAATAGTAAGCTTGTTGTTAACAAAGGACAAAGGATAAGACGCGGTGATGAGATTGCTAAATCTGGTGTTTCAGGAAATGTTAAAACGCCACGTGTCTATTTTGAGATGCGTAAGAATTCATTACCTGTTGATCCCCTTAAATATTTAGAAAACTAATTTATTGATGACGTTTACATTTGAATAGTCTTACAGTTTATAGAAAATTCATGAAAAATAATTGATTTTCTTAAATCAATGACATTGCAGCAAAAAATCATTGGTTTTAGGAAAGTAGTTCGTTGGGGTCGGTAGATATTACCATTTTTGTATTTATGAAAGTGTAAGACAATAGTATCATACTATTTGTCAGCTTTGAGTGTTTCAATTGCTCTTGCATTTGAGAGAAGCATGAAAAAAGATATTTTCACGCCTTTCTTAAAAAGTTTTTATCTACAGGCTCATTTCATATGTGTGACGTGCAAGACAATCGTTTTGATTAATTCAGAAGATTTGAAATGAGAGCATTTTATTGTATTTAGATCTGTCGTTCGATATCAAAAACGATAAATTATCTATATAAATTAAAGTTTGTTCATTAGAAAAATTATCTTGTATAATTTATTGAGTTAGTGAAAAGATTTATATTGTAGGATATACAATAGGGGAAAGTGAATCTATTTTTTAAGATTTTTCTCATTGTATTTTGGTATTCTGCCTCTTAAGGATTTATTGTATTTTTGTAAAGCTGTGATTAGATTATGTAGTTATTGCTTTTTATGATAAATTCTTTAGGAATTTTTTCTGTATCGGAATTTCATTTTAATAGAGTGGGAAATACCTGAGGTTTAACTATAGGAGATAAAAATGTTTATTACGAACGCTTATGCTCAAGTTGCAGGCGATGTTTCCAGTGGAATTTCATTTGCTAACGCTGTCCCATTCATTTTAATTTTTGCAATTATGTATTTTTTTATCATTCGTCCACAGCGTGCCCAAATGAAAAAACGCCAAGAAATGCTTAATGCAGTACGTCGTGGTGATACAGTTATAACGGGTGGTGGTATTATCGGCAAGGTTAAGAAGGTTCACGACGAGAGTGGTGAATTAGAGGTTGAAATTGGTGAGAGTATAAATATTCGTGTTATTCGCTCAACATTAGCTGATGTGCGCGTTAAAGGTGAGCCGATTGCAGAAAAAAAATCAAAACTTAATGCTAAAGCAAAAACACCACAAAAATCTAAATCTAAAACGACAACGAAAGAAGATATGAGTATCTCTGAAGAGAAAAAAGCTATATCAAAGGAAAATGCATCTTAAGGTGTAATGGCAGTTTATTACATTTTTTAAGCATTTTTATAAAAAGCTTGGCAAGATCAAGACAATTTCATTGAAAAAGAGGCTTTTATAGTGGCTACAGAAAATGGAGTTTTTGTTTTCTTTAGATTATTAAAATAGTTGTTTTATTTATAGAATATTACGCAATTTTTTTCTGTTTTTTAAACAAGATCATTGTTTTTATAAAAAGCAATTTGTGAGTAAATAAGCTGAGGAAACTTTTTAAAAGATAGATTTATTTAAGCAGGTATAGCATTTTACCGCGGTTTATTCCCAAATTTTCATATATTTGTTGTATGAGAAGATTAGGGCATTATATAAAAATTTTTACTTCAATACTAGGCTATGTTTAACATATCAATGTTTATATTAGCCTTATTTTAATTTTTATGATGAGAAGAAGCAAAGACAATTGGATTATTCAAAAATAAAAGGTGCATATTCATGTTCGATGCAATTCAAATTCGTGAAGCACATTTTCCAAGTCGCGCACCTATTGATGCTTATGGAAATGGTGGGTTTCGTTTTGCTGATATGTCTCATAGAGGTTCTATTATTTGTGTACCATCAGGTATTTATGGCATTGAGATGGCAGGGCCTGTTCCCACTCAAAGGGATATATCTCGTATTTTAGAAGAAGCTTCTGAAATCGAAGTTTTATTAATAGGTACTGGAATTGAATTATTACGATTACCTGAAGAGTTACGGGTGCTTTTATGGGAAAAACGTATTTCATCAGATACAATGAGTACGGGAGCGGCGGTGCGTACATTTAATGTTTTATTGGCTGAAGATCGCGCTGTTGCGGCGTTATTATTTGCGGTAGAATAGAGTATTGTTTAATAAAACAAAGGCTCTGGTCTAGCATGAAAGACTTGTGTGATTATTTTCTGCGCTGTAAAATACTGTCGTTTAAGGCGGTGATATAAGGGTATAGAATATACATAACTTAACACATTAAGTGTTTTTTAAATACAGCAGCAAGTATTCAGGACAAAGTTTGCTCATAGTTCCTAATGAATCACATGAGTGATCAGCTCTTGGGACTTAAGACAGTTCATAAGAGGCATTTTAATTCTTTCTTATACAGTTTTTACCTACAAGCCAGTTCCGCTTATGACGTGCAAGGGAATAGTTTTTATTGATGTAACATGGAATTGGTTTGAAATGAAAGCATATCTACGATATTTGGGATTCTAATTTAATATACAAAACACAAAATTATGATTATAAATCAATGCGTTTATAGTAACAGAAACGCACCGAGAGCAATTGGATTTTTTACAAATTGGTGTTGGTAAGAACCTTTGTCTTTTAGGATGGGGAGGAGGTCAATGATTGATGAAGTTTTTGTGATCAGTGCATTTTTTATAAAATAACATTGTCATCTATCCACTGAAAAAGTGTTTTGCGTTGTTTGTTGTTCAAGTTTTACTATGCATGTTACGATTGGTTTTTAGCTTTTTTATTGCAAATGAAAACTTGAAGTCCGATAAGATAAGTTTTATCAGAAAAATTATTTATTTAATTTTTTTCTTTCTAAAACGAAAAGGGATTAGAAAAGAAATTTTAATTCATAATACAGTTAAGAGACACATTTAAAAATCTTATTTTCTGAACTGTATTTGCTTATCCTTCATTTTTTAATATGAATAAAAAGAGGGTATTAATTTAATTGCTAAAAAAGGGACGTTAATAGGTTCATAGAATGATAGGCTCTCTTCCTTATTGTCTTGATATTTTACGTACCATAGATCGTGATCGCTATATATCGGTTTTATTTGCACCTAAAAAAAAGCGCCAAGCATTGGCTGCTCTTTATGTATTTAATGCTGAAGTTTCTCGTATCCGCGAAAGTGTACATGACCCACTCATAGGAGAAATACGGTTACGTTGGTGGTATGATGCTATTGCTCATGGTGAAATGCAAACGAGTGGAAACAATCCGATTTTGAATGATTTATTAAAAGCAATCACTCTTTTTAATTTACCTAAGACAGCTTTTTTACGTTATTGTGATGCGCAAATTTTAGATCTTTATCACAATCCAATAGAAACACTTCATGATCTAGAGCATTATTGTGGAGAGACAGCAGGCATAATTTTACAGCTTTCTTGTCAGATATTAGATCCTGAAACTGCACAAGAGTTTACAGATATCTATGAACATGGAGGGATTTCTCAAGGATTAAGCGGTGTATTGCGTCTTTTATCATTCATGCAATCACGATATCAATATTATTTACCCACTGATATATTAAAGGCTGTAGGAGTGAATAGGGAAGATTTGGAATCTCATCGTCTCAGCGATCAACAAAAGGGTTGTATTGTTGAAGCTATGGTAGCATTATCGCGCGATCATTATACCCAATTTTACCAGTATTCTTGTACTTTACCTAGAGTTCTTAAGCCAGCTTTTCTTCCATTGGTCATTGTACCAGCTTCTCTTCAAAAAGCTATACAGCTGGGGGCAGCAATTTTTCAAGAGAGTGCAACTTTGCCATTGATGTATCGCTATTGGTTGATAACAAGGGCAGCAATAAGCGGCAATTTTCCAAAGATATTGTAAAAAAATATTACTACGTTGGAATGCGTAACATGTAGACTGATTTTTTCATATGAAGATAAAAGGAGCTATTGTGATTCCAAACCATTTTTTGTTATAAAAAAGGTAGATGTTTTGGTTGTTATGAACACAGAAGAATAAGAAATTTTATGATCTTGAAAATACGCTGTATTTCTTCATCAGTAATATGTTTTATTCAGTGTATTGGATGGGTGAGATGCAGAGAAAGAAAAACATGAGATAAATCTTAATACATTGGTTTGTTTGATGAAGAACTTTTAAGTACTCTGAATGTATTGATTGTAGCTCATTTGCAAATGAAATAAAATTTCTATTTTATGAGAGAAGTTATCTTAGCAGTCTATAAGTCTATAAAAAACTCTTATTTTTGAGAAATTATAACATCATAATTGATGACTGTTATGATTGATGAATATATTGATTTATAATGATAATACGTTTTTTCTTATATTGAATGAGAGTCTTGAATAGAAAAAGATTTCTCCATTTTTATAATGAATTTTAAAAATAGTTTTTTTATCTATTATAAGTTGGATGTGTAAATGAAATCATTTAAGGAAGAAGCAATACGCTCCCTATGAATGAATATTAAGAGTAGCAATATAATGAGCTATGAATGAATGACGATAGGGATGATGTTTATAGCTCAATGGGCGGCAACCTTTACGACCTTTGGATGGATAATGTTTTTTAATGCATTGCAAAAACGATTCTACATTCCATTGACTATTTTCTCGCAAATCCATACATGCACTGTTTTGCGAGAAAATGAATCATTATACAAACGCTGATCCTAAGATATGCAGACAAGAAATCCGTCTTACCTCTTCAACTATAGACGAAGAGCTGATGAAAACTTTATCAATAAGTTCTTAAAATTATGCACAATCTTTTTATTGGAGAGCGTTAAAGATCTGATTATAATTTGTGCTATTAATTTCCAAAGGATGTTCTTTATTGGCAACTTGTAGCATTTCTAGCTTGAGATCTTCTCTTATCATCATATCTATATTGGCGCGGACCTCAGTTGAAAGATTATGAGACGTGATATCTTTAGGCATGGTTACAGTCTTTATTTGATAAATGATACGGTTTGTTGCAACCGGACCTTTTATGATGCCATAATGACCTTTGGGAGCGGAAAATAATGCTTTAATGCCTTCAACGCCAAGGGTTTCAGATGAGTCTTGACGCCGGAGGGTTGGTGTTGTTTGTTTTGTAACACCAAGGGTATGAGCAAGAGCAACAAGACTTTTTCCTTCCGTGAGCTGTTTGAGAGCATTTTGGGCTTTTTCATCAAGAAGACGTTGGATTTCCTCATTTTTCCATTGAGAAAGAACATCTAGCTTAGCCTCTTCAAGTGTCTTATCACGGGAAGGAATAATTTTATCGACCTTGTACCAGAGATATCCACCATTTTGAAAAGAGAGAGGATCAAGATCGACTCCTTCGTTTGATTGATAGATGGCATTCAGTAAAATATCTTTTTGAGGTAAATCCGTGAGTATTGCACCTTCAAGCGTTTTTCCCGTTTTATCAATAGTAATTGTGCGCAAAGATAACTTGTATTGGTCAGCTAACTCTTTGAGAGAAGCACCCTCAAAACGAGCATTTTCAATGGCAGCATAATTGTTACGGATATCATCAGTAGCACGATTTTTGGCAAGTATTTGGCGAATATTTTCTTCTACACTTTCAAAAGGAAGAGAGCTTGAAGGTTCAATATGCGTAACGCGAATGAGAACAGGTCCCTGTAAGTCATTTATCACAGGACTGACTTGGCCTTGTTGAAGTTCAAAAATTTCAGATGTCAGATGATTAGGAAGTTCGTTTTCTGCGAGAGGACCTTTTTTTATGTCATTAAGAGTCTTTTTTTCAGCTTTTACCAGTTCATCAAAACTCAATCCGTCAGCTATTTTTTTTGCTGCATTATCGGCTTCTTCGCGTGAGGGGAATCGCAGTTCTTCGAATGTACGCTTTTCAGGCGTTACAAAACGTGAAGCATTTTGTGTATAATAGGCTTTCGCCTCATCTGTTGAGATATCTTTAGGTTTTACAAAATCATTAAGTTCCATAGATAGCAAAGAGACAGTACGGTATTCTGGAGCACGAAATTGACTTTGATGTGTTTCAAACCATTTTTGTAATGTTTCGTAATCAGGATCAGCAATTGTTTTCTTTTCTTTTAGATCAATAACGAGATAATCAGCAATACGCATTTCTCCTTGATAAAGAGCAAGTGCTTTATAAAAGAGATTTGGTGCCTTCATATCAGAAAGTAAAGCAGCAATAAGCTGATTACGCTTTTCTTGTTTGGTGTAATAATTAAGAAAAGCACTTTCACTAATACGTAAATGCTGAAGATAGTTATAAAACAAGTTTTTATCAAAAGTGCCATTTACCTGGAACATCTTATCAGAACCAATCGTATGAGCTATTGTATCTTTTGAAAGACTTATTTTCATTTTACGTGCTTGTTCATCAAGCAGTACATTTTGTTGTAATTGATTAAATACAAAAGCAGGAATTTGGTATTGCTGCATTTCATTTGTTGTAAACATTCGTCCAAGATGAGCAGCATATGCTAAACGTGCGCTTTGATCGGCGAGTGCAAGACGATAATCATCGACAGTTACTGTGGACTTTCCAGAAGTAATAAGATCTCTTTCACTTTTTTTGTGTAACTGCGGTACCCCCCATAAAAGAATGAAGCATAAGAGTAAAATAG
Source organism: Bartonella sp. AA74HLJMH (assembly GCF_042197045.1). Classification (NCBI taxonomy): domain Bacteria; kingdom Pseudomonadati; phylum Pseudomonadota; class Alphaproteobacteria; order Hyphomicrobiales; family Bartonellaceae; genus Bartonella; species Bartonella sp. AA74HLJMH. Next base: position 321,946 of record NZ_JBHIRJ010000001.1, read on the forward strand.
CAAGGAAAATTCTAAAAATCCAAGAATTTGTAGCATTTCTTATGATGTCAAGCATTGTTCAAGTCCATTTTTAATATGAGTTATTATCAAAGCTGTAATGGAATTTGCAATAAAGAGATGAAAGATGCAAGCTTTAAAGACTTGCTTTCATTTTATAATTTGGTAACTACAGATAAACAATGTATTGTAAAAGCTCTTGAGGTGAAAATATGTCTCCAAATATTCGGCCTTTTCTTGCTGGAAATTGGAAAATGAATGGAACGAGTGAATCGCTTGGAGAGTTGCGTGCTATTGCTACAGGCGTTAGCTCTGATCTAGGTCATCTTTTTGAGGCGCTTATTTGTGTTCCAGCAACGCTTTTATCGCGTGCTTCTAATACGCTGAATGGTGAAAATCTCCTTTTGGGAGGACAAAATTGTCACTTTGATGATCATGGTCCTTATACTGGAGATATTTCAGCTTTTATGCTTAAAGAAGCGGGAGCAAGTCATGTTATTATTGGGCATTCAGAACGTCGTACAGTGTACCAGGAAAATGATGCGATTGTCTGTGCCAAAGTGCAAGCTGCGTGGCGAGCAGGTCTTGTGGCTCTTGTATGTATTGGTGAAACATTGGAGGAGCGTAATAATAATAAAGTACTGGATATTCTCACGCAGCAGCTTGAAGAATCTCTCCCAGATGATGCAACAGCAGAGAATACCATTATCGCTTATGAACCAGTTTGGGCGATAGGCACCGGCAACACAGCGACTCCAGAAGATATTGCAAAAGTACATCATTTCATTCGTGATAGGGTGCGCTCTCGTTTTGGTGATGAAGGCAATAAGATACGTTTGCTTTATGGTGGATCCGTAAAACCATCCAATGCATTTGAGCTTTTAAGCATTGCTCATGTTAATGGTGCTTTGATAGGTGGAGCAAGCTTAAAAGCGATTGATTTTTTAACTATTTGCGATGTTTGTCGTAAACTATAGCAGAGAAATTTGAGTTTCCCCTTGGATTGTGCGTTATTTATGTGTAAATAGCTATTAAAGAGTTATTTGAAGAGCAGGGTTTATGCAAACAGTACTTATAGTTATTCATTTTTTGATTGTGATTACTTTGGTTGGTGTTATATTAATTCAACCTTCAGAAGGTGGTGGGCTAGGTGTGAGTAATAGCTCAGGGTTGATGAAAACTCGTGGATCTCGAAACCCTTTAACACGTTTGACTGCTATTTTAGCCTGTTGTTTTTTTGTTGTGTCTATTGGACTTACCGTGGTGAGTAATATATCAAATTCTAGTTCTGATATCTTAAAGCGTATACCGGTTAATTCAGAACAGAATTCTACCAATAAAGACTCAGGATCAGTCCCATCGTCAGATGGTGAGTCCTCCCCTTCTATTCTTGAACAGCTAGGAGGCACTTCGAATTCTTCGCAGGAACAGAAACAGTCCACAAATCCTGAAGCAGAAAGTCCAGTTCCTCAGGTTCTTGAAAATACAGTTCCCGATAACAGTACAAAATAGTTTTTTAAGAAAACATAGACTTTTTAAAAAAGGTGATTTTTTTCGCCTTTTTTATTTTAGAAGAAAAATTGTTTCTTTTTGCATTTTTTGCTGGAAAAATCATTATAAATTGCTTATCACCATAAGCCCATGGCACGTTATGTTTTTATTACTGGTGGTGTGGTTTCTTCCCTTGGAAAAGGCATCGCAGCGGCGGCGTTAGCAGCGTTATTACAGGCTCGTGGCTATCGCGTACGTCTTCGCAAACTTGATCCTTATTTAAATGTTGATCCAGGTACGATGTCGCCTTATCAACATGGTGAAGTATTTGTGACCGATGATGGTGCAGAAACGGATCTTGATCTTGGTCATTATGAGCGTTTTACTGGGCGTTCTGCAAATAGCCAAGATAATATTACAACAGGGCGTATTTATCGCAATATCATTGAACGAGAGCGGCGTGGTGATTATTTGGGGGCAACAGTCCAAGTTATTCCTCATGTTACAGATGAAATTAAGAGATTCATTACGATGGGAAATGAAGAATTTGATTTTGTTTTGTGTGAGATAGGTGGAACGGTTGGTGATATTGAAGCAATGCCTTTTCTAGAAGCGATTCGTCAGCTTCGCAATGAGCTACCGAGACAAAATGTCGTTTATGTCCATCTCACATTAATGCCTTATATTCCTTCGGCAGGTGAATTAAAAACGAAACCAACACAACATTCTGTCAAAGAATTGCAAGCAGTTGGTATTTCTCCTGATATTTTGCTTGTACGTGCAGATCGATCTATTCCAGAAACAGAACGGTGCAAATTATCACTTTTTTGCAATGTTCGCTCCAATGCAGTCATTCAGGCATTAGATATGCCAACAATTTATGATGTTCCTATGGCATACCATAAGGAGGGTTTGGACTCTGAAGTTCTTTGCGCTTTTGGAATCGATTCGGCACCTTCCCCCAAGATGGATCGTTGGGAAGATATTACGCATCGTATTCACCATCCTGAAGGAGAAGTTACGATTGCTGTTGTGGGAAAATATACGGGCTTAAAGGATGCTTATAAATCTCTTATTGAAGCGATTGCGCATGGTGGTTTAGCGAATAGAGTGAAGGTTAATATTGAGTGGATTGATTCGGAGCTTTTTGAAAAAGAAGATTCTGTTTCAGCTTTACAAAAAGCCCATGGAATTTTGGTTCCAGGTGCTTTTGGGGCACGAGGGGCAGAAGGGAAGATTCGAGCAATTCAATTTGCGCGAGAGCGTAAAGTTCCATTTTTAGGGATTTGTTTTGGGATGCAATTAGCTTGTATAGAAGCTGCGCGCAATATTGCACAGATTGAGAATGCTTCATCAAGTGAGTTTTGCGAAACAGACAATCCAATTGTAGGTTTAATGACAGAATGGCTTAAAGGAGATGTTCTTGAAAAACGTACAAGAAATGGTGATCTCGGCGGTTCAATGCGCCTTGGTGCTTTTGCTGCTGAATTAAAAGAAGAGAGTCATATTGCTCAAATTTATGGGATGACCAAGATTGTCGAGCGACATCGTCATCGTTATGAGGTCAATATTGATTATAAGGATAAGTTAGAACAGTGTGGTTTGATTTTTTCTGGGATGTCTCCTGATGGTATTTTACCAGAAACGATAGAATATGTAGATCATCCATGGTTTATTGGTGTTCAATATCATCCAGAATTAAAATCACGTCCTTTTGATCCACATCCTCTTTTTTCTTCTTTTATTGAAGCCGCTGTAGAACAAAGTCGATTGGTTTAATGCGTAAATTGGATTACTTTGCTTTTGAGGGATAAAATGACTAAACCAAATGCCCGTGTGAAAGTTGGAAATATGATTTTTTCAAATGAAATGCCTCTTTCATTAATTGCAGGGCCGTGTCAGATGGAAAGTCGTGATCATGCTTTTGAAATGGCTGGTCGTATTAAAACAATTACCGATCAGCTTGGTATCGGGTTTGTTTATAAATCAAGTTACGATAAAGCCAACAGAACCTCTTTGGGGGCGGCACGTGGTATTGGTCTTGAAAAAGCAATGTCCATTTTTTCTGATTTAAAAAAAGAGTTTAATTGTCCCATATTAACTGATGTGCATACAGAAGAGCAATGTACAATTGTTTCTTCTACAGTTGATATTTTACAAATACCGGCTTTTTTATGTCGTCAAACAGATCTTTTGGTAGCAGCCGCCAAAACAGAATGTGTTATTAACATTAAAAAAGGTCAGTTTTTAGCGCCGTGGGACATGGAGAATGTTTTAAAAAAGGTTGTTTACAGTGGTAATCCGAATGTTATGCTTTGTGAGCGAGGCACGTCATTTGGTTACAACCGACTTATTTCTGATATGCGTTCGTTGCCTATTTTACGTTCATTTGGTGCTCCTGTTATTTTTGATGCAACGCATTCTGTTCAAGAACCTGGGGGGCAGGGGGCTTCATCTGGTGGACAGCGTCAATTTGTTGAAATTTTAGCGCGTGCAGCTGTTTCTGTTGGGGTAGCTGGTATTTTTTTAGAAACACATCAAGATCCAGATAATGCACCTTCTGATGGACCCAATATGGTTAAAGTTGATGATTTACAAAGATTGCTTGAGACTTTAATGGAATTTGATTATCTGTCAAAAAAGTTGAGTTGAGAAGAGAAAAAATATTTCATTAATAGGGCATTATAAATGAATCGAGACTTTTATTGGATAAGGAAACACATATGACTATAATTGTCGATATCATTGGGCGTGAAGTTCTTGATAGCCGTGGTAATCCAACGGTAGAAGTTGATGTTCATTTGGAGAATGGAGCTTTTGGTCGCGCTCTGGTTCCTTCGGGAGCTTCAACAGGAGCACACGAGGCTATAGAGCTTCGTGATGGTGGTTTGCGCTATCAAGGGAAAGGTGTTGAAAAAGCGGTTGCTGCAGTTAATGGCGAAATTCTTGAAGAACTTGGTGGGCGGGATGCAACAAATCAAATTGCTATTGATCAAGCAATGATTGCTTTGGATGGAACGCCAAACAAAGCCCGTCTTGGTGCCAATGCACTTCTTGGTGTTTCATTAGCTGTTGCAAAAGCAGCTGCGGATTCATTAAATTTACCTTTGTATCGTTATATTGGTGGTACACAAGCGCATATTCTTCCAACCCCCATGATGAATATTATTAATGGTGGTGTTCATGCTGATAATTTGATTGATTTTCAAGAGTTTATGATTATTCCTATAGGAGCTCCTACTGTAAAAGAAGCTATCCGTTATGGCGCTGAGATTTTCCATGCATTGAAAAAGCGTTTAAAAGATGCGGGTTATAATACCAATGTTGGTGATGAAGGTGGTTTTGCTCCTCAATTTAAAAGTGCTGATCAAGCAATTGATTTTATTATGGAATCTATCATGATATGTGGCTATAAACCAGGTGAACAAATTGCCATTGGTTTAGACTGTGCTTCAACCGAATTTTATAAAAATGGTTCGTATTTTTATAAAGGTGAGGGGAAATGCCGTGACACCCAAGAGCAGGTAGATTATTTAGCGCAGCTTGTGAAAAATTATCCTATTATTACAATTGAAGATGGAATGGCAGAGGATGATTGGGAAGGTTGGAAGCTACTTACTGACACAATTGGAGAAAAATGTCAGCTTGTTGGCGATGATTTGTTTGTAACGAATTCAGCACGTTTGCGTGATGGTATCAAAATGGGGGTAGGCAATTCTATTCTCATAAAAGTTAATCAAATTGGTACATTGAGTGAAACACTTGATGCTGTAGAAGTAGCACATAAAGCAGGTTATCGTGCCATTATATCTCATCGTTCAGGCGAGACAGAGGATTCTTTCATTGCAGATCTTGCTGTTGCAACGAATTGTGGACAAATTAAAACAGGTTCTCTTGCACGTTCGGATAGATTAGCAAAATACAATCAACTTATTCGTATTGAAGAAATGCTAGGAGCCCAAGCGCATTATGCTGGTGATTTATATCGTGGTTGTGAGCAAAAAATATGAAAGTATAAGATCATTTAGATTATGAAATTGAGATTTCTTATCAAAGACATATGCATAGTAATTTTATAGGTATTTAAATTTATAGGGATTAAGATGAGAGGTGTGATTATTACTCAAGATCAAGGAAATTATCTCGTTTCGGGTGATGACGGTAAGCGTTATCAGTTTGCGACTTGGGATTGGTTGGGAAAGAAACCACCAAGGATTGGTGATACTGTTGATTTTGTCTATGAAGGGGGTGTTGTCAGTTCTGTTTTTCCATTGTTGAGATTAGGTACAGAGAACACAAAGATAATGTTCGCACTGCTTTGTTGGGTTGCAGGTATCTTTGGTGTCCATCGCTTTATGGTTGGTAAAGTTAGGACTGGTGCTTTAATGCTGGTTCTATCTTTATCATTGTTTGGATTGATAATTACCGGAATTTGGGCAGTTGTTGATTTTATAGTCATTCTTGGAGGAAGATTTACGGATAAAGATGGGAATCAGATTACAGATTTTTAAAAATTTTATAATAAAGAGAAAGTAATTCAGTTCGCTTTTTATTTTTATAAATAATTAAGTTGCATTATGCGAAATTATTGTACTATATTTATTTAATATGAGATATTAAAAAACATGTATAGCTAAGTAAAAGTATTGAAAAAGGCAATGCTATTTTATACGGGTAAAGAAAAGACGCAAATTAATTAAGGCGTGCATTATTTTTCTGCTTATAGCAGTGGATAGCATTGGATTATTGGAGGCTCCAAACTATCCTAATTTCACGTTTATTACGGCTGCTACAAATTGTATTTACACCGTGAGGTTAATCCGCATATTATCAAATTAGAAATAATCTCTTTATGAATAACACATAAGGAGCGTGGGTAAGGATGAAGAGTAAAATTATTGTTCAAAATCAAGGGGTTTATTTCGTTTTGGGAGGTGATGATAAGCGTTATCAATTTGAGGATTGGAATTGGTTAGGAAAAAACCACCAAGCATAGGGGATACCGTTGATTTTATCTTCATTTTAATAGGAAATTTTAGGAAAAAAGCTACAAATTAGAGGATATCCAAAATATAAAAAGTGAGGCATTCAACTTACTTTGATCGTATTAAGGGGGGGATAAATTGAAATAACAAATTATTTTGGTGTAGATTTGGTAATGAGGTATTAATCAAAATCATGCATAGTTGGGCAAAATATTAAGAAATTTGTGCTGTAAAGACTGTGCTATTTTATGTGGACAAAGCAGAAACGTCGATCAATCAAAGTGCGCTTTGTACTACCTCTTATGACGGTGGGAGTCTTAAGCTATTTCAGTTATCACATTTATCATGGTGAGTATGGATTGTATTCACGCAGTGAAGTTAATCAGCATATTAGCGAATTAGAAAAGGAGCTTCATAAAATAGAAGCTGAGCGGATATTCATGGAAAAGCGTATTTCTCTTTTACGCAATGGACATATAGAAAAAGATATGCTGGATGAGTATGTCCGAAAGAATTTGAACTTTTCTAAGCCAAATGAACTGACAATCTTAATACCTTGAAATGATACCAAAGGTAAATGAAAAATCGCTTAATTTAAACAACAATCAGCAATGATATTGTTTAAGCCGATTGATAAGGCTTGTAACTTTTGTTCGTAAAGGTTATTCCTAAATAATCATAAAAGGGAGTTTAATATGGCAGAACGACTTAAAAAAAATTCTGCGTCGGTGGCGCGCACTGCATTATCAAGCACCACAAAGAAAGCACCAATAGCAGACTTTACAAAAGAAGAAGAAATTGATGCCTATCGTGAAATGCTTTTAATTCGCCGTTTTGAAGAAAAAGCAGGACAACTTTATGGTATGGGGCTTATTGGGGGATTTTGTCACCTTTATATTGGTCAGGAAGCCGTTGTTATAGGAACATTGAAAGCGGCAAAAGAAGGTGATCAGGTTATTACGTCTTACCGTGATCATGGTCATATGTTAGCCGTTGGGATGAGCCCACGTGGTGTCATGGCAGAATTAACGGGACGTCAAGGTGGCTTTTCCAAAGGGAAAGGTGGCTCGATGCATATGTTCTCTAAAGAAAAGAACTTTTATGGAGGACATGGTATTGTTGGTGCGCAGGTTCCAATTGGTTCAGGTTTGGCATTTTCGAATCAGTACCTTGGTAAAGATAATGTGACATTGGTTTATTTTGGTGATGGTGCTGCAAATCAGGGGCAGGTTTACGAAAGTTTTAATATGGCTTCACTTTGGAAGCTTCCTGTTGTTTATATTATTGAAAACAATCAGTATGCTATGGGAACGTCAGTTTCACGTGCATCTGCAGAAACTGATTTTTCCCGACGTGGTCTTTCTTTTGAAATTCCAGGTATTGTTGTTGACGGTATGGATGTTCGATCAGTAAAAGGAGCTGCTGATGAAGCAATTTCTTGGGCACGCTCAGGTAAAGGACCGATCATTCTTGATATGCAGACTTATCGCTATCGTGGTCATTCCATGTCTGATCCAGCAAAATATCGTTCAAAGGAAGAAGTCCAAAAAATAAAAGAGGAGCACGATCCGATTGATCAAGTAAAAAGTCGGATTCTTAAAAAAAATTGGGCGAGCGAAGACGATTTAAAATCTATTGAGAAAGAGGTCCGTGCAATTGTTGCTGATGCGGTAGATTTTGCACAAAGTGATCAAGAGCCAGATGCTTCTGAGCTCTATACTGATATTTTAGTTTGATGCGAGGGAAGCAAGTATGTCTATTGATATTTTGATGCCGACGCTTTCACCAACTATGGAAGAAGGTAAACTGTCTAAATGGCTCAAGAAAGAAGGTGATAAGGTTAGCTCTGGCGATGTTATTGCTGAAATTGAAACGGATAAGGCTACAATGGAAGTAGAGGCCGTTGATGAAGGTACTCTTGGTAAAATTTTTGTGCCTGAAGGTTCAGAAGGCGTAAGGGTTAACACTGTTATTGCAATTTTGTTAGAAGAAGGTGAGCGTGCTGAGGATATTTCGCAACCTACTGATACAGCACAAAAAACTAAGGAATCTGCTCTTTCTCTGCCTTTGTCAGTTCCGCAGGCTGCTCCTACTTTTGATACATCTCTTAATTTTGATATTCCAGCGGGAACACAAATGGTTACAATGACAGTTCGTGAAGCACTTAATCAGGCTTTGGCTGAGGAAATGCGGCGTGATGAAAAAGTTTTTCTCATGGGGGAAGAGGTCGCGCAATATCAAGGTGCCTATAAGGTTAGTCAAGGTTTGTTGGAAGAATTCGGAGAACGCCGAGTTATTGATACCCCAATTACAGAGCACGGTTTTGCTGGGCTGGCTGTTGGGGCTGCTTTTGGTGGGTTACGTCCTATTGTCGAGTTTATGACATTTAATTTTGCGATGCAGGCGATGGACCAAATTATTAACTCAGCAGCCAAAACACGTTATATGTCTGGTGGACAAATGACCGCTCCTATGGTTTTCCGAGGTCCCAATGGCGCGGCTGCCCGTGTTGGTGCTCAACATTCTCAATGTTATGCTGCATGGTATAGTCATGTACCAGGTCTGAAAGTTGTCATGCCTTATAGTGCTGCAGATGCAAAAGGTTTGCTGAAATCTGCTATTCGTGATGATAATCCTGTTATTTTCCTTGAAAATGAGATTTTGTATGGGCATCAATTTGATGTTCCTCAACTGGATGATTTTCTTTTGCCTATTGGTAAGGCACGTATTCATAAGTCTGGACAAGATGTGACGATTGTTGCATGTGGAATTGGGATGCATTATGCTGTTCAAGCGTTACCAGAAATTGAAAAACTTGGTATTGATGTTGAATTGATTGATTTACGAACCATTCGCCCGATGGATCTTCCAACAATTCTTTCGTCAGTTAAAAAAACAGGTCGTTTGGTCACAATTGAAGAGGGATTTCCTCAGTCATCTGTGGGAACTGAAATAGCAACGCGTGTTATGCAGCAGGCTTTTGACTATCTTGATGCGCCAATTGCTACGATTTCTGGTAAAGATGTTCCGATGCCTTATGCCGCTAATCTTGAGAAGTTGGCTTTGCCTAATACTGCTGAAATTATTGAGGCCGTTAAGGCTGTGACATACAGAGCATAACGGAGGAAAGCATAATGCCCATTAAAATTACAATGCCAGCGCTTTCCCCTACGATGGAAGAGGGAAATTTAACAAAATGGAATATTAAGGAGGGAGATAAGGTTTCCTCTGGTGATGTTATTGCTGAAATTGAGACGGATAAAGCGACAATGGAAGTCGAAGCCGTTGATGAAGGTAGGGTTGCTAAAATTGTTGTTCCTGCTGGAACACAAGGCGTTAAAGTAAATGCTTTAATTGTTGTTTTAGCAGAAGAAGGTGAAGATTTAGCTGAAGCTGCAAAAGTTGCAGAAGAAATCTCTTCTTCTACAAGACAAAAACCAGAGGGCATCAAACAGACAGATTCTCTGAAACAGACGGACTCAAAGGGAATAAAAATGTCTCATGAATCATCAACTGGGCAATTAATACAGCAAGATGAAAAGGAAGCTCGTCTTTTTGCCTCTCCCTTAGCGCGGCGATTAGCATCTCAGGCAGGTCTTGATTTATCCCTTATTTCTGGAAGTGGTCCGCATGGGCGTATTATTAAGCGCGATGTAGAAAAAGCTGTGAGCAGCGATATGTCTAAAGTGTCTTATTCATCATCGATAGGGGAGCTAATAGCTACAGGTGCTTCGGACAAACAGATATTGAAACTCTTCAAAGAGGATGAATATAGCTTCGCTCCCCATAGTAATATGCGTAAAACAATCGCGACACGTTTGGTGGAATCAAAACAGAGAGTCCCACATTTCTACGTAACGGTAGATTGTGAACTTGATGCGCTATTAGCACTGCGTACACAACTAAATGCTGCTGCTCCAATGGTTAAGGGGCAGGAAGAAACTCAGCCTACTTATAAGCTTTCTGTTAATGATATGGTGATCAAAGCTGTCGCACTTTCTTTGAAAGCGGTTCCTGATGCGAATGTTTCTTGGCTTGAAGGCGGGATGCTTCATCATAAACATTGTGATGTTGGGGTTGCTGTTTCTATTCCCAATGGATTAATTACACCGATTATTCGCCATGCAGAGGAAAAGCCGTTATCACTTATTTCCAAAGAGATGAAGGATTTTGCAAAGCGTGCGCGCGAGGGCAAGTTAAAAATGGAAGAATATCAGGGTGGAACAACAGCTGTATCAAATATGGGGATGTATGGTATAAAAAGTTTTTCGGCTATTCTTAATCCACCGCATGCGACGATTTTTGCGATTGGTGCAGGGGAGCAACGCGCCGTTGTTAAAAATGGTGCATTAGTTGTTGCGACAGTTATGTCAGTTACGCTTTCTGCGGATCATCGTGCTGTCGATGGTGCTTTAGCAGCAGAGCTCGCGCGGACTTTTAAGAAGATGATTGAAAATCCATTAGCAATGTTGGTTTGAACTGTTTAACAGTTCTTCACGTAAATTGTGAGAAAGCGTGTTAAGAGAATAGAAACAAATTTAAAGAGTTTAAAGAGCAATGTTATTGCTATTTCTGGTTTGGATAAAGCATTTGCGTGAAGCTTAAAGCAAAGACATAAGATAATTCTCTCATGTTTTTTTACAGACTTAAGTTCAAAAAATGCATATCCATTTTATATATATCCATGGAGGAATTACTGTGGTAAATCTTTATGATGTAATTGTGATTGGATCAGGTCCAGGCGGATATGTAACCGCAATTCGTGCAGCACAATGTGGCTTTAAGACTGCGATTGTTGAACGTGAACATTTGGGAGGGATCTGTTTAAATTGGGGATGTATTCCAACAAAGGCCCTTCTACGTTCAGCGGAAATGAAACATTTTGCTGAACATGCGACAAATTATGGATTAAAAATTAATGGTTCAATTGAGGCAAACATCAAAGATGTTGTGGCACGTTCACGGGGTGTTTCAGCACGTTTAAATGCTGGTGTTGGTTTTTTAATGAAAAAAAACAAAATTGATATTATCTGGGGTGAAGCAAAGCTTACTAAAGAAGCAAAGGGAAGCCTTCCTGCGGAAATTATGGTTTCTTCATCCTCCAAACCGATTATGCAACCGCAAAATCCAGTCCCTAAAGGGACGTTAGGGGAGGGAACTTATCAAGCAAAGCATATCATTATTGCAACGGGCGCACGTCCTCGTGTCCTTCCTGGTATTGAGCCAGATGGAAAATTCATTTGGACTTATTTTGAAGCTATGATACCGCCAGCAATGCCAAAATCGCTTTTGGTTATAGGGTCTGGGGCTATTGGCATTGAATTTGCTTCTTTTTATCATGATATGGGGGCGACAGTAACTGTTGTTGAAATGATGCCCCATATCATGCCTGCTGAAGATATTGAAATTTCAACGTTTGCTCGTAAACAGTTAGAGAAAAAAGGTTTACGCATTCTTCGTCAAGCAAAAGTAACAAAGGTTGAAAAATCTTCCGATTCTGTAAGTGTACATATTGATGTTCAAGGTAAAATAGAGTCAATGACTGTTAACCGGTTGATTTCCGCTGTTGGGGTGCAAGGTAATATTGAGAATCTTGGTTTAGAAGCTTTGGGAATAAAAACCGATCGCGGGTGCATTGTAACTGATGAATGGAGTTGGACGGGGGTGGAAGGCATTTATGCTATTGGTGATGTAGCAGGTCCTCCTATGTTGGCCCATAAAGCAGAAGAAGAAGGTGTGATATGTATTGAGCATCTTGCAGGTTTGAAGAGTGCTCATCCGCTTGATAAAAGAAAAATTCCAGGGTGTACATATTGTACACCACAGGTTGCCTCTGTAGGGCTTTCAGAAGCGGCAGCAAAAGAAGCAGGTTATGATATACGTATTGGGCGTTATTCTTTTGCTGCGAATGGTAAGGCGATTGCTTTGGGTGAAGATCAGGGGTTAGTAAAAACGATTTTTGATAAAAAAACAGGACAGCTTCTCGGGGCCCATATGGTAGGGGCTGAGGTAACAGAATTGATACAGGGTTTTGTTATTGCTATGAATCTTGAAACAACAGAAGAAGAATTAATGCATACTATCTTTCCACATCCGACCTTATCGGAAATGATGAAAGAAAGTGTATTAGATGCTTATGGTCAAGTTTTAAACGCTTGATGACTGGATTGTATGAAAAATTTTATATTTTTGATTGTTACTTCGTATTTATAAGGCAAAGGCTTAAATGGTTACGGTTGTTGATAGAGTTGCAAATAGACGATTGCGTCATCCTGAAAAGGCACATCGTCCTGATACAAGCGTTCAAAAAAAGCCAGATTGGATTCGTGTAAAAGCGCCAACATCACCAATTTATAAGGAAACACATGGTATTGTACGTACGCATAAGTTAGTGACTGTATGTGAAGAAGCTGGTTGTCCTAATATTGGCGAATGTTGGAGCCAGAGGCATGCTAGCTTTATGATTTTAGGTGAAATATGTACGCGTGCTTGTGCTTTTTGTAACGTTGCAACAGGTATTCCACTTGCCGTTGATGATAATGAGCCAGAACGTGTCGCTGATGCTGTTGCAAGGATGGAATTAAAACATGTTGTCATTACATCTGTTGATCGTGATGATCTTGCTGATGGTGGTGCTGAGCATTTTGCAAAAGTTATTTATGCGATTCGTCAAAAAACTCCTAAGACAACAATTGAAGTTCTTACACCTGATTTTCGTCATAAGGATGGCGCTTTAGAAGTTGTTGTTGCTGCTAAGCCTGATGTTTTTAATCATAACTTAGAAACAGTTCCTTCTAAATATTTGAAGGTCCGTCCAGGGGCACGTTATTTTCATTCAATTCGTTTATTACAACGTGTTAAAGAACTTGATCCAACAATTTTTACAAAATCGGGAATTATGGTTGGCCTTGGGGAGGAGCGAAATGAAGTTTTGCAATTGATGGATGATTTGCGCGCTGCTGATGTTGACTTTATGACAATTGGACAATATTTGCAGCCTACACGAAAACATCATCCAGTTGTTCGTTTTGTGCCTCCTGAAGAATTTGAGTCTTTTGCCAAGATTGGTAAAGTAAAAGGATTTTTACATATGGCCTCCAATCCTCTAACGCGTTCATCTCATCATGCTGGAGATGATTTTGCCATTTTGCAAAAAGCGCGTGATGAAAAATTTTCCTTACAGAGATAATTATGCCGATTTTTACAATACATCGGCAGATCACCCATAGTGCCAGTGAAATGTTTGATCTGGTTTCAGATATTGAGCGTTATCCTGAATTTTTACCAATGTGTGAGTCTTTAATAATACGTTCTCGAAAAGAATATGGAAAAAAAATATTGCTTCTTGCAGATATGACCGTTGGCTATAAGATTATTCGTGAAACTTTTACGACTCAAGTATTTCTTCAGCCGGAAAAAAGTCTTATAGAAGTTAAATATATTGATGGTCCATTCAAATATCTTGAAAATCGTTGGGCCTTTCATGATATTGAGAATACCAATGCATGTAATATAGAGTTTTTTATTGATTATGAATTTAAAAGTAAAACGCTTGGATTAGTGATGGGCTCAATGTTTGATATTGCGTTTCGTAAATTTACCGAGGCTTTTGAGAAGCGTGCGCATCAGATTTATGGCTCTACGGTAACATAGTCTATTCTGTTATTTTTTAACAATACCTATTGCTTAAACAGCGTGAAGGTGAAAACCGGTTTCCATCTTTACTATTTGTTTTTAATTCAGCTTTCAAAAGCATAATGATGAAGATGATGCACAGCTTCATGCTTTTGTTTCTCTTTTTTTTAATGGATGCACACTCGTTAAACAAAACGCCCAAATAGAACCTGCTTGCGTCATACCCATTTCATAATAGTGCTCATAATAAATAGTATAGATTCTCGTAAAAGTATATAAAATCTACATCTGTACACTTATGAAGAAGTCCTCCTGCATCATTTATTTGCTATCTCTCAAGATGTTGCGCGCCAGCTCTTAGCACTTAAGAGAAGTACAAGTGTCTCTTTCTTTAATCATTTTATTTATACAGTTTTTTCTCTTGTGGCGTGCAAGTGAATAAATTTGATTAATTCAACCTACACAGGACTGAAGTGAGATAACTTTACGCTATTCAGATCTTTCATTTTCAAGTTGTGATACAATAAAATTTTTTCAAGATGTTGACGATTATAGACACGATGGGGAATAAAGAATTTTGAAATTAGTATGGGGAATTCAGTGAAGCAATTCTAGAATCATTTTAAAAGCATTTTCAACAGTTGCGTGGCGGATAGCATTGCGACTAAGATGAGCAAAGTGCATTTCTTTGTGCAGGGGGGAGTGGTTTTTGTAAGCAACTGCGCAATGCACAAGTCCTACAGGTTTATCAAGACTTGCACCTCCTGGACCAGCAATTCCTGTTACAGAAACTGCAATGTCAGCTTGTGAATGTTTTAATCCACCCTCAGCCATTGCAAGAGCAACTTCTTTTGAAACGGCACCATGGGTTCTTATAAGTTCAGCACAAACGCCAACAAGGCGTGTTTTGGATTCATTTGAATAAACAACAAATCCACAATCGAGAACATCTGACGATCCTGCTATATTTGTGAGGCATGCAGCAATGAGTCCCCCTGTACAAGACTCTACAGTTGTTAACAGCAAACCTTTTTGGCGAAAGGTATTAAGGACTTCATGTGCGTGTTTTTCACAAAGATATGTCATTGGGGAATTTCTCCTGAATAAAGGACGCTCACTGTTGCAAGAGCAGCAATTCCCTCACCACGACCAATAAATCCAAGCCTTTCATTTGTTGTTGCTTTGATAGAGATTCGATCAGGTGTTATTGCAAGTATTGTTATAAGATTTTCTGTCATGGCATGACGATATGGACTAATTTTAGGATTTTCAGCGATAATTGTGATATCAACATTGGCGATACGACCACCTGCTTGTTTTATAATATCAAGAGCATGACGGAGAAAAATTTCTGATGATACATTTTTCCATTGAGGATCAGAGGGAGGAAAATGTGTACCGATATCTCCAGCACCTTGAGTTGCAAGAAGGGCATCTGTTAATGCATGAAGAGCAACATCCGCATCGGAGTGTCCATTTAATTTTTTATGAAAAGGAATTTTTATACCACATAATATAAGAAAATCACCATCCTCAAAAGAGTGAACATCATAACCATTGCCGGTGCGAATATCAGGAAATATTTGCATTTTCTTTTGGAGATATAAATGTGCAGCATTAAAATCTTCATGCCATGTAATTTTTATGTTGTTAGGATCCCCAGGAACGGTACGCATAGGAATTCCAAACCATTCGGCAATTGCGCAATCGTCAGTGAATTCTTGTTTGCAAGCTTGTTTTGCTTGTTTATGGGCCGCTAAGATATGTTCAAAGGGAAAACACTGTGGAGTTTGTGCACTATAAAGATGGGTACGGGGAATTGTTTCTAAAACATGCTGATTATTTATACGTTTAAGGGTATCAGAGATGGGCAGAACAGGAAGAACACCTTCTTGAGGCGTGATAGTGTTGTGAATGTTATTAAGAAGCTTGTTTTCGATAAAAGGGCGTGCACCATCATGAATATGCACATATTGGGGGGCAAATTTTTTGAGTGCCTGAAGTCCATATAAGGTAGAGATTTGACGTGTATTGCCTCCTTCAACGATAGTAAGGCGCTCTTTAAAATCGTCAATAGCTTGTTCACAGATTTGACGATCTTCTGGATGAATAACAAGAATAATTGTTGTGATAGCTGGATGCTGCAAAAAACAATGCACGGTATGATAAATAATTGGCTTTTGTCCTAGAAGCCGATATTGTTTTGGAATTTTATGGGGAGATCCTGCTCTTTCACCCCGTCCAGCGGCTAATATTATTGCTGCAATAGAAATACTTAATCTCCTTGTATTATAATCTTAGTTTGCTTTTTTGTCATTAATTTTAAAATGATTTTGAAAGGATGGTTGTTGTAGATCAGCAAGGGATATCACGGATAACACCTCAAAAAAAGCATTTAATGCTTTTTGAAGTGCGGTATTTAAACCACAAAAATCAAACAAGGGGCAAGTTGGTTCTGCAGTATCGAAACATTCTGCGAGGGAAAAGTTGTCTTCTGTTACTTTCACAACATCCGCGACTGAAATTTCTGCTGCGGGTTTAGCCAATCTAACTCCACCATTGCGTCCACGCACTGTTTGTATAAAACCTGCTTGAACAAGCAGCTGAAGGATTTTAAATAAAAAAAGCTCTGAAACGGCATATGCTTTAGCAATTTCTGGAACACGACTGAGAGTTCCCTGATTATCTGCACAATACATAAGCATTCGAAGAGCATAATTTGTTTGTTTTGTTAATCGCATCTCATTTCCTTCGTAAAGTATCGTCGAACACAGTCTATTTTAAAGATATTTTGCAAAATGTAGAAGTTTTTTCTCGTTGACTATATTTGCCTATTTTAAATGTAGTATTAGTATTGTCAATTTTTGCTACAAAAGGTTATATGAGAATAATGGGATAAGGGTATGTAAGCTCATGACGAATATAACATCTGTGACGAATCTTCAAGACATAGATAAAAATACTTATAACGATGAGTTGTATCGTTTAAGTAAGGTATATATTTTTTTAGGGATTACAATTATTGTATTGGCTTTACTTACGGCCTCTGTTTCATTTATTATTCTTATTGGATTAACTCCTGTTGTTCCCAGTAGAACAGTAACCCTTATTCTTATAGGAATTAATAGTTTTTGGGTTTTAGGGCTTATTGTCATCGTTTTTTATGAGATGATACCGATCATTCGTGCTTGGCGTTCAAGGCGTGCAGGATCGCGTCTTCATGTGCGCCTTATTTCATTGTTTGCACTTGTTGCGACAATGCCAGCTGTTGCTGTAGCTCTTGTATCGGGTCCAGCACTAAATTTGGGACTTGATCGATGGTTTGATACAACAACGCGGCAAATTGTGGGCTCTTCTATTGATTTAGCAAATGCTTATGCAGATGAAATGCTCCAAAATTTAAAAAATTTATCCTATGCGATGGCATTTGCACTTGATAACAAAAAACTCTTAGAACGTAATCCAGCTGAATATAGGATGCAATTGACGCGTCATGCTCTAGGACGCAATTTGCGTGGTGCATTTTTGTTAAGTTCTAGTGGAGCTATTTTTGTATCGAGTGCTCTTGGTGATGAAGATAAACTGCCAATTCCTCCTTCTCATCTTATTGAACGTGCAACCAGTGCGAGACCTTTTTCTTTTCAACCAGGCGTTCATGATTATTTTGGTATTATTTTAAAATTTACCAATATTCCAAACACATTTTTATATTTGGTGCGTGACGTTGATAAAGGTGTTTTATCTGCTTTGCGTTTGACAGAAGTTAATACAGATCGTTATCGTGATTTAAATGAGAATCGCCTGCTGACACAGATTGCATTTGGTATGCTTTATTTGTGTCTTTTTTTTAGTTTATTCTTATCAGCCATTTGGGCTGCTATTGCTGTTGCTGATCGCTTAGTACGTCCTATTCGTCTTCTCATTAGTGCTGCCGATGATGTTGCTTCTGGAAATATGGAAATTTTCGTGCCAGTACGAGCAAAAGATGGAGATATTGGGCAATTATCCAAAACTTTTAATTACATGGTCAGTGAATTGAAAAGTCGGCGTAATGAATTGATTGCAGTGCGTGATCAAATTGATGAAAGACGGCGTTTTTCTGAAGCTGTGTTATCGGGTGTAACAGCGGGAGTAGCAGGTATAGATGATAATGGTGATATCACCATTATCAATCGGTCTATTGAAGCGATGTTTGATATTCGCTCAGAGCACGTTGTTGGAAAAAGTCTTTTATCTTTAAGCGCTGAAATTTGGCAGGTTTTTCAGTTTGTGCGTTCATTGGATCGTAAAAACCATCGTGAGCAGGTCACTTTAAACGTTGCAGGAAAAGAGCGTGTCTGTAATGTCCAAGTTACGATGGAGGAGGATGATGGACAAGGGCAATCTTGGGTTCTAACAATTGATGATATTACAGACCTTGTTGCAGCGCAACGTACAGCGGCGTGGGCGGATATTGCGCGGCGTATTGCACACGAAATTAAAAATCCTCTTACACCTATTCAGTTATCCGCTGAACGCATTCGTAAACGTTATAACAAAGCTATTACACAAGATAGAGAGGTCTTTGAGCGGTGTATTGACACAATTATTCGGCAGGTTGGAGATATTGGGCGTATGGTTGATGAGTTTTCCTCTTTTGCACGTATGCCCAAACCCAAAATGCATATTTTAGATATACGAGAATTGTTGCGCGAAGCATGTTTCTTGATAGAAGTGACGCGACATGATATTCATTTTGAGCAAGATTTAGGAACTCTACCACTTATGGGTGCATTTGATAACCGTCTCATTGTACAGGCTTTTTGCAATGTTATCAAAAACGCGAGCGAATCCATAGATTCAGTTATGCGAGAGGAAAATATTCACGGTCATATTCTTATCCGTTCTTATCGTCAGGAAGAATGGGTGGTTGTGGATGTTGTTGATAACGGGAAAGGACTTCCTAAAGAGCAAAGACAAAAGTTATTAGAACCCTATATAACAACGCGGGAAAAAGGAACAGGGCTGGGGTTAGCTATTGTGCGCAAAGTTATTGAAGATCACGGTGGTTTCATGGAGCTTCATGATGCACCGGAGAGTTTTTATGAAGGTCGTGGTGCGATGATCCGTTTGATATTTCCAGCGGATGGGGGTAAGCAGGGTAATATTATACAAGCCATAAATCATAAGATAGGGGAATAGTATGGTATCAGATATCTTGATTGTTGATGATGAAGCAGATATTCGTGAGCTTGTTGCTGGTATTTTAGATGATGAAGGTTATGAAACGCGTGTTGCTTGTAACTCTGATGAAGCATTGGCTCAAATTAGTGAGCGTATTCCAAAGCTCATTTTTTTGGATATTTGGCTACAGGGTAGTCGTCTCGATGGTTTAGCACTGCTTGATGAAATTAAAACACAATATCCGGCTCTTCCGGTCGTTATGATCTCTGGTCATGGTAATATTGAGACGGCTGTTTCCGCTATAAAGCGAGGGGCATATGATTTCATTGAAAAACCTTTTAAAGCTGATAGACTTGTATTGGTTGCAGAGAGAACACTTGAAAATTCAAATTTAAAACGTGAGCTTTTAGAATTGCGAAAGCGTTCGAACGAGACATTAGAGTTGCTCGGAAAATCGACAGTTATAAAAAATTTGCGTCAAATCATAGAAAAAGTAGCACCAACCAATAGTCGCATCATGATAACAGGTCCTTCAGGGGCAGGAAAAGAGACTGTTGCACGAGCTATTCATGCGCTCTCAACGCGTTCGAATGGGCCATTTGTTACAATAAATGCTGCAACGATTACTCCGGAAAGAATGGAAATAGAGCTGTTTGGCAGCGAAATGGAGGGAAGAGAGCGTAAAATTGGTGCCTTAGAGGAAGCTCATGGCGGTATCTTATATCTTGATGAAATTGCTGACATGCCGCGTGAGACTCAAGGGAAGATTCTTCGGGTTTTAACGGGGCAAACATTTGAGAGAATTGGCGGCACAAAACGTGTTAAGGTGGATGTCCGTATCATTTCTTCGACAGCGCAAAATCTTGAAAACCTCATTTCTGATGGGCGCTTTAGGGAGGATCTTTTTCACCGTCTTTCCGTTGTTCCTATTGTTGTTCCGCCCCTTTCAGCGCGTCGTGAAGATATTCCAGAACTTGTACATCATTTTGTAAAAACAATATCACAGCAGGTTGGGATTAAACCGCGTGCAATCAGTGATGATGTGATTGCTATTTTGCAAACGCACGCTTGGCCGGGTAATGTGCGGCAATTACGTAATAATATTGAGCGTCTTCTTATTCTTGTGCGGGATGGTGATGGTCCTATAACAGCGGACTTTCTTCCCAGTGAAGTAAGTGATTCTTTGCCACGTCTTCAAATGGATTCAGATGAAAGTATAATGGATTTGCCGTTACGTGAAGCTCGAGAATTATTTGAAAAGAGATATTTAGTGGCGCAGATTGGGCGTTTGGGTGGAAATATATCACGTACTGCTGAATTTATAGGCATGGAGCGTTCAGCTTTGCACCGTAAACTTAAAGCGCTTGGAGTTTCTTAAAGCGATGCGTATTATTATTTGTGGAGCAGGACAGGTTGGTTATGGGATAGCAGAGCGTCTTGCTGCTGAAAATCACGATGTTACTGTTATTGATATTGAAACGAGATTAATTGAAAAGATTCGCGATACATTGGATGTGAGAGGTTTTGTTGGTCACGGTTCACGGCCTGAAGTTCTTTTGGCTGCAGATGCAGACAAAGCTGATATGTTGATTGCTGTCACTTTGTTTGATGAAGTTAATATGGTAGCTTGCCAAGTAGCACATTCATTATTTAATGTGCCCACAAAAATTGCTCGTATTCGCTCACAATCTTATTTAGAACCACGTTATAAGACGCTTTTTTCCAGAGAGAATATTCCCATTGATGTGGTTATTTCGCCAGAAGTTGAAGTTGGGGAAATGGTTTTGCGCCGTATTGCTTTACCTGGTGCAATAGATGTTCTTTATTTTTGTAATGATGATATTGTGGCACTAGCTTTGGAATGCATGGAAGATTGTCCCGTTATTAATACACCTTTGCGTCAATTAACAGAGCTTTTTCCAGATCTTCATACGACGGTTACTGCTATTAAACGTGGCGCGGAATTATTGGTTGCACATTCAGAAACGCAATTACGCGTTGGTGATATAACCTATCTTGTTGTTTCTCGTGAACAGATGCGTCGTGCTGTTGGGCTTTTTGGTCATAAAGAACAAGATGCCCACCGCATGATTATTGCAGGGGGTGGTCACATTGGCCTTTATGTTGCACAGGCTATTGAAAAGCGTTTTCATAAATTAAAATTGAAGATTATAGAAGCGCATAGAGAAAGAGCCCTCACAATTGCTGATCAGCTTGAAAAAACAACAGTTTTATACGGTAACGTGTTAGATCCAGTGATTCTTCAAGATGCGGGAATTGATCAGTCCGATTTAATGATTACATTGACCAATCAAGATCAGGTTAATCTCTTAAGCGCTATTATTGCTAAAAGATTGGGCTGCAAAGCCAATATGGTATTGATTAATAATGTTGCCTATCAAGAATT
This sequence comes from Bartonella sp. AA74HLJMH, assembly GCF_042197045.1. Taxonomy (NCBI): domain Bacteria; kingdom Pseudomonadati; phylum Pseudomonadota; class Alphaproteobacteria; order Hyphomicrobiales; family Bartonellaceae; genus Bartonella; species Bartonella sp. AA74HLJMH. Next base: position 343,624 of record NZ_JBHIRJ010000001.1, read on the forward strand.
TAGTCGTGCTGTTGGTGTGGATGCATATCTTAATCCCCATAGTGTTACAATATCGAGAATTTTGCAACAAATGCGCCGTGGGCGTATTCGTTCTGTTCATTCAGTTTTTAATGGCCGAGCAGAAATTATTGAAGCTGAAGTGATGCAAACATCTTCATTGGTTGGTAAGTCATTATCAGAGCTCAATTTATCAGATGGTTTGAGAATTGGTGCAATTTATCGCAATAAGACAATAATACAGCTTTCGGCAGATACGCGTATTTTGTCTGGTGATAGAATAGTGATTTTTGCTCTTGCTGATAGGGTTCGTGATGTTGAACAACTCTTTCGCGTAAGTTTAGAATATTTTTGATGTATTATCTATGGATATTTGTACTTTTTGGTATAGTGGACAATTAAGATTGGTGGATAGGCTTTGTTTGTCTTCAATGGTTAAAACTGGACAGCGCGTTAAGCTTTTTAGTTATGATAAAAAATAGATAATCTCCCTGCTGGTGTTGAGCTGCATGAAGCCGAATCAATTTTACCACGCTCAGCAATTTATCGCCTTGATCCCGATTTTTCTGATGATAAATTAGGGTGTACAATTGTTCAGTTCTCGGATTTTTTTCGTGTTATGCTGATGAAATATCAACAAGGTGTTTGGTTAGATACAGATGTTTACCTTGTTAAACAATTTCATCCAGATGCGGATAAGGTTTGGTTGGCAAGAGAAAATAATACAAGAGTAGGCGTTTCTGCACTTTATTTTCCGCCCAATAACCCTATTATAAAAATATTTGAGGATTATTGGGCAGGTGCAGAAATTATTCCTCATTGGCTTGGGTTTAAGCGTCGTGTTTGGAGACCGTTCTGGTTAAAGAGGAAAAAAATGCCGATTTTACTGGGAAATCTTGGCGTTACAATATTTGGCAATGATGGTATTTCACGATTAGCAAAACGATATGGTTTTTTTCATGAAGCAAAGGAAAAGGAAACTTTTTATTATTGGACTGGGCGAAAAACTGAACGTATTTTTGAACCAGCTTTTGGCGTAAAGCCGCTTACAGATTCACGCTTGATAGGTTTTCATATTCACAGAAAGACAAAGACTACGAAAAGACCTCAGGAAGGAAGTTTTTACCATTGGGCGGTATCTCGCATTCCGGATGTTCATCATTTGTTTAGGTAGAGTTATTATTGCTATTTTAACTATTGAGATTTTAATCTATCTTATACAATCTCTTGATTGTAGCTTGCACAAGAGAGTAATGTTAACATATGGACAAAAACATTGAATGTGTAAAGAGCGGTTGTTATATGAACGGAAAGTAAAAATATGAGTGATCCAATGAAAACAGCATTAAGCCTTGTTCCTATGGTTATTGAACAAACAAATCGTGGTGAACGGGCCTATGATATTTTTTCCCGTCTTTTAAAGGAACGGATTATTTTTATTAATGGACCTGTTGAAGATGGTATGGCAATGCTTGTTTGTGCACAATTGCTTTTTTTGGAAGCGGAAAATCCTAAAAAAGAAATTAGTCTTTATATTAATTCTCCAGGTGGTGTCGTAACATCTGGTATGGCTATTTATGATACTATGCAGTTTATTCGCCCTCCTGTTTCTACGCTTTGCATGGGGCAAGCGGCATCTATGGGGTCTTTATTATTAACGGCTGGAGCAAAAGGTCATCGTTTTACATTGCCAAACGCACGTATTATGGTGCATCAACCATCTGGTGGTTTTCAAGGTCAAGCTTCAGATATTGAGCGACATGCGCAAGATATTATAAAGATGAAACGGCGTTTAAATGAAATTTATGTTCAACATACGAGTCAAGATTATGAGGTTATAGAGAGAACTCTCGATCGCGATCATTTTATGACAGCAGAAGAAGCCAAAGCGTTTGGCTTAGTTGATGATGTTATACAATACCGTGCAGAAACTGAAAAAGAAGAAAAAGATTAAGAATTTTTATAGAAAAAACAGCTACTTTAAATCAAGAGTTTTATAAAAAATATCGCAAAATAAGAGAAACACCTAAAAGTATTGAGACATGCATGGTTTTCTATATGTCTTTTAGTTTTCATGATGAAAGGCTTCCTTTGAAAAGGCAAAGTGTTCATATATTGTGGTGAAAGGAAAGAAAAATGAGCAAAATTAGCAATAGCGGGAACGAATCAAAAAATACTCTCTATTGCTCGTTCTGCGGCAAGAGTCAGCATGAGGTGCGTAAGCTCATTGCGGGGCCTACTGTATTTATCTGTGATGAATGTGTAGAGCTTTGCATGGATATTATTCGGGAAGAAAATAAGTCTTCTGGGGTTAAGGTGCGTGATGGTGTTCCTACGCCACAGGAAATTATAACAGTTCTTGATGACTATGTTATTGGTCAGCAGCATGCAAAGCGTGTTCTTTCTGTTGCTGTTCATAATCATTATAAACGGTTGGCGCATCAGTCTAAAAGCAATGATATTGAGTTGGCTAAATCAAATATTCTTCTTGTTGGTCCAACGGGTTGTGGTAAAACTTATCTTGCACAAACATTAGCACGTATTATTGATGTGCCTTTTACGATGGCGGATGCGACCACTTTGACTGAAGCGGGTTATGTGGGAGAAGATGTTGAAAATATTATTTTGAAGCTTCTTCAAGCAGCAGATTATAATGTTGAACGTGCGCAGCGTGGTATTGTTTATATTGATGAGGTTGATAAGATTTCTCGTAAAGCAGACAATCCTTCTATTACAAGAGATGTTTCGGGGGAAGGAGTTCAGCAAGCATTATTAAAAATTATGGAAGGAACGATTGCTTCTGTTCCTCCTCAAGGTGGACGTAAGCATCCGCAACAAGAGTTTCTTCAGGTTGACACCACAAACATCTTATTCATTTGTGGGGGAGCTTTTGCAGGTTTAGAACGGATTATTTCAGGGCGTGGTGAAAAAACTTCTATTGGTTTTTCTGCGACTGTTAAGGCTCCAGATGAGCGTTGTGTCGGTGAAATTTTTCGTGATTTAGAGCCTGAAGATCTTATTAAATTTGGTTTAATACCAGAATTTATTGGGCGGCTTCCTATAGTCGCTACCTTAGAGGATTTAGATGTTAACGCCCTCATGCAAATTTTATCCCAACCTAAAAATGCGTTAGTAAAGCAATATCAGCGTCTTTTTGAAATGGAGAATGTTGAGTTAGCATTTCATGAAGATGCTTTACGTGTTATTGCAAAGAAAGCAATTGAACGTAAAACTGGTGCTCGTGGTTTACGTTCTATTATGGAGAAGATCCTTCTTGAGACGATGTTTGAGCTACCGGCTCTTGAAGGCGTTCAAAAAGTGGTTATTTCGAGTGATGTCGTTGATGGTAAAGCGCGTCCTCTTTATATTTACTCAGAACGTGCAGAAGATAAAGAAAATGTATCAGCATGACATTGTGCGATGCACAATATAAAAGGTGGTAGTGAACGGTATTTGATAGGTGTTTCTAATAATATCATTATAATGCTTGATTTATGTATGAGTAATTACCACTTCATGTACAGTGAAGAGCTGAGATTTTCTAAAGGTGGGCTAATTGTTGTAGATAGCTCATAGGCTCCAGAAAGGAGAGTTATGCAATATATTGATGAAAAGACAGATGAAGTAAGAGATGGGGTTTATGCTGTTTTACCTCTTCGTGATATTGTTGTCTTCCCCCATATGATTGTTCCACTTTTTGTGGGCCGCGAAAAATCAATTCGTGCTCTTGAAGAAACGATGGCGGTTGATAAGCAAATACTATTGGTGACACAAAAAAATGCTTCTGATGACGATCCAAAATCAGAGGATATTTATCATATTGGTACATTTGCTAATATTCTTCAACTTTTAAAGCTTCCTGATGGTACTGTAAAGGTTTTGGTTGAAGGAACTGCACGTGCAAAAATTAGTCAATTTGCTTTAAGTGAAGGTTATCATCAGGCTTTTGCAACTGTTACAGAAGAACCTAGAGAGAGTGATGTTGAGATTGAAGCTCTTTCAAGGTCAGTGATTACTTATTTTGAAAACTATGTAAAGCTTAATAAAAAAATCTCTCCTGAAGTTGTGAATGCGATTGGCCAGCTTGATAATCCTTCTAAGCTTGCCGATACGATTGCTTCTCATTTGATGATTAAACTGGCAGAAAAACAGGAAATATTAGAGCTCTTACCTGTGCGGGCCCGTCTTGAACGTGTTTTGTCCTTCATGGAAGGAGAAATTTCTGTTTTGCAGGTTGAAAAACGTATTCGTTCGCATGTTAAACGGCAAATGGAAAAAAACCAACGAGAATATTATCTCAATGAGCAGATGAAGGCTATTCAAAAAGAGTTAGGAGCAGGTGATGATAGCCGAGATGAACTCTCTGAATTAGAAGAACGTATCAAAAATACAAAACTATCCAAGGAAGCGCAGGAAAAAGCTGGAGCAGAATTGAGAAAATTACGGAATATGTCTCCGATGTCTGCAGAAGCGACAGTTGTACGTAACTATCTTGATTGGTTATTAGCAATGCCTTGGGGTAAAAAATCTAAGATTAAAAACAATTTAGATTTTGCTGAAAAGGTCATGAATAATGAACATTTTGGTCTTGAAAAAGTTAAGGAGCGAATTATTGAATATTTGGCCGTACAAAGTCGCGCGTCAAAGATAAAAGGTCCCATTATTTGTTTGTTAGGTCCTCCAGGTGTAGGGAAAACATCATTAGCGCGCTCTATTGCAAAGGCAACGGGACGTGAGTATGTTCGTATCTCATTGGGAGGTGTCCGAGATGAAGCAGAAATTCGTGGACATCGCCGAACATATATTGGCTCGATGCCTGGGAAAATTATCCAGTCTATGAAAAAAGCAAAAAAATCTAATCCGCTTTTCTTGCTTGATGAAATTGATAAAATGGGCCAAGATTTTCGTGGTGATCCTTCATCCGCTTTATTAGAAGTTCTTGATCCTGAACAAAATGGTACATTCATTGATCACTATTTGGAAGTTGAATATGATCTTTCTGATGTCATGTTTATCACAACTGCCAATACGCTTAATATTCCAGGTCCGTTAATGGATCGTATGGAAATTATTCGTATCGCTGGTTATACTGAATGTGAGAAAATGGAAATTGTTAAACAGCATCTTTTACCAAAGGCACTAAAAGATCACTGTTTGTCTAAAAAAGAACTCAGTATTTCTGATGGGGCACTAAGGTCAATTATTCAGTTTTATACACGTGAGGCAGGCGTTCGTAACCTTGAACGTGAACTCATGAAAATTTCCCGCAAATCCGTTACAAAAATTCTCAAAACACATCAAAAATCTGTAAAAGTTACAGAAAGTAATATTCATGAGTTCTTGGGTGTTAAACGTTATCATTACAATCAAATTGAAGGAGAAAATCAAATTGGTGTTGTAACAGGTCTTGCGTGGACAGAAGTCGGTGGAGAGTTATTGACCATTGAAGGAGTTATGATGCCCGGCAAAGGGAAGATGACTGTAACTGGAAATTTACGTGATATTATGAAAGAGTCCATTTCAGCGGCAGCATCTTATGTACGTTCTCGTGCTGTTGATTTTGGTATTGAACCTCCACTTTTTGAAAAACGCGATATCCATGTTCATGTTCCAGAGGGTGCGACACCAAAAGATGGCCCGTCGGCTGGGATTGCAATGGTGACAGCAATTGTTTCAGTCCTTACAGGAGTAGCTGTGCATAAAGATATTGCAATGACTGGTGAAATTACTTTACGTGGACGCGTTTTACCCATTGGTGGATTAAAAGAAAAACTCTTAGCAGCTCTTCGAGGAGGGATAAAAAAAGTACTTATTCCTGAAGAAAATGCAAAAGATTTGGTTGATATTCCTGATGATGTCAAAAATAATATGGAAATTATTCCGGTAAATCATGTGAGTGAAGTTTTGAAACACGCTTTGGTTCGTTTTCCAGACACTATTGAATGGAAAGAACCCTCTACAGGGGCTGTGCCAATCCGGTCAGAGAGCAGTGATAGTGAAGGGATACAGATTGCGCACTGATTCACTTATCTCATTTATAACGGCATTTTTTAGGTGGTAGAAGGTGTTGTTGAGGTTATTATTCTGTTTTTTGTTGGAAAAAGTAAAAAATTCCGTGAATAACTGTGATTATTGCTAAAAAAACAATGTTTTGGATAAAAATAAGACTTCTGTTTGCTGTACTTTTCAATAAACTGACCAATAACATGATTAAGTCATGTTCAGGTAATATAGGGAAAGGAAATATTTTATGAATAAAAGTGAATTCGTTAGCTCCGTTGCTGAAAAGGCAGGTGTTTCGAAAGCGCAAGCTGGTGCTGTTGTTGATGCTTTTATGGCTTCTGTGACAGAAGCTTTGGCTTCAGGGGGAGATGTTCGTCTTCCAGGTTTTGGCACTTTTGAAGTTTCTCATCGTGCTGCAACAAAGGGGCGTAATCCTTCAACTGGTGCTGAAATCGATATTCCAGCACGTTCTGTACCCAAATTTTCTGCAGGAAAAAGCCTTAAAGAAGCAGTTAATAAAAAATAATTTAAGCTACATTAAAAAAACCCGATTTATTTATAAGCGGGTTTTTTTAACACATGTGTTATGCTTGTTTTTCACATAAAACTTTGAGATCCTTGCGATATTTTTTATTTTCATGTATTGCTGAAATATATTGTTTTTAGTCTTTTCAATGAAATATTGTACTGTATTAATTGAGCGCGGGTATGGCTTATAAAATGTAATATTAACTTTTATTACGCTGAAGTGTTACGGTATTTATTTCAAAACAAGATCCGTAAATAATATGAAGCGGAAAACTCTGTAAAGTCCATAAAAGTTATTATATATCACCATTTACGCTTAATAAAAGTGCATGTTGGTGCCACCGTGCTATCTATTTTCTCAGTTCCTATAATGTTGCGACTAGCCCCAGATATCTGAGTCGAGTGCATAAGGGATAGTTTTATTCTTTTACTCTTATACGCCAACCTTTCTTGTGACGCACCAAGAGGATAATTTTATTGATTTATTATAAGATCCTGAAATAAAAAAATCTTTTGATATTCAGATTTGGTTTTTAATATTGGGATTTTTCTTGGCATTTGAGAGGGGAGAGATAGCTCCAGCTCTATCCTACAAATATTTTTTCCATATCTTTATTTCACTTGTGATATGCAAGCGAGTATTTTTCCTTCATCATACAAGAGTTAAAATGAGAGAACATCACAAACTTTGAGGGAGGAAGTTAAAAAACAGAAAAATTACTCTTATAAAATAATATACATTACGTAATATAAAAACTATTAATAAAGATAGTACAGTATTACTTGTGTATTTCCATTTATTTATTTTGATTATTCATAATATGTTTATATAATTATTTTGTTTTTAGTCATTAAATCATATTAAATTATTGATAGCGGTAAAGTTTTTTATAGCCAAAAGTTATTTTACAGCATCTACATAATTGAATAAATGATGAAACGTAGGGTAGTATTTATTGATTGGGGGAGACAGTCTTTAAAAGGCTTTAGAATGATTTTTTCACGAGAGTTATAAAGATCTATTCAGTAGGAGAGAGGCGAATCGTGTGTTTTTTATAAACAGGAGCTCTTTGATTCTTTATTTGCTAACCACTGAGTACAATCATTGAGAGCTCTCGCTGTTATGGCTTGTTTTTTTACTAATTTTTTTTCTTTACTTGGTAAACGTTTCCCTGAATGTTTAATAGAAGCAATAGGGGGAAAAAGTCCGAAATTGATATTCATTGGCTGAAAAGACTGTGTTTCTGCTTTTTCATCTATGATGTGTCCCCCCGTAATATGATTCAAAAGGGCTCCGAATGCTGTAGTTTGTGGGGGTAGGCAAGGGGAAATATGACGATATTCGGCAGCAGCAAAACGTCCAGCAAGAAGCCCTATTGCCGCTGATTCTACATAACCTTCACATCCGGTAATTTGCCCTGCAAAGCGTAGTTGTTTTTTTTGTTTTAAACGAAGGGTTTGATCAAGAATAATTGGCGAGTTGAGGTAGGTATTGCGGTGAAGACCACCAAGACGCGCAAACTCTGCTTTTTCAAGACCGGGAATCATTCTAAAAATGCGAATTTGTTCACCATATTTCAATTTTGTCTGAAAGCCGACCATATTATAAAGCGTTCCAAGTTTATTATCTTGGCGTAATTGAACGACAGCATAGGGTTTAACTGTAGGGTTATGGGCATTAGTTAAGCCCATAGGTTTCATAGGACCATGTCTTAACGTTTCAAGTCCGCGCTCAGCCATAATTTCAATGGGGAGGCATCCATCAAAATAGGGCGTTTTTTCAAAGTTACGAAACTCTGTTTTTTCAGCATTTTTTAACGCTTCAACGAATGTTTCATATTGTTCTTTGTTGAGGGGACAATTAAGATAATCTTTTCCTGTTCCCTCAGGACCAATTTTATCATAGCGAGACTGATACCAACAAATGTTGATATCAATACTGTCGGTATGGATAATAGGTGCAATTGCATCAAAAAAAGAAAGAGCTTTTATACCGGTTATTGCTTGTAATTTTTGAGCAAGTGCAGGCGATGTAAGGGGGCCTGTTGCAATGACAACATGTTTCCAAGCTTTAGGAATTTCTTGAACTTCTTCACGTTTGATTGTTATAAGAGGGTGGTTTTCAAGTGCTGTCGTAACGGTTTTTGAAAATCCATCACGGTCAACAGCAAGAGCACTACCTGCGGGAACTTTGTTGGCATCAGCAGCTTTCATAATTAACGATTTTGCTAATCGCATTTCAGCATGTAAAAGCCCTACGGCATTTGTTAATGAATCATCGCAACGAAACGAATTTGAACAAACCAGTTCTGCCAATTTATCGGTTTTATGGGCATCTGATTTTTTTGCGGGTCGCATTTCATGCAAAACAACAGAAATTCCTGACTGAGCGATTTGCCAGCTTGCTTCACACCCCGCAAGACCGCCACCGATGATATGAATTGGGATATCAAATGTCTTTAACATAATTGACTTTTAGCGTAAGCAGTTATGTATGAAAAGCATAGATTTTGTTTTTTTTAATATATTTGTTTGCTTTTTTTCTGTAATTAATGGTATAGAAACGCCGCTTGTATAAGGTTATTAGCTTGTAAGTTTGAGCGGATGTGGCGAAATTGGTAGACGCACCAGATTTAGGTTCTGGCGGGAGACCGTGGGGGTTCGAGTCCCTCCATCCGCACCAAAGCAATCCCTTAAGTGCTACGGATTTCTACGTGTCTGAAATTCCGCTTCATGGTAAATGTAACACTCGAAGTGTTAGAATGTAATGATTATTAGAGTGGGTTGATCCCTCTCCTTAGAAAAATGAAGGTGTTTAATGCAGGTTACCGAGACGCTTAATGAAGGACTGAAGCGCGAAATTAAGATCGTGGTTCCAGCGAAAGATTTAGAAGAAAAGTTGAATGAACGATTGGATGATACCAAGGGAAAAATCAAGCTTAATGGTTTTCGTCCCGGTAAAGTGCCTAGTGGGCATTTGCGAAAAATGTATGGTAAATCCTTTATGGCGGAGATTCTCAATGAGATACTCAGTGATGCACCCCGTTCTATTTTAGCAGACCGCAATGAACGTGCAGCGATGCAGCCAAAAATTGATATAGATGAAGATGAAAAAATTCTAGATGGCAAAGCTGATTTTACTTTTAGTTTAAAGTATGAAGTTTTACCAAAAATTGACATTAAAGATTTTGAACATATTAAGGTTATTCGTGAAATTGCAACTATTCCTGAACAGGATATTGATGATCAAGTCAATCGCGTCCTTTCTTCTACGCGTAATTATTCCCTAAAAGAGGGGAATTCTGAAGAAGGTGATCGCATTACCATAGATTATCAAGGTAAGCTTGAAGGCGTTCCATTTGAAGGTGGGACAGATAGTGATGCACAACTGATTCTTGGGTCAAAACAATTTATTCCTGGTTTTGAAGAGCAATTGGTTGGTGTGAAAGCTGGGGATGTAAAAACGATTTTTGTTAAATTTCCTGATAATTACAGTGCGGCACATTTGGCGGGACGGGAAGCGGAATTTGCCATTACTGTCAAAGCTGTCTTTAAACCAGATGAATTAAAAATTGATGATGAAGCAGCGCAAAAAGTTGGTTTAGAGTCTCTAGATCGCTTACGTGAGGTCGTTCGTGGGCAGATTGAAAGCCAATATGGTTCAGTGACACGTCAAAAAGTTAAGCGTCAAATTCTTGATGCTTTAGATGCTGATTATAATTTTGAGATTCCTGAAGAACTTTTAGAGGTTGAGTTTAACAATATATGGGCTCAGGTTAATGATGATTTGAAAAAGGCTGGGCGCAGTTTTGAAGATGAAGGTATTACAGAAGAAAAGGCACGGGAGGAATATCGTGTCCTTGCGCAGCGTCGTGTTCGTCTTGGTTTGGTGCTTTCTGAAATTGGAATGAAGGTTGGTGTTAAAGTTAGTGAGGATGAGCTAAAAGCAGCAGTTTTTGATCAGGTTCGCCAATATCCTGGACAAGAGAAAGAGATTATGGATTTTTTCCGTAAGACTCCGGAAGCTGTTGAAAATCTACGTGCTCCGATTTTTGAAGAAAAGGTCATTGATCATTTATTAGCACAGATAAAAGTCACAGATAAAGAAGTGACGGTTGAAGAGTTGATGAAAGAATATGACGAATCAGATGTCCCTGAAGAAAAGCAGGCAAAGAAAAAGTCTGAAGTGAAAGAAAAGTCTACAGAGAAAAAACCAGCTAAGAAAAAGGCTCCTAAAAAAGCTTAATATTTATGCAAACAACACAAGCCCGATAAAATCGGGCTTGTGTTGTAAGATTTATATCCTAGGATTGCACTGAGAGAATGGTTTTAGATAAGCCATGAGTGAATTTTAAAATATTGGTAGTGGATTGGCAATGAGCATCATTGATACGCGTACTCCTGATTCTAAGCGTTTTATTTCTGGAGTTACAGGTGATTGGGAAGTCATCATTGGCATGGAAGTTCATGCGCAAATCATATCAAATTCGAAACTTTTTTCAGGAGCATCAACCAAATTTGGTGCAGAGCCGAACAATCATGTATCACTTATTGATGCAGCCATGCCAGGTATGTTGCCTGTTCTTAATCAAGAATGTGTTCGTCAAGCGGTTCGAACGGGGTTAGGATTAAAGGCGCATATTAATTTAAAATCTGTTTTTGATCGCAAAAACTATTTTTATCCAGATTTACCGCAGGGGTATCAGATTTCTCAATTTCGCTATCCCATTGTAGGAGAGGGAAAGATTATTATATCTGTTGGTCCAGATTCGAATGGCCAATTTGAGGATATTGAAGTGGGAATTGAGAGGTTGCATCTTGAACAGGATGCTGGAAAATCGATGCACGATCAACATCCAACGATGTCTTTTGTAGATCTTAATCGTTCTGGTGTTGCTCTTATGGAAATTGTTTCCAAGCCTGATATGCGCTCATCAGATGAAGCCAAAGCCTATATGACAAAATTGCGTACGATTGTTCGTTATTTGGGCACTTGCGATGGCAATATGGATGAAGGTTCTATGCGTGCAGATGTCAATGTATCTGTTCGTCGTCCTGGTGAAGATTTTGGAACGCGCTGTGAAATTAAAAATGTTAATTCTATTCGCTTTATTGGTCAAGCAATTGAATATGAAGCGCGTCGTCAGATCGCAATTTTAGAAGATGGAGGCGTCATAGATCAAGAGACTCGGCTTTTTGATGCCGCTAAAGGTGAAACGCGTTCTATGCGCTCAAAGGAAGAAGCGCATGACTATCGTTATTTTCCTGATCCTGATCTTTTACCATTAGAATTTGATCAAGCATTTGTGGATGCTTTGGCAGCGGACTTACCAGAATTGCCTGACGCTATAAAAGCACGTTTTGTTAAGGAAATGGGATTGACAGTGTATGATGCTTCCATTCTTGTGACAGAAAAGGCTATTGCTGATTATTTTGAAGAAGTAGCACGTGGGCGTGATGGAAAAATAGTTGCCAATTGGGTGATTAACGACCTTTTAGGGGCTTTAAATAAAGATAATCGTGAGATTGAAGAGTCACCAGTATCGCCAAATCAATTGGGAAGCATTATTGATCTTATAAAAGAAGGAGTTATTTCTGGAAAAATTGCCAAAGATCTTTTTGAGATTATTTGGAATGAGGGGGGAGATGCACGCCAAATTGTAGAAGAACGAAATATGAAGCAGGTAACGGATACAAAGGCTATTGAAAGAGCTGTTGATGAGATCGTTGCCAATAATTCTGATAAAGTTGCGCAAGCAAAGCACAAACCTGCTTTAGCTGGTTGGTTTGTTGGACAGGTAATGAAAGTAACAGGTGGTAAGGCAAATCCCCAAGCTGTTAATGAATTGGTTAAGATGAAACTTGGCATAGATTAAATTTTATGGGGTGGAGAAGAAGCCATACATATGATATCTTCTTGAAATTAAAGGATAGCACGTTAACCTATCAATTGGAATTGTAGTTGAATTTACTAGTAACTTTTTCGATAATTTCAATCGTTAATAATTTTATTCCAACGATTAATTTCATGAGCGCACTAAATGAATGGAATAGCAGATGGCTCGTTTTTTTAAGCAAATCTTCACATGGTGGAATGGTAATACCATTGGTACGCGTTTTTTCACATGGCGCAAAGGTAAGCGGATAGGGGAAGATCAGTTTGGAAATATATATTATGAAGGAGGACTTCATAAGGATGGTTATCCGCACCGTTGGGTTATCTATAAAGACTATTCTGAGGCCTCTACTATTCCACCAGGTTGGCATGGCTGGATTCATCATCGCTGTGAGTGTCCACCAACACAAGAGGATTATCATCCTTATGAATGGGAAAAGCCTCATGTTGCAAATATGACAGGAACAAGTGAGGGCTATCGACCAAAGGGAGCTATCACCTCCAATGGAGAGCGTTTTTGTGTGCATGAAGATTATGATGCGTGGTCACCTAAAAAATAACATGTTTTAATGTGCGTGTGTATTTTTGTCTTATTTGACTCTATGTTATGAAAAGAATTATTTTTTAAGGTGCGATTGATTTTGATATGATGAGATTTTTTTTATTGTTAGGGGTGAGGCATTTTATATATATTTTTTTAATGGGAATTTTAGTGTTTTTATCCTTAAATAATGGGGTGCGGGCTGAGCGTATTAGCAATGGAATTGCTGTTTTTGCAGGTCTTGACAAAATCACGGGACGGACAACACGTTTTGAAGTTACTCTTGGTAAAATTTATCAGTACGGTGCATTACAGGTAACACCACGTGCGTGTTATACGAGCTCTAAAGATGAACCCACGCGTACAACTGGTTTTGTTGAAGTCAATGAAGTAACATTAGATAAAAAAGTACGGCGTATTTTTACGGGATGGATGTTTGCAGATAGTCCTGGTTTGAACGCTGTTGAGCATCCTATTTATGATGTGTGGTTAAAGGATTGCAAGCAGAATGCTCAAGATCTTCCTCTTCAATAATTAGTGTGTTATCTATTTATAATACATTGATTTATAATGGTCCTTTATCATTTTACAACTTAATAGCAAATTCCTATGATTACCTCATTTAATTTTTTTTATATTGAATAATCCAAACTATTCTCTTGCGCGTTACAAGTGGCGGATGTGTCAATAACACTGTCTAAAAAAGGAATAAAAAATTCCGTCATGAACTGTTTAAATTCAAAGATGCATCATTAGAATCAACATATTTTTTAAGTGTTTCATAAGAGACAGTTCTTGAATTATATCTGTTAAAGATTGAAATGAAAGGCTTGTTTATATTTGTTAAAGAGATGAATTGACGCTTTTGCATGTATGAGGGAAACAGATTATCAAGTAAGTAATTTATCATGAAACACTAATTATTATATCTAGAGAACGCTGTATTGGTATTTTTTCTCATAGAGATGTCGTTTTTCGTTCAAAGCATAGAAGCAATGCAGGCCATATTAATGGAAAAATTGAGATTTAAGATTCTTTAAAGTTTATCAATCGAAGTATAGCGTGGTTAAAAAATGCAATAATCAATATATTTCTAGTAAGAAAATAATGTTTATATATTTTTATTATACACCACCTCATAAGTGAGTTTGTCTATTCGTAAGTTCTTGTATATTGCATGGTAACTTCACATTTAAGTAAGCGGGATACCACTAAGTTTGTAAATCATATTCTTGATATCCATGCTTTTTAAAATCTTTTGTATAAAATACACGTGTTTTCATGTAGAGCTATTGAAAATTTAAAAAGGGGGTTCGAAGAGGCGTTGAGAAGATTCTGCATCACTGGGAATGGTATATTTATTTTGTATAAAGTATAACCCATTTTCTAAAAAATACGAGATTTTATACAATGAAAGTTTCTAGTCACCAACATAATGATGTTTCCCGATTGCCAAAACAACCTAAAGAACCCTTATTGAATGTTCCATTTATTATAGTTGTTTTGATAGCATTTTGTTTTTGTCTTTATTGCATTTCTCAGTATTTTTTTTCTCATCAGGTTTATGTTGAAAGCCTTGAGCTTTTTTCATTTATACCAGCATTGTTTAAGAGGGATCCTGTAGCATTTTGTTATACCATGGTGAGTTATTCATTTATGCATAGTAGTTTTAAACATGTTGCTCTTAATATGGTTTGGCTTTTGGTTTTCGGCTCTCCTTTAGCAAGGCATTTTGGTGTTTTACGTTTTTTAATTTTTTGGGTGTTAACGGCAGTTATTTCTGTTTTGACTTATTTTACATTTCATCAAGAAAGTACCATATCACTTATTGGGGCGTCAGGTGCCGTATCTGGAATGATGGGTGCTATTGCACGTTACGGTTTTCCTAGTGGTAATCTAGCTGTCAATGCGCAGAACGAAAAACTTTTAGGACCTTTATTATCTGTCAAAAAAGCTCTGTGTTCTAAGGGGGTTCTTGTTTATATGAGTGTATGGCTGACGACTGATTTGATCATAGGTATTTCTTCTATTTTGTTTGAAGAAAATGGCATCTCAATAGCATGGGAAGCTCATATTGGCGGGTTTTTTGCGGGTTTTTTGTTGGTTGGTTTTTTTGATGTTTCACAAAAAATTAAAAACTAGAATCTAAGATATTGATGTGCCACATAAAGAGCTATTGTTGCTGCATTTGAAACATTTAATGATTTAATATTTCCAGGCATGTCAAGGCGTGTTAAAGCGCAAACGGTTTCGCGTGTTTTTTTACGTAAACCTTTACCTTCTGCTCCTAAAACAAGAGCAATTTTATTCCCTGTTAATGCTGTTTCTAGAGGTTGGTCACCTTCTGAATCGAGACCAAAGCTTGTAAAACCTGTTTGATGAAGTTCTTGAAGAGCTTCAGCAAGGTTTCGTACGGTAATATAATGAATCATTTCCAGAGCTCCGGATGCCGCTTTCGCAAGAACACCGCTTTCGTGGGGAGAGTGACGGCAAGTTGTAATAAGTGCTTTAGCTTTCAATGCAACTGCAGAGCGCATAATAGCGCCAACATTATGTGGATCGGTAATTTGATCCATGACAATGACCAGATCAGTATTGGTTAGTTCCGACAGTTTGCATGGTTTGAGGGGGAGAGTTTCCAAAACAATACCTTGATGAACAGCCTCACTTCCAACAAGCGAATCAAGATATTTGGGGGTGCATAATGTAACAGAGCAAGGATAATCTGATTCGGATATATTTAATCGTTTTAAGGCATTTTGTGTAACGTAAAGACATTTTAAAATTCTTTTTGGGTTTTCTAAAGCAGCCTGAACAGAATGAATGCCATAAAGATGAATGATCTCTTGCTGTAAAGAAGCAGCTTTCTTCTTTGGGTGTGTAAAAGATCGAGAAGGAGAGCCTTTTGTATCGCGATATCGGCGACGCAAACGAGCATAATGAGAATTTTGTGATGTTTTTTCTTTCATAGCTTCTTTATAACGTGTTAATAAGAAAAATAGAGAGAAAAAATCTATGATTTAAAATTATGAGCAGGAAATTTGTACAGAATTGTATTTATTCTGTTGACAGATACAATAGTAATCGTCATAACCACTTCGCAATCAGATTGAATTGAATGGGTATTCAAGATGGTTGTCGTGATGTCTCATTGCGCGACTTTATCGGTGTAATGGAGGGGTGCCCGAGTGGTTAAAGGGGGCGGACTGTAAATCCGTTGTGTATGCTACGTTGGTTCGAATCCAACCCCCTCCACCATTCATCGAAGGAGAGTTAGTAAGTGGGTCATGCGGGTATAGCTCAATGGTAGAGCAGCAGCCTTCCAAGCTGAATATGCGGGTTCGATTCCCGCTACCCGCTCCAAATGGTTGTTGATGATTGGGCAAATAGGTATGATGGAGGATATTCCATTTATAGATTTGGTGGGGTTTTCCGTCTAAGAGTTGTGGTGATTGGGCTGTTTACAGTCTGGTCAGACTTAAGTTTTGCAGAACTGTCCCTAGGTGCTAATAAAAATAGGGAATAAAACAAGAGATTAATAGCAATGGCGAAGAGCAAGTTTGAACGAACAAAACCGCATGTTAATATTGGTACGATTGGTCACGTTGATCATGGGAAGA